>NZ_RRYW01000023.1 GCF_014861365.1 Psychrobacter sp. FME6
ATATAGCGATAGATGCTCATGTGACTAATACCACCATGAACGCCGGCTATTTGTTCAGGACTCCAGCTGTCTTTTAGCTTGTCTGTGACCCAATCCCATACATCAGCAATAATAGTGACGGCGTTGTTTGATCGTCTGTCACAAGCCTTGTTATTAGCATTCTTTGCTCGGTAACCGCGCAGGCCTTTATTACGCCTTAGCTCTCTTGATATGGTGCTGGGACTTCTGTTTAACGCCCTCGCTATAAATTTAATACTATGTTTTGCCCCTTTAAGGGCATAAATCTGGTATCGTTCACCTAGGCTTAGATGTGTATAGTTCATGGTTGCAATCTCACTTTGGTCGGTGGATAAAAACTTTGATGCTAGCGCATCTAGGTCTTTTTTTCACCTCACATTTGGTATTGCACTTCATGTGTTAATCTAAGTTGAGTATCAAGCCTTATATTGAGTGATATATAAACTTTTTTGTGTAGTTTTATTAAATATATTATAATGGTTATTTAGTTTTTCTTATTTATAGCAGGGCGAATTCTATTGGCTAGGCTTGGTGGCAATGTTATTGTAAATAGAAAACGATCGATATGAAATTAAAACTGCAATAAATCGGAGAATGAGATGGGCTTATTGGTTGATGGTCAGTGGCAAGACAAATGGTATGACACAGACTCTAGTGGTGGGCGCTTTGAGCGCGAAGAAGCGGGATTTAGAAACTGGGTCACAGCAGATGGAAGCTCTGGGCCATCAGGTCAGAGCGGTTTTAAAGCCGAAGCCAATCGTTATCATTTATATGTCTCGCTTGCCTGCCCTTGGGCACATCGTACAATCATTTATCGAAAATTTAAAGGTTTAGAGGACATGATTACGATGTCTGTGGTTCATCCGTTTATGGGTGATAAAGGTTGGACGTTTGCAGAGGAAGAAGGCGTTATTGCTGACCCGATTGTGAATGCCAGCTACCTATATGAGATTTATACTGCAGCGAAATCAGACTATACAGGGCGGGTCACAGTACCGATATTATGGGATAAACATACCAATACTATCGTCAGTAATGAATCCTCTGAAATCATTCGTATGTTTAACTCAGCTTTTGATGAAGTGGGAGCAGTATCAGGTAATTTTTTACCGTCAGACAAAATAGCAGAAATCGATGAAACTAATGCATTTGTTTATGATGCGGTCAACAACGGTGTCTATAAGGCAGGTTTTGCCACCACAGAAGCGGCCTATAAAAAAGCGGTCGTCACTCTATTTGATGCGCTAGATACTTTAGAGGCACGTTTAGAAAACCAGCGTTATTTGATAGATAATAGGATCACTGAAGCAGATTGGCGTTTATTTACGACATTAGTACGCTTTGATGCCGTTTATGTCGGGCACTTTAAATGTAATATCCGCCGTATCGTTGATTACCCAAATCTTTGGGGCTATCTGCGTGACTTATATCAAATCTCAGGTATCGCAGAGACGGTAAATATGGATCATATTAAGGCGCATTATTACACCAGTCACGCCAATATTAATCCTACTCGTATCATACCCGTAGGTCCTATAATTGATTTTAATAAGCCACATGACCGTGCGTGTTTATAGCACTACTCATCAGTGTTTTAAACCACTTTAGAGATAAAAAAAGCGCCAGCTGATGGTTTTCAGCTGGCGCGATAGCGTCCACAATACAAAAAGCACACTGCTCAATATTAAGCGTTATTTAGCTGACGTGCTGCTTCTAGTGCAAAGTAAGTCAAAATACCGTCAGCACCAGCACGGCGGAAGCCAATTAAAGATTCTAAAATTACCGCATCAGTCAACCAGCCGTTTTGAATCGCGGCCATATGCATCGCATATTCGCCAGAGACTTGGTACGCAAAGGTCGGCACGCCAAAGGTGTTTTTGACTTCACGGATCAGATCAAGATAGGGCTGGCCTGGCTTAATCATGACCATATCCGCGCCTTCATTGATGTCCATCGCGACTTCATGTAGCGCTTCAGCACGATTACCAAAGTCCATCTGATACTGTTTTTTGTGCCCGCCTTTTAAGTTACCCGCACTACCGACCGCATCACGGAACGGACCGTAATAGGCAGAGGCATACTTAGCTGAGTAGGCCATAATAGCGGTATTGACAAAGCCTTCTGCCTCAAATGCGTCACGCATAGCTTTGATGCGGCCATCCATCATGTCACTAGGTGAGATGATATCAGCACCCGCGCGCGCATGAACCAAAGCTTGCTTGACCAACACCTCAGTGGTTTCGTCGTTCATGACATAGCCGCTGTCATCAAGTAGGCCATCTTGACCATGAGAAGTATAAGGGTCTAGCGCCACATCGGTCATCACTACCATTTCTGGAACGGCATCTTTCACGGCTTTTACCGTACGAGCGGTGAGGCCGTTTTCATCATATGCCGCGCTGCCATCAGCAGTTTTTAAGCTATTATCGATAACAGGAAAGATATCGATAGTGGTCACGCCCTCACTTAATAGTGCTTTAGCATGCTCAATAAGTAGGTCGATTGATAAACGCTCAACTCCTGGCATACTTGCGACTGCTTCGCGCTGGTTATCACCTTCGATGACAAAGACGGGTGCAATTAAATGCTTAGGATGTAGCTCGACCTCACGAATCATTGCTCTTACGTTATCGTTATAACGCAAGCGGCGTAGGCGAGTGGCAGGGAATTGGCGATTAAAAGTATAAGTCATGGTAACTCCTTATTATAGTGTCACTAGATTGTATGGTGCTATTGGATGATATGATTACTATTATAAAGCTGTCTTTATAGGGGAGTACAAAACAATGTTCAATATGCTGGGCTTACTATAGGTAGTTCTAAATAAAATCGATACATTGTTAGCTACGTGCTACTGTTATAAATTTTTTTTGCTTGCTGTTCGCAAGCGTGACAGAGGCAGCAAAAAATTTACTCCAGTAGCACTCGTATCGGTTTTAAAGTGAATCAACTATATAGTAAAAAACAGCCTATGAAAGCAATAAACCCTACCAAGTTGGCAGGGTTTATTGTACTTATCTACTGTCAACGTGATTATGAAACGTCATTACAAAGTCACAATGTTGTGATGTTGCGATTTACAAGGATTAAATGTCAAAACAGTTTAAGGCTCAACAACCTGCGCTTCGGGTAATTGTTCAACCGTTGTTTCTTTATGGACAGTACCCACTGCCGCATCTGCCTTGCCATCGTTATTAACATCGACGACAGTCCTAGGCTCAAACGTGCTAGTCGTTGACGACTGTGACTGCTTAATCGCTAAAGCCTCTTGCGGCGAAGCCACACGCGCTGAACTGGCAGCGTCAACCACATTAGCCGCTTTAGCTTCATCGCTATAAGCCACTTGGGTTAAGTTGTTGTGTCGCGGCACAGGTATAACGCTCGGAACATCATTCAGATTAGCGCCGCCACCAAGTACTTGGTATAGCTCGACTTGGCTAATGGCTTTCTGTAGCTCTAAATCTAAAATCCCTTGTTGAGTTGAGAACAGTGAACGCTGCGCATCGAGTACATCCAGATAGTTTGAGATACCTGCTTTAAAGCGCGCATCTGCGATTTGATACGTTTGCTCAAAGTTGTCTTGCAGACGATACTGTGCTTCTAGCTGCTCACCAAGTGTTGCGCGAGTTGCTAGCACATCAGAGACTTCTCGGAAGGCTGTCTGGATAGATTTCTCGTAGCTGGTAAGCGTTTGTTCTTGCTCAATTTTGGCCACATCATATTCTGCATCTAAACGACCGGCATCAAAAATAGGTACGCTAATGCTTGGTCCAAACGACCAACCAACCGAGCCACTTTTGAACAAGTCGTCTAAGCTACCACTACTCACACCAACGCTACTAGCAAGGCTAATAGAGGGGAAGTAAGAAGCTCGTGCCACTTTGATATTAGCACCAGCGGCTTTTAGATTGTATTCCGCTTGCAGCACATCAGGACGATAGCGTAATAACTCACTTGGCAGACCTGCATTAAATATCTGCTGGTTAGTGATATTACTAACTGCTGGTGTTGGAATTAAGTCACCTGGGATAGGTGCGCCAACTAAAAACTGTAAGGCATTACGCGATTTTAGAATACTGCTTTGGGCACGTAATACCGCAAGTTTAGCGTTCTCAAGCGAAGCACCTGATTGCAACGACGGTAGCTTAGGATCGATACCGGCTTCAAAACGTTTATCAGCGATAAATAGTGATTTCTCACGACTTTCAACCGTTGCTTCAGCCAGTTTTAACTGCGCTAGGCTATAGCTTAAGTTGGCATAGCTTTGGGCAATGTTACTAATGAGGCTAATTTGGGTCGAATCTTTTGCAGCAGCCGTTGACAAAAAGTTCTGTAACGCTTGATCTTTTAGGCTAGCAATTTTGCCCCAGAAATCTAACTCATAGTTAGCGAGACCAAGATTGACGTTATAGCTGCTGTTAGGGTTTTTATCGACGTTATTCTGAGCTTTTCGTGAGTAACCAGCGCTGCCATCAATCGTCGGCAGGTCACGAATATCGGTAATCTGATATTGTGCCCGTGCTTTTTCAATGGCTAAGCGTGCGTTTTCAAAGTCTTTATTGTTTTCAAGACCTAAGGCAATTAAGCCTTTCAAGCGCTCATCACTATAAAAGTTCTGCCAGCGTTGACTAGCGATGCTAGGCTGCTCACCGTTACTAACGGTCTCACTATCAAAAGCACCGTAAGTTTGTTCAATCGGCACATTAGGCTCTGCAAGCACAGGGCGTGTATCCGCTTTTGGGATAGTATTACACGCCGCCATACTCATTGCTAATGCAGACAAGCCCAGCAAGCGTCCACTATTTTTGCGTATCCGTGATATAGAAACACTCGCAACCATAGTGGTAGGGGCAAACCATGTGCCTGTAGTTGGGCGCACCAGAGCAGTAGTGACTACTGCTTTGGTGGCTGAGTTAGGGGTGAAAAAGGAACGAAAACTCATTGTGTATTATCTCCAAAGCTTACAGGCTGATAACTCTCAGAGGGAGTTGGGGCTTGCGGATCATCGTTATTAGGTGGTTGATGGCCTTCATTACCTTTATAAGGGAAAATACTACGTACCCAAATATAGAACATCGGAATAAAGAAAACACCTAAGATTGTGGCGGTAACAACCCCACCAACAACACTGGTACCGATGGCGTTTTGGCTACCAGACCCAGCGCCCGTGGCTATGAATAATGGCACAACACCAAGACCAAAGGCAAGCGAGGTCATAATAATTGGACGTAGACGCTGACGAGCCGCGGTCATTACCGCCTCTTTCAGGCTATAACCTTCATCCTCTTGGTGATCCCTCGCAAACTCGATAATCAAGATGGCGTTTTTGGCGGATAGCCCGACGACCGTTAGTAGACCAACTTGTAGGTAAACGTCATTGGAGAAGCCACGGAACCAAGTAAATAGCACCGCCCCCAAGACCCCAAGTGGAATGACTAATAGGACTGAGAATGGAATTGACCAACTCTCATACAAAGCAGCAAGACATAAGAATACCACTAAGATTGAGATGGCGTATAGCATCGGCGCTTGAGCACCCGATTTTTTCTCTTCAAGTGACATGCCGGTCCACTCATAGCCTACACCGTCAGGTAGCTTTTCCATCATCGCTTCCATCGAGTCCATCGCATCACCGGTACTTAAACCTGGTGCAGCGCTACCTTGAAGGTTCATAGACGGTAAGCTGTTATAACGGGTCAGACGCGGTGAGCCTGATTGCCATTCAGTACTAGAGAAAGCGTCAAACGGAATCATATTGTTCACATCATTACGTACGTACCATTTACCAATATCGTTAGGGTTGGTACGGCTGTTTGGTTCACCTTGCACAAACACACGCTTAATACGACCACGATCAACGAAGTCATTGATATAGCTTGAGCCCCACGCGGTTGAGATGACGCTATTAATACTAGCCATAGATAAGCCATAAGCAGCGGCTTGTTCTTGGTTAACATTTACTTTTAGCTGCGGCGCATCTTCTTGTCCGTTTGGACGAACACCAGTGACTTTATCATTTTCACCAGCCATACCCAGCAGCATATTACGCGCTTCTAGTAGACCGTCGTGACCGACGTTGCCGTTATCTTGAATCATTAAATCAAAACCACTGGCGTTACCAAGTTCGGTAATGGCTGGCGGTACAATCGCAAATACTTGAGCTTCATTTTGGGAAAAGAAATAGCCCATCGCGCGCTCGGCGACTGCTTGGGCGGTATTCTCATCACCTTTGCGGTCGGCCCAATCAGTCAAGCGTACGAATGCTAGGCCCATATTCTGCCCTTGACCGGCGAAGCTAAAGCCTGACACGGTAAACACAGACTCAACGTTACCGTCTTCTTCAGACTCGTAATAATCGTTGACTTTTTCGAGTACAGCGTCTGTTTCATCGAGCGTGGCACCAGCAGGTAACTGCACTAGGGTAAACATAATACCCTGATCTTCTTCGGGTAAAAATGAGCTGGGAATACGTAAGAATACTACTGCCATTATACCGATAATGACGGCATAAACGATAAAGTAGACCCATTTTAGGCGGAAGCTTTTACCCACAAAGTTTTCGTAAGAGCGACTGGCTTTAGCGAAAGAACGGTTAAACCAACCAAAGAAGCCTTTCTTTTCTTCAGTATTACCTTTTTCATGGTCCTTGCTACGTTTGAGCAAAGTGACACAGAGAGCAGGGGTGAAGATAAGTGCTACTAGAGCTGATAGCACCATACTGGTAATCAAGGTAATGGCAAACTGACGGTAAATAACACCAGTTGCGCCGCCAAAGAACGCCATCGGTACGAATACTGCCGATAGAATCAAGGCGATACCGACAACGATTTTACTAATTTCACCCATCGATTGTATCGTGGCGTCTTTGATGGAGATTTCAGAATCCTCCTCCAAAATCCGCTCGACGTTCTCCACCACGACAATGGCATCATCCACCAGTAGACCAATGGATAGTACCAATGCGAACATAGTCAATACGTTAATACTAAAGCCGGCGAGATAAAGCACCGCGAAAGTACCTAACAATACCACAGGTACTGCAAGGGTAGGAATGATGGTAGCACGCCAGTTCTGTAAGAAAATGAACATGACGATAAATACTAATATAATTGCTTCAATTAAGGTTTTGACAACTTGTTCAATAGACAAGCGTACAAATGGTGTGGTGTCATAAGGCACTACCGTCGTTAGACCTGCTGGGAAGCTTTGCTCCAGCTCTGCCATACGGTCGCCAACCAACTCACGAGTTTCTAGAGCGTTGGCACCACCGGCGAGGGAGATACCAAGACCAGCAGATTCTTTACCATTATATAACGCATTAACGCTGTAGTTTTCACTACCAATCTCAACATCTGCAACATCACCTAGGCGAACTTGTGCACCAGAGCTGTTGGTTCTTAATAAGATGTCTTTGAATTCATCAGCGGTTTGCAAATAGCTTTGTACAGTAACCGTCGCGTTAATGACCTGCTGATCTGAGTCAGCGGGCGCTTGACCCAGTTGACCTGCTGATACTTGCGCATTTTGCGCTCGTACCGCATCGACCACATCAGAGGGCACCATGTTATAGCTGCGTAAGCGGGCAGGATCTAGCCAAATGCGCATTGCATAAGATGAGCCGAATACCTGAACTTCACCCACACCTTCAACCCGACTGAGCGGATCGACGACGTTCGAGTTAATGTAATCGGCAATATCAGCCTTATCCATCTCGCCATTTTCAGAAATAAACCCTTGCACCATCAAAAAGCTGCTGGAGGATTTATTAACGTTGACGCCTTGCCGCTGTACTTGTTCTGGCAACGAGCTCATTGCTGCTTGGAGTTTATTCTGTACCTGTACCTGAGCGGTATCAGGGTCTGTACCATTCTCAAAGGTAAGCGTGACTGACGCCCCACCATTTGAGGAGCTCGATGATGACATGTACATCAAGCCATCAAGCCCTTTCATACGTTGTTCAATAATCTGAACAACTGAGTCTTCAACAGTTTGCGCGTTCGCACCAGGATAGTTTGCGCTGACCGAAATAGTCGGCGGCGCAATACGTGGGTACTGTTCAATCGGTAGATTGATGACCGATATTATCCCGATGAGCATGACTAAAATAGCCATCACCCATGCAAAAATAGGGCGATCAATAAAAAAACGTGACATAGTATATCCCTAGGTCTTCCTATCTTTGAATGGAATTAGTTAGCGGCGTCTTCTGCTGGTTTTTTGGCAGAAGGGTCTTTATCAGCAGGTTTATCCATTTTCTTTGCGGCTTGCTGAGGTGTTTTTGCATTAGGTGCACCTTGTTTAGACGGTGCTGAGTTCGGGTTTTCTAACGGTTTAGCGACCACCTCTTGCTCAGGTTTGACTTTTGAACCCCCAATAATAACGACTTTTTCACCATTTTTCAGCCCATCAGTAACTAACCACTTTCCGTCGTATGTGCCATTGATAGTGACCGGACGTACTTGAATTTTATTATCTTTGTCAACGACATATACCTGCGTATCACCTTTAGGAGTACGTATAAGCCCGCTTTGAGGTATTAAAGCTGCATTGGTGATGACGCTTTGGGTTAAGCGTGCGCTGACATACATACCTGGCAATAGAATGTTGTCGCTATTCGGGAATACCGCACGCAATGTCACGGCGCCTGTAGACTCATCGACTTTTGCCTCTGATAAGGCCAGTTTGCCGCGCACTGGATAAACACTGCCATCTTCTAACACTAACTCCACGCTATTCATACCGGCTTGTGCTTTGCCTTCAGAAATCTGCTGGCGTAGTCTTAATAGATCAGATGATGACTGACTAATATCGACATAAATAGGATCTAAGCGTGAAATGGTCACTAAGGGATCGGGTTGACCAGCGCTGACCAGCGTACCAGCAGTAACGCTAGAGCGGTCAGAGCGCCCGCTGAGAGGTGCGCGTACGATAGTACGGTTAAGGTCCAAGGTGCTAGCGTCCAAACCTGCTTTTGCTGTTTGGATACCTGCTTTTGCACTCTCGATACCGGCTTGTGTTTGCCCAACAGCGGCAGCAGCACTTTGTACAGCGGCTTGTGCTGTACGTACTTGCGTTTGCGCTTGCTCGTATTGCTGTTTAGAGATGGCATCGATACTAACCAAGCCTTGCAAACGTTGTAAGTCATTTTGTGCTTGAGCCAATGATGCTTGACGGCTGCCCAGTTCGGCTTTTGCATTGGCATTATTTGCCATGGCTGTCTGATAGTTGGCTTGTGATTGTTGCACAGCGGCTTGACCACTCGTTACCGAAGAAGCATAGTTATCGGTATTGATACGATAAAGTGGCTGACCTTTTTTGACATTACCACCCTCGCGGAAAAGTACTTCGTCAATGACGCCATTAACCTGTGGGCGGACGTCGGCAGTTTGGTAGGCGGCGGTACGTCCAGAAAAAGTCTGTACTTGGGGTACGGTATCTAGGGTGACAGTTTGGACGTTGACAACCGCAGGCGGCATCTGCTGCTGAGCGGCTTCAGCGCCAGCGGCGTCCTCGTTTTTGTCACAGCCAACCAGTACAGCTCCAGATAGTACAGATGCTATTACAAGCGCAAGATAAGAGTGCTTCATCAATGTCCTCGGCAGTATATATAAAATAAATAATGGCAGTATAAAAAGTTTATCAATAAATTTTAGTGTATTGAATGTAAAAATTAATTTTGCTCTAAACACCATACTATTTTTGCTAAAAAAGCTTTCAATACAACTGTTTTAGCAAAATATCGTTACTAGGACATCTAACAGCGATATACATTAAGTACTGGTGCGAGACTCTTTGGTATCAAAGTCGTAGCTAAGCTACAAAATTGAATCATAAATTGAACCAGTAATTATAAACTATAGGGGTAACCCCACAGTCAAGTCGTTAAGCAAAGGATTCATTGCAAAGAACCGTAATATTACCTTTCACGAATAAATAAAATGCTGTTATAGCAAGTCTCTTGTTCATTAACAGCTAAAACACAGTTAGAAAATGCTCAAGTATAAATAATTGTAAGCTTTTGTTAAAACGTTAAAGCCATATTGGTATTAAGGCTATTAAGTCATGAGAGAGCAGGGTTGTTAGTAAAATAACAATTTTAGCAACCACTAAATGTGACCGCTGAAATGAAGGGGCATAAGTGCTCTCTAAAGTGAAATATTTAATCTCATAACAGAAATAGCTATTAAGAATGACAGAGACGCTATAGCAAACGCGCGCTAGCAAGTTCTGTCAACTGATATAACCCAGTACGATAACGGTTATCAGGTAAAGTGCTAAGTGCTTGCTGAGCCAATTTAGTTTCTTCTAAAGCGCGCTGTTTACAGTAGTCTAATGAGCCTGAGCCGCGTACCAGTTCGATCAGCTGCTCAGTATTTTCGGTTTTACCCGTCTGTACCGCGAGACGCAGTTTTTCATATCCTTTTGTATCGCTCTCTTTCAATAACTCTAGCGCTTTGATGGTGGGTAGCGTCGGCTTGCCTTCTGCCAAATCATCGCCTAGGTTTTTACCCATCAATTCACTGTCACCACTGTAATCAAGTACGTCATCAACAATCTGGAATGCATTACCAAAATGCTGACCAAAATCTGCTAATGCTTGTAAGTGCTCGGTTTTATTCTGCAAGATAGCGGCCCCTTGGGTCGCCATCATAAATAAGCGAGAGGTTTTGCCATCGATAATGCGTAAATAGTCATTTTCAGTCGCGGCAGGGTTGTGCTGATGTTGCAGCTGCAATACTTCACCTTCTGCAATATCGCAAGTACCGTCTGAGAATACCTGCAATAATGGCAAGCTTTGGAAACCAACTAGTAGATTAAAGGCGCGGGCAATCAGATAGTCACCGACCAATACCGCTGTGGCATTGTCCCAAGTGGCATTGGCTGTTGGCTTGCCACGGCGCTGACCTGATTCATCAATCACATCATCATGAACCAGGGTTGCTGTGTGCAACATCTCAGTAATCGCTGCCAAATGCATGGCTTTTTCTGATGGATTGTCGTCAAACATGCGTGCACATAACAAGGTAATCAAAGGACGCATACGCTTGCCACCCGCATTGATCACGTGTTGTGACACGCTCATCACTAGCTGCACTTTTGAATTTAGGCTACCGAATACTTGCTTGTCCATAATCTCAAAATCATCTGTTACGATATTTTGGATTTCAGCATAGTCAGGTGTTGAATTAGGTGCGGCTGGGGTATTGCTTAAAGGAGTGCTGGTCATAATAGATAGTCATATTAATAAGAATAGAGAATTTTTTTACAGCCTTGGCGTTATAAAATATAGGTAAGGCCTGATTTTTTCTTATGATAGCATAGCTATGTGGTTAAATTGATGGTTAAATTGTTGATTGGAGCCTGTCAAAAGCCGCACGGTTTTCTTTTTATTGATCCTTATCTGAGATAAAGAAGAAATAGCCATGATAAAAATGCCCTGATATTGGATGATATGAATACTCGTTTACTTAATGGTTTTTCAGGTACAGAATGGGTTGATAAAAGACTGTAAGTAACTGATTATATAAGTTATAATAACCGCAGTTGGGCTTAGGTCATTATCCGTTGTAAGGGCTCTAGATATTTTGGTATTAAATACCCTCTTTGATAGCTTCAAAATCAACGACATAGATAGCAATAAAATAATGACTGTTAATGAAACCACCTTACAAAAATACGCCAAACGAGTGAGATGAACGGCTTGCTTTTATAAGCAAAAAGCCGTAAAATCTTGCCTTTAATTTTTCCCTGTCGTGTTCGTCGCAAAAGCGCTGGTATGATATCAGCCACGGCACACGGGTTAAACGGAGTCATACAATGTACGCAGTAATTAAAACTGGTGGTAAACAGCACCGTGTAGTCGTCGATGAGCTTTTAAAAGTTGAACTACTAAAAGCAGAAAAAGGCGAAACAATCAAATTTGAAGACGTGTTGATGGTTGTTGACGGTGAAACTGTCAAAATCGGTCAGCCTGTCGTTGATGGTGCTAGCGTAGAAGTTGAAGTGGTTGAACATGGTCGCGGCGAAAAAATCCGTATCATCAAACACAACCGTCGTAAGCATTATCACAAAGAACAAGGTCACCGCCAATGGTACACCTTGTTAAAAATCAAAGCCATTAATGCCTAATTACCCATTTAGCGATAATCGCTAAACAGCGCACTAAATGCTTAAGAGTTGTCGCATTAGCGATAAGTCACATTAACAAGGAGATTTTCTCATGGCACATAAAAAAGCTGCAGGTTCGACTCGTAACGGTCGTGATTCAAACCCAAAAATGCTCGGCGTAAAAATCTTTGGTGGTCAAACCATCGTTGCCGGTAACATCATCGTTCGTCAACGTGGTACAGAATTCCACGCAGGCGAAGGCGTTGGCATGGGTCGTGACCATACTTTATTTGCACTGAATGACGGTGTAGTGAAGTTTGCAACCAAAGGCAAATTTAACCGTCGTTATGTGATGGTTGAAAACGCATAATTGCCCATCTACCTTATTTTATTCTTTTTGAATAAAATAACTGGATGACTAAAAAGCCCTTATTACCGTTTGGTAGTAGGGGCTTTTTGATGCCTGCCTTTGATACTCGTTGTACCACTCATAGAACATCATATACTGTGTAACGGCACTGGTTACAAGCCTGTATGTCAGGCGTAGTAATCATTGCAAATCATGACTAGGCGCGCAATAAAAAAACTGGCACACTGTCTCCATTGTTTATTAGCGCTGGTTTTATAGTGCTCAAATAAACATTTATAGAAAACAAAAATTTTAATAAAACATTTTATTTTTTAAGCTATTTTGCATTTTTAGAGAGGATTTATCATGACTTTATCAACGAACAAATCGATTAAACAGAACACAACGTTAAAACAAAAAGTGATGGGTGGGGCGTTAACGGGCATATTGATGACGTCGCTCGGTGTTGCTGCTCCTATGATGGCATTAACACAATCAGCAACAGCGGCACCTGCTGACAATCTAACCGCTGCCAAACGCTTAAATAAACTGTTGGCGAACACTAAAAGCATGACGGCGAACTTTAGCCAAACCACAAAAGGCGCCAATAGTGGTACTTTTTCTGGCTCAATGAGTGTTCAGCGCCCAAATAACTTTCGCTGGGAAACCAAATCACCATCAGAGCAACTAATCATTGCCAATGGCAACTCTATGTGGGTTTATGATAAGGATTTGGAGCAAGCCACTAAGCAAAATGTTGATAGTCAAGTTGGTAATACCCCAGCACTACTATTATCAGGCGAGCCAAATAAGATTGATAAAAACTTCAAAATCACTCAGCCGTATGGCAATAAAAACTATTATGTGCTGTATCCTAAGTCAGATAGTGCCAGCTTTAAAAGCTTATCTATGAGCTTTAATGGTGGTAAGCCAGTCATGATGGTATTGAATGATAGCCTTGGTCAAACCACGACGATTAAATTCAGTGGTATCAAAATGAATCCGAGTATCAATAGTAGCCAATTTAAATTCACCCCGCCTAAAGGCGTTGATGTCATTAATCAATAAGCAGTTAATAAGTAATCATTAAGCGCTTATTGGTAGGAGCCAGTCGCTGACGTATAATCAAAACTTTAGCGATTAGGATAATAAAAAAGGACATACCTAAATGGTATGTCCTTTTTTATTATGCCAATATATATGATATACGAGTCTTGTTTTAAATTATCTAGGACATCGCTTTGATGGCATTCATATCCGGCATCGGTGGCAACTGGTCTAAATGACTCAATCCAAAGGCATCTAAAAACTGCGCGGTGGTGTGTAATAACGCTGGACGCCCTAGCGTTTCTTTATAACCGTCCTCGATGATCCAACCTTTATCAAACAATTGGCGCAAAATATTGCTTGATAATGTCACACCGCGCACATGTTCTATGTCGCTGCGTGTCACTGGCTGCTTATAGGCAATGACGCTCAGCGTTTCAAGCAACGCTTGGCTCAGGCGTTCTTGACGTTGCGGAAACACGCGCTGGATTAAGCTGCTATAGCTATCAGAGACTTGCAGCCGATAACCACTGGCCGTCTCATGTAAGCTCAGCACACCCGTGTCTAAGCGTTGTTGTAGTAACGCTAAAGCTTGAGTTAGCTCTTTAGTAGATAGGGACAGGTGCTTCTTTAGAGTATTGGTAGTGAGCGGTGATTCTGAGGCGTGTAATAATACTTCGATATGCTTGCTTATACCTTCAATATATTGATGCTGTTCTATCGTCGATGGCGTTACGGCGGTTAATATCCGTTTTTGTTTTCTATCATCGTGCGTTATATCGTCAATATCTGCCATTAGAAACTTTCTCTTTTAAAAACCATTAAGCCAGCCACTGTAATTTTAGCGGTTTAATTTGATTGTCTTTTATATCGTCATCATCAGTGGGGGGAGTGCTTTCTAACTCAGAGCCCACTACACCAATCAGTTGCCGCTTCATCAGCTCCAGCACCGCGACAAAGCTGACCACCACACCTATCTTGCCTTGTGTCTTATCTAGTAACTCATAAAAGGAGCAGGTGCCATCAGTGCTTAGTTGGCGACTGATACTGGCGATACGGTCAGAGAGCGGAACGGTATCGGCTTTAATACTATGCATTTGATAATCGGGCTGTAGCTGCATTTTAAATAAGCTATCAATCAACATATTAGGCGAATAGTTGGGTAGCTCAGCATTCATAATATCTTGATTGGGCATACTAACCAGTGACAAGAACACATCACGCTCAAGACGAATAAGACTGTCCAAGCGCTGACTGGCTACTTTAATTTGCGCATATTCTTCGAGACGCTCTATCAGCTCAGCTTTTGGGTCACGCTCATCAGTAGGCGTTTCTGGCTTAGGTAACAGTAGCTCAGTTTTGATTGCAATCAATGTCGACGCCATCAGCAGATAATCACCTGCCAATTCAAAATGAGCAGTATCCAACTCGCTAATATAAGCTAGATACTGCTCAGTGATGGGCAGTATCTGCATTTGGGTCAAATCAACATTATTTTTTTTGACCAGATATAACAAAAAGTCTAATGGCCCCGCAAACTGCTCCAACCAAATGGCAAATGCTTGCGGCGGTACATACAGATCTTCTGGCAGATGTTGTACAGGCGTCTGGTAGATGCGCAGAGACATATCTTGAACCTCTGCGCTAGGTTCGGCTAATCGTTCACTTTGCATGATGGTATTCTATTGTCATAACCAAATGATTATTTAAGTTTGGCGAGGGGACGGATACCAATAGCACGGCGAGTTTTGTCTAATTGTTTACGGCTGTGGCGACGGGCTTTGTCCGCACCCATTTGTAAAATCTCTTCTAACTCTTTTGGGTTGGCCATCAGTTCTTGATAACGCTCGCGGAATGGGGCAATCTCGGCATTGATTTTATCAAACAAGGCTTGTTTGGCATCACCCCAGCCAATCCCAGCAGCAAACTGCGTACGCATATCGGCAATCTCTTCAGGAGTAGCAAAAGCTTTATAAATCTCAAAAATAGCCGAATCGTCAGCGTCTTTTGGTTCCGCAGGCAATTGTGAGTTGGTTACAATTTTCATGATGGCTTTATGCATCTGTTTTTCAGGGTTCACTTGCGGGTTAGGCTCACCAAATAGAGGAATGGTATTGCCATAGCTTTTACTCATCTTACGGCCATCAAGACCAGTCAAGAGCGGGATATTATCATCAACGACCGCTGACGGTAGCGTAAACAGCGTTTTGTAGCGATGGTTAAAAGTACCGGCGATGTCACGTGCCATCTCGATATGCTGAATTTGGTCGCGACCAACTGGCACGTGAGTGGCATTAAACATCAAGATGTCTGCTGCCATGAGTACCGGATAGCCAAATAGCCCCATATTAATGCCTTGGTCAGGATCGACATCTTCTTTTTCCATATTGATATCGACTGCCGCTTTATAAGCATGGGCACGATTCATTAAGCCTTTGGCGCATGAACAGTTTAAAATCCAAGCCAGTTCGGGAATTTCGGGCACATCTGATTGACGATAAAAAGTCACGCGCTCAGGGTCAAGACCACAGGCAATCCAAGTCGCCGCAATGGCTTTGGTTGATTCATGAATAACGGCAGGGTCGTAACAGCCAATAATGCCATGATAATCTGCCAAAAAGAAAAACGCTTCGTCGTCACTATTTTGAATAGACTGAATCGCTGGACGAATAGCACCAACGTAATTGCCCAAATGTAGGGTGCCGGTCGGTTTGATACCCGTTAAAATGCGTTTGCTCTGTGTTGAATCATCAGAAGTTTGGCTGTTGGAATTCTGCTTATCAGAAGTGCGGTTATTACTCATGGAAAATCCGTCATTTATTTATAAAGTTTTTGTTTATCGAATTATTATCAATGTAGGATATTTATGTGGCTATTTATATATTATGAATAGCACAAAATATTAGCCACAAAGTATAGCAAATTTTCTCTAATTATTTATAGGTATCCGTACGCCCATTAGGGCCATTTTTGAAACGACGATGAAACCACATCCACTGGGTTGGATCGATACGAATCAAACCTTCCAGTAACTCATTAATGCGCGTGGCATCAGCCACTTCGTCATTACTTGGATAGTTGTCAAGCTCTGGCGTAATGGTCAGATGATAATGCGGACGTTTGCCTTTAGGCAAGTTATCAGGTGTTTGGCGATAAGTATGCAGTGCCATTAATGCTGGTGGGTGTGCTTTGTTGCCTAATTTAGCTATACGCCGCGAAGCAGTAATAGTAGCAGCGGGCACACCAAAGAACGGCGCCATGACACCTTGCTTAAGACCATAATCTTGGTCAGGCGAGTACCAAATCACATGTTTGGCTTTGATAGAATTAACAAGGCTACGCATGTCACGGCTGGCAATCTGCTTGCCAAAAATGTTAGTACGACCGTTATAAATAAACCAATCAAGAAGCGGATTGTTTTGCGGACGATACATGCAATCCAAAGGGAAGAATTGCGCACAAAATAAACCGCCCAAATCAAGCATGGTGTAGTGAGCGCCTAGCAGAATAACTGGGCGACCGTCGTTTTGGGCATTAACAAGATGCTGTAATCCAGAGATAGAAACGGTGCGGGTAAAAACATTTGGTCGGAACCATGCACATAAGGTTTCAAACACACCAATGCCCTGATTGACAAAAACCTGCTTGGCCATCAGCTCTCGCTCAGCTTCGGGCTTTTCGGGAAAGGCCAGTCTCAGATTAATGAGCGTATCACGTCGACGCGAGCCTACTGTATTATAGATTAACATGCCGAGCTTACGACCTAACCAAAACTGCCAACGTAATGGCAAATATATCAGGGGTAAAACCAGCGCCGCCAGCAGCCAAATACCCCAATATTTAGGCAATAAAAACTGCCATTGAAAGGGCTTTTTTTCTATGGGTGCTGTGCGCTTATGATTTTGGGTAATCGTCGGCATACCAGCCGGTATCGCTGGCGACTTGGCAGGTTTCTGCGTATTCGGCGGTGGTGTACTGCCTGTTGCAGAAGGTTTGCTGGGATCGTATTGTTCAGGCGCTTTCATAACATGGTTACTAATACTGAAAAGTTATTATTATGATGGGGTAATAAGCGCAGCTTTGCAAGGCGGTTTGTGCCTTGTGATGGGAGATTTATCGCCAAAGTAGTCGTAGGTAAAAATTGATTTTAATGAAAGTGAGTTTCCTTTAAAAACGATCATCTTTATAAAGCCATTTTTTATAAGAATACTGTTTTTATAAAAGTATCAGGCATAAAAAAGCCTTATAAGCTGTGACCAGCTTATAAGGCTTTGCAAATCTACTCTTTTCTTTAATACTGCAACTGTCGTTCTGAGATAAAGACAACAGTGGCAAAAAAGTAAGAGATAGCTTTGATTAACGTTTTGAGAATTGTGGACGTTTACGTGCTTTACGTAGACCCAATTTCTTACGTTCAACTTGACGTGAGTCACGAGTCACGAAGCCAGCTGCTTTAAGAGCAGGCTTGTTGGTGTCGTCTAACTCAATTAGTGCACGAGTGATACCGTGGCGGATTGCGCCAGCTTGACCAGTCATACCACCACCTTTCACAGTGATATAAACGTCATAAGCGTTAGTAGACTCAAGCAACTCTAGTGGCTGACGAACGACCATTTGTGAAGTTTCGCGGCTGAAGTATTCTTCAAGTGGCTTACCGTTAATAACGATAGCACCAGTACCTTTCGCTAAAAAGACACGAGCAGTAGACGTCTTGCGGCGACCAGTTCCGTAATTGCGTTCCATAAGTATATCCTTAGATGTCTAGTTCTTTAGGTTGCTGTGCAGTATGTGGATGTTCAGTACCCGCATATAGTTTCAGCTTCTTGATCATCGCATAGCCAAGAGGGCCCTTTGGAAGCATACCCTTAACTGCTTTATGTAGAACATCTTCAGGCTTATTTGCAAGCAGCTTTGTGAAGTTGGTTTCTTTAATGCCGCCTGGGTAGCCAGTGTGACGATAGTACTTTTTATCTTGCGCTTTTTTACCCGTTACCGCGATTTTTTCTGCATTGATGACAACAATAAAGTCACCAGTATCTACGTGCGGAGTATAAGAAGTTTTATGCTTGCCACGTAAGCGAGTAGCAATTTGAGTGGCTAAGCGACCAAGGGTTTTGCCGTCAGCATCTACGACATACCAGTCATGGGTCACTTCAGCTGGTTTTGCACTAAGTGTTTTCATGATAAAACCTTAAAATTAGAATTCGTTGAGAGTTTAGCTGGGAACGGGGCTCTCAAAAAACAGACTGCACATTATAAGCAGTAGCGCCTACGCTTGCAAGCTGCATTGGGGTTTATTTTCGCCTTATATACATTAAACTGCAGCGTTGGCCAGTTTTTAGCGGTTTTAAACATTTGAAATTTATTAATGGTTTCATTAACCCGACAATTATGACGATGATAGACGATAAAGTCCAGCGACAACTTGTCCAACTTTGGTTTGTTTTAGGCACTCAAAACCGATCATACCTTGCGTTGTCTTTGTTTCAGCCGCAAGAGTTTCTGCCAATTTATTTAATTGAATGGTTAAATCTTTATCCGCTTCTAAATAAATTAATGTATCTGCGTCGATTAACGACTGAGTGATGAGTGCGGTCAAAATAGGCTGCCACAAATTCTGGGCATAAGGGGGGTCGATAAAGACGATATCAAAACGAGCCTGAGTAGGTTGATGCTGAGATAATACTTGCTCAGCTGTGCCGTGAATTATTTGATAAGTGGATGGTTCAAGACGCAGTTGCTCGGCGCTTTGGCGTAGCATTTGGCTCTGGGTCGCATTCATCTCGATAAACGTGCAATGAGCCGCGCCACGTGATAAAGCTTCAAATCCCAGCACGCCGCTACCGGCACAGCTATCTAGGACGCGCGCACTATGAATATCAGCCAGTAACCAGTTAAACAAGGTTTCTCGCAGACGGTCTGGCGTCGGACGTAAGCCCTCTGCATCGATAAATCTCACAATTCGGCGTTTAAACTGACCGCCAATGATACGCACATCACCCGCCACATTTTTTGCTTTAGGGCTTTTTTTTGGTGTGCGGCCGCTTGAGTCTTTTTTCATTATGTAATCTCAATAATGTAATTTCGATAATGTTGTCTCGTTAGCAATATTTTACTCGGGCGTTGTTGCTTGTGCCTGCTCAGCCAGTGCCTGTTGTTCGGCAAGCGCTTTGTCTTCTTTGTCACGCAGCGCATCACTGATGGCTTTGTCAAAAGCTTTTTGACGTTTAATGGCTTTAAGCTCATCCGCTGATGGTGGCAAAATAGGATTGGTTTTACGTTGCAATACCCAATAATCAAACAGTTCACGACCGATGGGAGCGGCAACAGCACCGCCACCACCACCGTTTTCGACCAAAATAGCAAGGGCGATTTGAGGGTCTTCTACAGGCGCAAAACCATTGAACCAAGCGTGATCCCAGTGGCGAGAATCTAACGCTGCTTTATTGTAACTTTTACCTTGGGCAATGGATTTTACTTGCGCGGTTCCGGATTTACCGGCGGTACGATAGCGTGGGTTATAAGCGCGCCGTGCCGTACCATTTTTGACGGTTTCTTCCATCGCATCGTGCATGCGCGTCCAGTCAGAAGGCTGACCATTGTATTCGATTTTGCCATCAGGCTTGGTGATGACGTTCACTGCAGCCGCACCGTCGCTGCTTTTTAATAGATGCGGGGTAATGTGGTTGCCTTTGTTGGCCGTCATGGCGGTCGCATTTGCAATTTGTAACGGCGTGGCTAAGAAATAACCTTGACCAATACTGACAGAGATCGTCTCACCCGGTAGCCAGCCCTTATCGTAGGTATCCTTTTTCCATTTTGGTGAGGGCATGATTCCTGGTTTTTCGTTAGGTAAATCAATGCCGCTCTTTTCGCCAAAACCAAAGCGCACCATCCAGTCGTGCAAGCGTTGAATGCCCATTTCATACGCCAACTTATAATAATAAGTATCGACTGACATCACGATAGATTTCTTTAGGTTGACAGTACCGTGACCGCCGCGCTTCCAATCTCGAAAACGGTGTGAGTCACCCGGCAGGCTGAAATAACCGGGATCATAAATAGTTGTTTCCCAGTTACGTAGACCGTAATGAATGCCGCCTAAGCCTTCAAAAGGTTTGATAGTCGAGCCAGGTGGGTAATTCCCTTGTAGCGCACGGTTATACAGTGGCTGATCAAGATCGTCTCGCAGCGCGCCGTAGTCTTTAAATGAGATACCCGAGATAAAAGGGTTAGGGTTGTAGCTTGGATTACTAACAAAGGCCAATACGTCACCATTTTGGGGATCTATTGCCACAATCGCACCGCGACGACCGTCAAGCTGCTGCTGGGCGACGGTCTGTAAGCCATAATCTAGGCTCAAGGTAATATCATTACCTGCTATGGGTGGCTTGGTATCTAATTGACGTAAAATATTGCCATAGGCATCGGTCTCGACCGACTGATAACCAGGTTGACCGAGCAAGATATCTTCATAGTAATCCTCGATACCGATTTTACCGATAAGGTCAGTACCCGCATAACGATCTTTATCTATACGCTTGGTTTCTTTGTCATTAATGCGACCGACATAGCCGATAACGTGCGCGAATAATTCATCATAAGGGTAGGAGCGCGTCAGCTTACTCTGAATGGTCACCCCGCGAAAAAAAGGTTTACGTTCACTGAACTGTGCTAATTGAGCTTCAGTTAAGTCAATCTTGATAGTCACTGGGTCATTTTTACTTTTACTTAGCCGCGCTAAAATATCGGTAATATTTTCATCCGTTAGCTCAAAGATAGGGGCGAGTAAATTTAAGGTCCGCTCTGGGTTTTCGACTTCATCAGGACTTAACATCGCCGTAAATACAGGCTGGTTGTCTGCCAATATCACCCCGTTGCGGTCGTAAATATAACCACGACTTGGCGGAGCCGATATCAGTTTAATACGGTTATTATCAGCCTGTGTAGTGTATTTATCATGAGCGTAGACTTGCAAATAGCCATAACGCATGATGAGGCCGCCCAAGCCAATAACTATCACAATCCCAAAGATAATAATACGATTGGCAAAAATACGATTGACCTGTTCGGCGGCGGGAGTTAGTGGTTTATTCATATAAAGTTAGGGCCCAAACGGTCAGTGAGTCAATAAAAAGGTATAGAAAGTATAGATAGGTGGGCGGGGCGTTTCATTAAAAGGCGGTAAGCATAAAGAATAATACAAAGAATTTCAAATAGATAGATTGATATGGCTTAACATTATGATGTCACTATGTGAATGCAATTATCTGCTATTGTTGTATTGTAAATTATAACAGAACAACTGAAAAGACGCAGTAGTCGGTCAATTGTTTTGTCGTGTGCAGTACAAGTCTTAATACTAACCTATTTTAATGCTTTCACTGTGAGAGCAACGGACGAAACGTGTTATCTCTAGTCACAACTTGACTAGGGTCACCGTGTGCTAATGAATAGCAAGTATGCTAAAATCAGGCGATTTATTTCATAGTAGTTATGTGGGCCGAACGTCTTTTTTAAGCGTTCTTATTTGCTTAAGATGTTTTTCTTAAGCTATTTATGAGCAACGATAATTAACCTGTCAGGGACAAGATAAGTCATGGATGCAACTTCATTGTGGCAGACGATAGCTGAACACCCAGAGTTTCTTGCCATGCTGACTATTCCACCAGTGACGGCATTCGTTACTTGGATACATGTGTGGATGGCGCTGAAAATGCTGTTCTATCCGATTAAGTTCTGGGGTATTCGTATTCCAAACTTTCCATTTTTTGGGCTGCCGGGTATCGGCTGGCAGGGTATTGTCCCAAGAAAGGCGGGCAAGATATCTGGGGTTATCGTTGACCAAACGCTCTCAAAACTTGGCTCGCTCGATGAGTTTTTTCAGGCGATGGAGCCTGAGCAGATGGCAGTGTTTATCACTGATACCGTGGATAAAAACCTTGAGCCATTGATCGATGAAATCATGCTGGAGCACTCGCCAGCGCTGTGGGGCAATCTGCCTTATGCCCTAAAACGACGAGTTTATGCCCAAGCGCACAAAGAGCTGCCCAGTATTATGCAGTCTTTGGTCACTGATTTGACCTATCATGTCGAAGACTTGGTCGATATGCGTAAAATGATCGTCAATACGATGGAAAACGATCGCCGTTTGATGGTGGATATGTTTTTAAAAGTAGGCCAAAAAGAGATCAATTTTATTTGGCATATTAGTGCCTTGATTGGTTTGATCTTTGGTATTATCCAAATGTTTATATTTTTGGTGGTGCCGCAGCATTGGACGGTGCCATTTTTTGCCGCAATTTGGGGTTTTCTGACCAACTGGATTGCTATCTGGATGGTCTTTAATCCAGTAGAACCACATTTTATCCCTTATTTGAAGTTTTTTACCGTGCAGCGTGGTTTTCCCTTTATTAAGCTTCAGGTGCCACATATCGCGCAGTATCGTCTACAAGGCGGTTTTATGAAGCGCCAAGAAGAAGTTTCTGAGGTGTTCGCAGAGATTGTGGTAAATGATTTGGTGACACTTGAGAACATCATGAATGAGATGATGTATGGTGACCGTGCAGCGCAAACGCGTGATTTGATGAAGTCCCATTTATACGAGGTGCTAGAGTCGCCAGTGATTCGTACCACGCTACGTGTGGGCTTAGGTCGCCGTGAGTATGGGCAATTAAAAAACACCATTATTGATAAGTCTATTGTCGCTACGATGGTACCGCTGCGTGACCCTGAGCTCAATGAAAGTCGTGCCAGTAAAATATTTGGGCTGTTTCGTGATCGGATTCGCGCTCTAACGCCAAATGAATTTCAAAACCTATTACGTCCAGCGTTTCGGGAAGACGAGATGACTTTGATTGTTTTGGGTGGGCTAACAGGATTTTTGGCGGGTTGGTTACATCTGGTCTTGGTGTTTTTTCCCTCGATGCAATAATGAATAGGCTTTTATGTTTTTTATACACATTACATACAGAGTGGATACATCAATGTGACAAGTTGCCGCTAATGTACCATGCTGTAAGCGCCCAAGTTGCAATGGCTAGAGGCAAAATCGTAACAGTATAAATAGTAGTGATAAATGCTGGATACTTTTGCCGATCTTAGGGCGTGTTGGACAGTAACTATCAGCAGTGCCCATAGTCAGCAATGCCATAGTTGACTGTTCAATACATCCTAAAAGTCCAATCTATAAAATAAACAATGACCGTATTAAGGTAAACAAGGTTAGACCGTATGTTAATCACAGAATTGGGTTATTTTGCCTTGCTGGCCGCCCTTGTATTGGCGATTTTGCAGGTAGTGTTACCAACCATTGGCGTCATGCGCGACCACGTTGCTTGGCAGCGTCTGGCACCAAGTCTTGCCTGGGCGCAATTTGCGGCGATGATCACCTCATTTGGCGCGTTGATGGCAGGCTTTTATTACAATGACTTTAGCCTCATTTATGTCTCTCAACATTCCAATACGTTGCTGCCTTGGTACTATAAGCTGTCGGCGACGTGGGGCGGGCATGAAGGTTCACTATTGTTATGGATGACCATCATGGCCACGTGGTGTGCGCTGGTTTCTTATTTCAGCCGTGGTCTGCCATTGTCTATGCGTGCGCGGGTCTTGGTAATATTGGCTGGCGTGCAGATGATGATGCTGGCGATGCTTATCTTTACCTCGTCACCGTTTGAACGTACGCTACCTAACCTTCCTGTCGATGGCGCAGATCTAAACCCTGTGCTACAAGATTTTGGTTTGATTATTCATCCACCGATGCTTTATATGGGTTATGTGGGCTTGGTTGTACCATTCGCTTTTTGTATGGCGGCGCTGTGGGAAGGTCGTTTAGATGCGGTATGGACCCGCTGGTCGCGTCCATGGGCACTGGCGGCTTGGGGCTTTTTGACCGTTGGTATCGCGCTTGGCTCGTGGTGGGCTTACTATGAGCTTGGCTGGGGTGGTTGGTGGTTCTGGGATCCAGTAGAGAATGCTTCGTTGATGCCGTGGTTGGTTGGTATTGCCCTGCTGCATTCGCTTGCGGTCACTGAAAAGCGAGGTGTCTTTAAGGCATGGACGATCATGCTAGCTATTTTTGCGTTTGCACTTAGTTTGCTGGGTACCTTCCTTGTGCGTTCAGGCGTTATTACCTCAGTGCATTCATTTGCCGCTGACCCGACGCGTGGTCTAGTCGTTTTAATCATTCTTGGCGTCATCGTTGGTGGTGGTTTGCTGATGTTTGCGTTACGTGGCTGGCGTTTGACCGTTGAAAGCCAATATCAGTTGATTTCCCGTGAGTCATTTTTGGTGATTAATAACGTTATCATTTTGATTTCAACGTTAGTCGTACTACTCGGTACACTTTATCCTATTATTGCTGATGCCTTTAATCTAGGTCAGGTATCGGTGGGCCCTCCGTATTTCAATGCGCTATTTGTGCCATTAACGTGGTTGCTATTGGTAGCGATGGGCATGGGTTCTAATATTCGCTGGAAGAAAGACAGTCGACCGCTATTGGGCGCTGGTATGGTCATCGCCGTAAGTAGCTTAGTGTTGGCGGCGATTATCACTTACTTTACAAGCCCATCGGCGATGCTCAATATCGGTGTGACGCTAGCAGTCAGTTTTTGGGTGCTACTATGGATGGTTGTTGACTTTAGAGACAAAACCAAAAATGCACCAAGTCGACTCAAAGGCTTAGGTCAATTACGCCTGAGCTATTGGGGGCAACAGACTGCTCATCTCGGTGTGGTCATTGCCGTCATTGGTGTGGCATTTACCAGCACCTTAAGTATCGAGCGTGATGTGGCATTGGGGCCAAATGATAGTGTCCATGTCCAAGGTTACGACTTCACCGTTAAAGGCTTCCGTGAAGTCAAAGGCAGTAACTATGATGCGACCCAAGCTGAGGTCGAAGTGACTAAAGATGGCCGCGCTGTGACCACGTTATACCCTGAAAAACGTAACTATATTATTAGCATGATGCCAATGACCGAAGCGGCGATTGATGACAGTCTGCTGCGCGATGTGTACGTAGCACTGGGCGAGCCTATCGCTGTAAATAGCAACGAATGGGCAGTGCGTATTTATGTCAAACCGCTTATTCGTTGGATATGGCTTGGTGCACTTATCATGGCGTTCGGTGCTGTATTAAGTATGCTTGATAGTCGTTATCGTATTAAAAAAACCAAGACAGCGGCCCAAATAGCGGCCAAAAAATCAGGCTTTGCGACGGCTGCTGATTTGGATACATCAGCAGTAAAGCCCGGGGATAATTAATATGAGTCAATCAAATAATTCCTCTGATAAACAGGCTAAGCAAGGCGGCACAAAGACCATGAATAAAAATCAGCTGAAGATATGGTTTTTAATTCCGTTGATTGTCTTTATTGGTTTGTTTGTGATGCTGTATATGCGTTTGGGTAAGCCGACGGATATCGTCACCAATACCGCACTTGAGCGGCCAGTGCCTACTTTTGAGCTGCCATTGTTATCAGATACCAGTCGTATCATGACCAATGACAATCTACCTGATGAGCCATTTTTGATGAATATTTGGGGCTCTTGGTGCCCCACGTGTATCATCGAACATCCTTTTTTAATGCAATTAGAAGAGCGCGGTGTCAATTTGGTGGGTGTTAATTATAAAGATGATATTGGTGATGCCTTCGGTTATCTGAACCGAGGTGGCGATCCCTTTTCGATGTCTATTCAGGATTTGTCAGGGCAGTTTGCTCTGGATCTGGGTTTGACGGGTGCGCCTGAGACTTTCGTTGTCGATGGTGAAGGTGTTATTCGCCAGCATATTATCGGTGAGGTCAATGAGAGCAACTGGCAAAGTCGTATCGAGCCTTGCTTGACGGTACTCAATAAAGCCAATGATAATAACGTCAGTCCAGATCCTATTCAGGTTGAAGAGGTGTGCAAATGATAGCCCATTCAATAAAGGCCGTTACGATAAAAGTGGCGAGCCTGATTATTGCCTGTTTACTAAGTATGACAAGCTATGCGGAAATTGAAGTTTATAACTTTGATTCTGTCCAACAAGAAGCGCAGTATCGTGGACTGATCGAAGAGCTACGCTGTCCGAAATGCCAAAATCAAAACTTGGCGGCTTCTGATGCCCCCATTGCCCAAGATTTAAAACAAAAAACGTATGACTTGGTAAAAGATGGTCGTAGTGATGGCGAGATTCGCGACTATATGCAAGAACGTTATGGTGACTTTATCAGTTATAAGCCGCCCGTACGCCCGTCAACATGGATTTTATGGTTTTTTCCGCCATTGTTACTCATTATTCTGCTGATCGGTTGGTTTTGGCACAGCAAGCGGCGTCAGCTTGTTGCTAGTGGTGAGAGTGGAGGGGCGGCAAATAATACCGCTACTGCATTATCTGCTGCTGAGAAAGCCGAACTTGATCGCTTGTTATCACGTACTGATACTAATGATAGCAAGGACAAAAATGATCATGACATCACAAGCCTCGAGGACAAAAAATGACCCTATTTTCTACTGCTGGCTTATTTATTGCTCTAAGCTTACTTCTGGCCTTAATACTTGCGGTTATCACTATCATGCCGTGGTTACGAGCATCACGTTCGCAAGAAAAACCTGTCGATAATCAACTATTAGATATCAATATCGCTGTATTCCGTGAGCGTTTAGCAGAATTAAAGGTGGATAAAGACAGTGGCACTATCGATGACAGTCACTATCAAAACCAAAAACTTGAGCTTGAACGTCAATTGCTAGATGCTCAACGCGAAGTCACACCGATGGTCACGCCTGGTATTAAGAGTCGATTGATTATCATGGTTTGGGTGCCTGTTCTGGCGGCTATGGCCTATCTGATGATCGGTGACCGCACACCTGTGTTTGATCTTTGGACCGCTGAGGACAAAGTCAGTCAAGTTGCCGATGATTTATTAACAGGCAAGATTGATCAGCCGCCAGCCTGGGCGATTGAAGATGGTACGCAGCTAATCAGTGCGATGCAGACCAACGTTTATCGTCATGCTGATGATCCCGATCGCTGGATGCGTCTGTCTGAGCTTTTCTTATCGTTAGAGGCCACCGATTCAGCATTAGAAGCCTTGTCACGCGCTTATCGTTTATCGCCTGACAACGAAGAAATTGCCACGACCTATGCGCAGATTAGTTTCTTTGCTAATAAAGGTCAGCTGGATACGACGAGTCGCCGTGTATTAAAAGACGTATTGGCCAAAAATCCAGAGCATGAAGGCGCGCAAATGCTCATGGCAATGGGTGAGGCACGTAGTAATAACTTTGAGCAAGCACAAGGCTGGATTAAGCGTTTGCGTGACAGTATTGCGGCTAAGCCTGGCGAACATACCCAAGCGCTGGCGAGTTTAGATGAATTAAGTGCCAATGTGACCGCTCAGCAGCAACAAGCATCTGAAGGCGTTGAAGTGACCGTATCTATCAATTCTAGCCTACTGCCATTAATCGAAGCCGATGATGTATTATTTATAGCGATACGTGACGTGCAAGGTGGCCCACCGTTTGCTGCTAAGCGTTTACCGATTAGTGTCATTAAGCAAGGGAAGGCAACGATTAGCCTAAGTGACTTAGATGCGATGATGCCTGAGCGTACGCTTGCCTCTGCTCGAGCTGATAAAGTTCAATTAGCGGTTATTGCTCGCGTCAGTCATAATGGCAATGCCAGTGCAGAGTCAGGTGACTTATCAGGCAATCCAGTAGTGATAAGCGCCGACCAAAATCAGGCCAATGTTGAGATTAATCAACAGGTTCCTTAAGGGATAAGTAGAAAAATATAAGCGATTTATATATGCGTGCCATGGTATTTTCTACGGCACGCAACATGAACCATGAACAGATAAGTCATCGCAACTTGCCGACTCAAGGCTAAAAATACTTGAGCTTTTTAAAGCCACAAGGTAAGGTAGCTTGGCAAACAACCAATCCCTAAGTTTTATTAGTCCCAAAATCCTATCCATTAAGGAGAGTCGTGTAATGATGCGTATTATTTTGCTAGGTCCACCAGGCGCCGGTAAAGGCACCCAAGCTCAGTTTATTTCTAAAGAATATGATATTCCGCAAATCTCAACGGGCGATATGCTACGTGCCGCAATCAAAGAAGGCAGTGAGCTTGGTAAACAAGCCAAAGACGTGATGAATGCTGGTGGTTTGGTTTCTGATGACCTTATCATTAACCTAGTGCAAGAACGCATCGCTAAGCCTGATTGTGTCAATGGCTGTATCTTAGATGGTTTCCCACGTACTATTCCACAAGCTCAAGCGCTTGCAGATGCTAATGTGGCAATTGATCACGTGATTGAAATCAGTGTTCCTGATGATGAAATTGTTAAGCGTCTGTCTGGTCGCCGCCAGCATGCAGGTTCTGGTCGTGTTTATCACATCGACCACAATCCACCAAAGCAAGAAGGCATCGATGATGTGACTGGCGAAGCACTTATTCAGCGCGAAGACGACAAAGAGTCGACCATTCGTGACCGTTTAGCCACTTATCATGAGCAGACGTCAGCACTTGTTGGTTTTTATCAAAACAAAGCCAAAGAAGGTGATGATGCGCCTAATTATGATAAATTTGATGGCACTCAAGGCATCGATGAAGTCAAACAGCAAATCTTATCAGCTCTAAAAGGCTAATCATTGATTTTTGACAATTGATGAAATGCTTGAGAACCCTGCCAATGAGCAGGGTTTTTTTAGGTCTAATGATAATAAAGTCGGTGAAAAGTAATACAGATATAATCAGTGAAAAGTAAAATCGATACATCACGTACTGCTGGTACAGTTTTTTCTAGCTTGCTGTGCCTACGCAGACAGAGGCTGCAAAAAATTTATCTATGGATTACTTAGAATCATACTGAAATATGCCTATAAAAAAACCGCTTACTATATGAGTAAACGGCTTTCAAATATAAATAAGCTGATGCTTTAATACATTAAAGCTTACGCGTTACCTTGAGCATCAACTTGCGTTTGCTCTTGGCTTTGCGCATAGGCCTGGTCAAAGTTGACTGGCGCAAGTAGCAATTGTGGGAAGCTACCACGGGTGACGATGTCACTAATGACTTCACGAGCATAAGGGAACAAAACGTTAGGGCAGTAAGCGCCTAAAATTTGACCAATTTGATCTTCTGGAATATCTTTGAGTAAGAAAATACCCGCTTGATGGACTTCTGCGATAAACGCTGCTTCATCAGCATTTTTGGCAGTGACGCTGACCGTCAATACCACTTGATAGTGGTCGTCATCCAGCTTTTCAGCATTACTAGATAGATTGATATCAAGCTCTGGATTCCATTCTTTGGTGAATACACCAGCACCTGGGACTTCGAGTGACATGTCTTTTACGTAGATGCGTTCTAGTGCCAATTGTGGTTGTGCTTGTTCTTCAGCCATGGTAATTCCTCTAAAAGTTAATCAAATAATTGGGCAAGCGGTGATTGTAATATAAATCGAGACTGATTTTCGATATTTTATCTCGATGCTTTTATATCAATACTTTTATCACTATCTTTCTTTTATCTTCATCACTGTCTACCATTACATAGGTAAAGACAGACAGCAAAAAATCTAGCAAATTAACCTGCTAATAGCTCGTCAAGTTTGCCTTGTTGGTTCATTTGGTTTAGCTCATCAAAACCACCGACAAAGGTCTCGCCAACAAAGATTTGCGGCACAGTGCGATAGTTATTGGTTTTTTGCATCAGTGCTTGGCGTTCTTCGCTGCTCATGTCATGCATGCCAATCTCTTCATAGTCTACGCCTTTGGTTTTTAGTAGTTGCTTGGCGTTTGAGCAGTATGGGCAGATAGGAGTGGTATAGACTTTAACAGATACAGTCATGATAAATCCTTATTTATAAGTTTATGAGGTAAGCGTTTTATTATAAACAATCATTTTATAATAATTCTTATAACCAGCCACCAAATAATAAATGAATAATATATTTGGTGAGGCTCATTATTTAAAGTGGGGATGAGCTTCGCAAATTCAAGCGGCTCAAACCGAAAAAACCTGACGGTATCATAAATGTCATACAAAAAAAGACACCTTAGAAGAAGGTGCCTTTTGTTTGCTAGGTTGTTTGCTAGGTTGTTTGCTAGGCTTAATAAGCCACCAGTCAATATCAGCTTAAGACTATATTTAATGGTCTATACAGACTCATTATTTATGCAAACTTGGCTTGGCTTTGCCTTTGCTTTTTGGTTTGGCATCTTTTAAGCCAACCAATGGCATACCCGCACCTTGCCAACCGCCAATGCCGCCTTCTAAACGATAGACGTTATTTTTGCCGATCATTTGAATGGCAGCACCTGCTTGTACACCCATATCACAGATGATAATCACAGGATGCTCAATGGCGCGTATTTCTTCTAAGCGATCTTTGAGGTTGGTAAAGGGTATGTTGCGGCTGCCTTGGATATAACCTGTTTCAAATTTCTTTTTGGCGCGAATATCGATAAGCTGCGCATTTTGCGAGTTAACCATCATACCAAGGGTATTAGGCGATATTTTTTTGCCGCTACGTTTGTTTTCAATCGCAAAAAACAGTACAGCAAGTACGGCTAATATACCAAATAAAAACGGGTGGTTGCCCACAAATTCCAGCGCACGATCCAAACCATACCTCCAAAAAATTAAGCGTTCGATTAAGCTGAGAAGACAGCCTAATGATATTGAACAAGGCGCTATTATACCGATTAGCCCGACCATAGTAAACGTGCGATGGTCAACCTAGCGATTAACAATTAATAAGGCCGCGATTAGTAAGGTTTGGTATCCGCCTCTTCTCTTAGCGTCACCAAATTTTCAACACGGCGCTGTAATACTTTGCCATCAGCAACCGCTTGCCATAAGGCACAGCCTTTGCTGTTATGGGTATGGCGACAATCGCGGAATTGGCAGTTACCAGACAATGGAGCAAGCTCGACAAAGCCTGAAATAATATCATCAGGGCTTAAGTGCCAAATACCATACTCGCGTATACCTGGCGTGTCGACGATGCCACCTTGGGTTAAATCATCAGGATTAAACGGCAATAAGCGGCTGGTAGTGGTGGTATGTTGACCAAGTTTTGAATTATCAGAGATGATATTCACGCTTTGAGCCGATTCAGGTAGTAGCGCATTGATTAAGCTACTTTTACCGACGCCAGATTGACCAGCAAAAATAACCAGCTTTTTATCGATATAACGTTTTAATTCATCAAGGCCTTCTTGCTCATCGCTATCAGCGACGTTTTCAGGGCAATCGACCGAGGTCAAAATGCTCTCATAACCAAGCGCCGCATATTGTGCTAATAACTCATTGGTATCGACGCCCTTTTCTTCTGCCAGTAAATCGGCTTTATTAAGCACTAATAGCGGCTGTACGCCCGCATGATGACAAACAACCAAGTAGCGATCGATCAAGGTTGGGGCAGCGACAGGCAGCGGGGCAAAAACAATGGCCAAAATATCGACATTGGCGGCGACAGGTTTGAGTTTATGATAGCGATCAGGACGCGAGACAAGAGAGGTACGTGGTTTGACTGACTCGATACGGCCAAATCCTGTATTAGAGTCCGCATTCCAGCGTACTTGGTCGCCCGCGGCTAGCATCGGCAGATTGGTACGTACATGACAACGCCAGATATCGCCTAACGCCAGCTCTTGCCAAAATGGCTCAGGATCATCGGGTGCAATTTCTGGTTGCACTGGTATCACCGCAGGCAAGCTGGTCACTTGGACTTCTAGTTGCTTGCCATAATGCGCCATGACCACGCCATCCATCAAACTATCATCGATGCTGTCTTGACTGGCCAGTTGTTGTTTGTCGATGCGCCGAATCTGCTGTTTAGTCAGTTTACGTTGCCGGATTAATGCCATGGGTTTGTGACCTATTAAAAAAATATTGCTAAGTGTAGCGTGAAAATTTGCTAACATACAGCTTAAAGCACCTACGCTAGACAGTGGTTTTGTAACGTTTTAGCGGTTATAAATCAGTGGGCGCACAACGTAGATGCAAAATATTGTGATTTAAGCATCAATAATTATATCTGATGTGTTTCATTAAAATTGCTCCAAAGTTGCTTCAAACTTTATTGACCATAGGATACTTTATGACTACCGGTGACCACCCCAACAAGATTAAAATCAAAAACCAAGGTAAAAAAGGGCTGGTATGGATTGACCTAGAAATGACCGGACTCGATACCTTAAATGACGAGATTATCGAGATTGCCACTGTCGTTACCGATGAGGATTTGAATGTCCTTGCGGAAGGGCCTGTATTTGCTATCAAAGTATCTGATCGTAAACTAAACGGTATGGACGATTGGAATACCAAGCAACATGGCCAGTCAGGATTGGTGGACCGTGTGCGCCGTAGTACGGTGACATTAGCAGAGGCTGAAGCTGAGACCATCAAGTTTCTGAATAAATGGGTTGACAGCGGTAAATCACCGATGTGCGGCAATTCGATCTGCCAAGACCGCCGCTTTATGGCGCGCCAAATGCCAGAGCTTGAGAGGTTCTTTCACTATCGTAACCTTGATGTGTCATCGATCAAAGAATTATGCTTCCGCTGGCGTCCTGATATTCTAAAGAATTTTGAAAAAGGTGGCAGTCACTTAGCTTTAGATGATATTCGCGACTCTATCCGTGAGCTAAAGCACTATCGCCAGCACTTTTTTAAATTGATGCCACAGGATTAATAGCCGAATAAAATAAGGGTCTACTAAATGTTTAGTAGACCCTTATTTTATGAAAGTTGTAGGGTGTGCCTCGCGCACTGACTTTGGTGCGCAGGGCGCACCCTACACTGAATGTTTAAATTCGAACAATCCAAATTCAGCATTATTAGAGTGGCTGTCAATATTTGCATTTATATCTGTCGTAATCGCACCAATCACCGCACTGACTTTTGGCTGGCGAGTGTCGCTATCTAATAGCCGCCAATCACCAAGGACATAGCGAGTTTTACCCTCATTACTTTGGTGGATTTCAGGACGATGAGTATGACCATGTAGTAAGGCGTCAAAGTGATAAATAGCTTTGTTCACTGCCGCTTCATTAACATCCATGATATATGCTGCTTTATTGGCATTGTTTTCCTGACTCTTTTGGCGCATGTTATCAGCGATAGCCAAGCGTTTCTCTAACGATTTATTGAGCAAGTACCATTGGATTAAGCGATGGCGCATAATTTTACGAAAAAACTGATATTTTTTATCATCAGTACAGAGTGCATCACCGTGTTCTAAACGATAGTTTTCTTGACCTACAGCTAAAGTATAAGGCTCATAAATAAGCTCACCACCGAATAAACTACAAAATGGCTGACCTAATAAAAAATCACGGTTGCCATGCATGATTAGTACCTCGCAACCTTCGACCCGCAGCTTTTTTAACTTAACGATCAGCGGTGTAAGCCAATGTGTTTGGCGCTCATCTTCTGATAACGATAAATAAACGTCATCACCCAGCCAGACCTCAAACCAATCGCCTAAGATAAACAGACGTTTTAGCGCTGGCAGAGCAATGCAGTCATCAACTAATGCCAAAAAAGCCTGCACTAAGGCAGGCTCTTCAGGCGATAAATGCAAATCGCTAATCAAAACTTGCCGCACTTCATGAGGACGGGTTGTGATTAAATGATTAAAACTTTGCATTTATCTTTATCCTCATAAATCATAAGTAACGATTTATAATCAGAATTTACCGAATAGTTGTTATTCAGAATTAACGATTATTCAGAAATAATAGTCGCTGAATTAATAGTTACTGGCTCTGTTGGTACGTCTGCATGCATGCCGAAACGACCAGTAGGTACGCCGCGCATTTTTTCAATCACGTCCATACCGCTTGTGACTTTACCAAATACGGTATAGCCCCAGCCTTGCATGTTTTTGCCAGAGTGGTTTAAGAAATCGTTGTCTTTTACGTTAACAAAAAACTGGCTGGTTGCTGAATGTGGGTCTTGGGTACGCGCCATCGCGAGGGTACCTTTGTCATTCTTTAAACCATTGTCAGCTTCGTTTTCGATAGGCTTGTTGGTGGCTTTTTCATTCATCTCAGCGTCCATTCCGCCGCCTTGAATCATAAAGCCGTCAATGATGCGGTGGAAAATCGTGCCATCATAATGACCAGATTTTACGTAGTTTAAAAAGTTCTCTACCGTTTTTGGGGCTTTTTCTTCGTTGAGTTCGATAACGATCGCACCCATACTGGTGTCAAGCTCTACTACTGGTGGCATGTCTACCATGAGATATTCCTTTTTGATTGCAGCGCCTAAAATGACGCTGTTAAGTGGTGGGTAAAAAGTTGGTAAATAAAAAGTTATGGCTAGTCTAACGGCTTTTTTATCCTGTGTCATGTATCAGGCTGTTAATGCCTTTGCAAAAGCTGATAGAATAACGCAACTTTACCCATTTTTGATTACTTTTAAACATACCGTCTTAGGTCATGTCCTCAATCTGAACAAAATCAACTAAATGGGCTAAAAATGGCTAAATCTTGCCAAACTGCGTTAAATAGCTGGCTAATATCTTGATATTATCTGTACTATTTTCCTTGTTTGACTGCAATTTATCTCATTTTTATCACCATTTTCAAAATGAGGACACGCCCTAATAATTTGATTTTTATACTCTGTTGTTTTCATGATTGAGATTTTTTATAAGCCAGTGTTGTTTTAATGGCTTAGTTTTATTTCATAGATTAGTTTGAATTTTCCATGAGGCGTGATGGCACGTCGCATGAATTGACCATTTGCGTTAGGAGCAATACCCGATGAGTGAGCACTCAAGCAACCATGCACAAAAAGACGAGCAAAAAAACGATTTTATTCGTAATATCATTCGTGAAGATGTCAGTGCACAAAAATATCAGCAAATTGTCACGCGCTTTCCACCTGAGCCAAACGGTTATTTACATCTCGGTCATGTAAAGTCTATCTGCCTAAACTTTGGCGTGGCAAAAGAGTTTGGCGGTGTCTGTAATCTGCGTTTTGATGACACCAACCCAACCGCAGAAAAGCAAGACTATATTGATAATATCAAAAACGATGTGAAATGGTTGGGCTTTGAGTGGGCGGGTGAAGCTCATCATGCCTCAGGCTACTTTGACCAAATGTATGCATGGGCAGTGCAATTAATTGAGCAGGGCGATGCGTATGTAGATTTGCAGTCGCCTGAACAGATCAAAGAGAGTCGTGGTTCGTTTAACGAAACAGGCACAGCGTCACCATATCGTGATGCTAGTGTCGAAGAAAACCTCAAGCTCTTTAATGATATGAAAGATGGCAAGTACGCTGAAGGTAAAGCGATATTGCGCGCCAAGATTGATATGGCAAGCCCAAATATGAATATGCGCGATCCCGTTATCTACCGCGTCATGCATCAAGCACATCATCAAACCGGTGATAAATGGTGCATTTATCCGATGTATGACTTTGCCCATCCGCTCTCTGATGCGCTCGAAGGTATTACCCATTCGTTGTGTACGCTGGAATTTGAAGATCATCGTCCCTTTTATGATTGGGCAGTTGAAAAAATCGGTTTTGAGCAACCGCCGCACCAGTATGAGTTCTCTCGTTTAAATGTCGATCATACGATGACCAGTAAGCGCAAATTAAAGCAGCTGGTTGATGAAAATATCGTTAGCGGTTGGGATGATCCGCGCATGCCTACCATCGCTGGCATGCGTCGCCGTGGTTATACGCCAGAAGGCTTACGTGACTTCTGTGAGCGTGTCGGCGTGACCAAAGTAGACAGCGTCGTTGATTTTCGCTTATTAGAATTTAGCATTCGTCAGTCATTGGAAACCACCACTGCGCGCGGTATGGCAGTGCTCAAACCATTAAAAGTGACGATTACTAACTTTGCCGAAGCAGTCAGTAGTTGGGAGTCGCAAAAGGCTGATAGCGTCAGTGCGCGTTTTGATGATGCCGCGCAAACCTTATGGCTGACTCAGCCGAAACACCCTAATGTCGATATGGGCGAGCGTGAGATTCCATTTACTGAAACGCTCTATATCGATCAAGGCGATTACGAAATTGAGCCGCCAGCAGGTTATAAGCGTTTATCACCAGAAAAAAACGAGATTCGTCTGCGTAATACCTATGTGTTGGCTGTAACTGAGCATATCCTAGATGACGCTGGCAATGTGATTGAGCTAAAAGCCACGATTGACCCAGCAACTTTGGGTAATAATCCTGAAGGTCGTAAGGTTAAAGGCGTGATTCATTGGGTGTCGGCCAGTCAAGGCGTGCCAGCCACCGTACGTATGTACGAGCAGCTATTCAGCGCTGAAGACCCCAGTAGTGTTGCTGATGTGCATCAAGCGCTAAACCCTAATTCGTTGACTGAGCTTGAGGCCGTGGTTGAGCCATCGCTTGCCAATGCTGAGGCTGGCACGCGTTTCCAGTTTGAGCGTGAAGGCTACTTCATCTCTGATAGCGAAGAACACAGCGGTGATAAGCCGGTCTTCAACCAAATCGTCAGCCTGCGCGATAGTTATAAACCAGCTTAACTTATAAAAGCTAGCGCCGCTAATGCTCATTTAAGGTATTACTAAACAATAGTGGTTTGCAAGCTTGCCCATTTCTAGTACGCTGGAGATGGGCTTTTTTATAAATGATAATGTTTTCTCTCAAAATGAGGGATTTAGAATGTAGTCCAGTCAAACTATAGTCAAAATACTTTAAAAACGCTACGATACTGCGGGTATAGTTTTTTTGCAGCCTTTGTCTGCGTAGGCACAGCAAGCTAGAAAAAACGGTACCTGCAGTACGTGATGTAGCGATATTACTTCTCACTGACTATATTAAATCTACTTTTCTTCTTAGTAATAAATGGAATAACCGCATTACAATCCATCACAAGACATTCATAACCAGTTTGCTAAGATAGAATAGAATTTTTGCTGACGTGCTTTAAGTTATTGTGTAGTATTAGCTGAGCACGTTTGATAATAATAGAGCGTATGGATAGATTTAGGTCTTAATGCTCATTACTAATATAAATAAGGAATGAAACATGGCAAATTTACGTTTAGGTGATAGCGCACCAAATTTTGACGCGACAACCACTGAAGGTGATATCAATTTTTATGATTGGGCTGGAGATAACTGGGTGGTTTTATTTTCACATCCTGCAGATTACACTCCAGTATGTACCACTGAGCTTGGACGTACTGACCCCTGCCGTCAAATCCGTAGAACCAAACTTGGGAGATTTTAATTACGCAGC
>NZ_RRYW01000224.1 GCF_014861365.1 Psychrobacter sp. FME6
TTCTTTGGGTTATTATAACCTCTTAGAAGCTGTCCAATTTTATTATGCCACTACAATATCGGCTAAGCAGTTTACGGAGAAAGGTGGTAAGCATTCTAAGACTGGGGGTGGAGTTGATGGGCTGGGATTGGCGGGGCTGCCGAGTCTGATAGCTGGTGCGATGTTTAAAGCGCAATTTAAGTTTGCTGACGATGATGACATTCCTTATGCCAACACACCATATATTGCTATCAATGAGAATACGAAAGAGAGGTTTGAGGGTGTTACAGATATTGAGGGAAACACTGAAACTTTCTTTAGCTCGAATCCTGATGAGATTAAAGTACATTTAAAGAATAAAGACCCTTGGGGATCTATTGAACTTTATAAAGTTCAATTTAAGTTTACTGATGATGATGGCATCCCTTACAGTAATGTTCATTATCGTGCAATATCTGAAGTGAAAGAGTTGGTCTACCTTGGAATTACTAACTCCGAAGGTGAAACTGAAGAATTAGTGTCATCTATTGAAGAAGACTTTAATGTGCATCTTTATCTATCAACGAATGGAGATTATTAGTTATGCAGTTTCCCCCAAAAAAATCAACTGGTAAAACAACTGTAGATGGCAATAATATAGATGTAAAGTTATCTAGAAGAAACTCAAACTTAAAGGCTTGTCCTATTATCAATAATTTAGTGTTTAGTGATATAAGTTTAAAATGGTTAGATAGCATAGATTCTCGTATAGAATCAGCAAGTTGGTTAAGTAAAATTTTACCAGCAGTTTGAGCTATGCTGAAGAAACCGTAGAGATAAACTTGGTAAACTAACGACTCGATGA
>NZ_RRYW01000225.1 GCF_014861365.1 Psychrobacter sp. FME6
AAGACCATTACCTCTGACAATGGTAAAGAGTTTGCTCAGCATAAGAAGGTGAAACGAAAGCTCTTTACTTCCTTCTTCTTTGCCGATGCTTATGCGTCATGGCAGCGAGGAACCAACGAGAATACTAACGGCTTAATCAGAGAGTTCTTGCCTAAGGGTTGTGACTTTAGACAAGTCTCTGATAATGAGATACAGGACATTGAGAATAAACTAAACAACAGACCAAGAAAACGCTTAGGGTTTAAAACGCCCAATCAGGTGTTCTATAATATAATTTAGCGTTGCACTTGGTGTGTTAATCTAAGAAACCATAAACCAATGCTATGCTTGCTTAGATGATGTTTGTTGTGAATATTGCGGGAGCGCCTGTCCCATTGAAGTACCCGCTGATATCACTTATATGCGGGCAAAAGAGAGTTGGTCTTGTGCAGTATGTGAGAATGCTATGTGGAGAGCGGATTTTGTTAGCAAATGAGATACCAAGATCTATCAGCCGAGCAATCTTATATTAATTAGATTTTAAAAAAAATACGCAGTTTCGGGGGAGATTCATCAAAGATTAAATCTTAGTATAGTGGTTGTAGGCAGTGAGCTACTGACTACACAAACTTAATTAATATTTTAATGGAGTGTCGCTATGCAAATTTTTATGAATAATGGTCAAGGTGCAGGTTTTCCAAGTACGACCGGTAACCCTTCAGGTGGTGGCCGTGATAACAATCCGCCAAGCAAATAAATGATTTAACATAAGGAGAGTATAGTCAATCCCACCTAAAAGTGTTATAAACTAATTATCAAACCCAATTGCTA
>NZ_RRYW01000226.1 GCF_014861365.1 Psychrobacter sp. FME6
GGTGGTGTTCTAAAAAGTATGCTGGCATCAGACATAGCCATAATTGACATAGAATAATACCAAATCAAACACCTTAAAGTGGTTATCAAACTTCTTTGAGAAGCAGCAGGTCTTTCGAACGGCTCGTCGCAATCGGTGCCTAAGGCGACAGTTATTACCTTCTATGCCTACCGTATGCTGCTTGCCGATTTGTTTCTTGTCAGGCTTGAATGCGGTTATAAAGCTATCCCAGTTATCCATGCTAATAGAGCCATAGCTGACTTTCAGTTGTTTAAGACGGGCTCTTAGCTTCTTAGCTGTTTTCAGGTCACGTTTGCCCCAAACATAAGCAACAATCTCATTGGTAGCGCGGTCATAAGCATAAATAAGCCAAACTTTACGCTTTTTGCGATATACGTAAGTCCAGAACTCATCAACCTCTAAGCGTTCATAGTAGCGCTTCTTAGGTACAATCTTGTAAATGGATGAGCCTATAGTGCTAAGCACTTTACCAATGCTAATTGAGGCTATAATAGCAATGTCTCTGACGCCACAGCCTCTCACTGTCATTAGCCGTATTTTATCTTCTATTCTAGAGTGACAGCCGTTATAAGTTAGGGCATGATCGCCAATAAACTGGCGTTTGCAGTCCTTGCACTGGTAGTTCTGCTTGCCATAGCTTTTTTTGCCGTTTTTCTTTAAACTGGGACTGTGACAGTCGGGGCAATTGATCTGTATTTGTGTCTTCATAACCTCAAATATATCATCTTGCTTCGGCTGTCACCCTTCTTTTATTACTCCAGCATACTTTTTGATACACCACC
>NZ_RRYW01000227.1 GCF_014861365.1 Psychrobacter sp. FME6
ATATCTTAGATTAACACATGAAGTGCAATATCAAAGAGCAGGTGAAAAAGAGGCCTAGATGCGCTAGCATCAAAGCTACTATCCACCGCCAAAGTGAGATTGCAACCATGAGCTATACACATCTAAGCCTAGAGGAACGATATCAGATTTATGCCCTTAGAGGGGCACAACATAGTATTAAATTTATAGCAGGGGCGTTAGGCAGAAGTCCCAGCACCATATCAAGAGAGCTTAGACGCAATAAAAGCCTACGAGGCTACCGAGCAAAGCATGCAGACAACACCGCTAAAGCGAGGCGAGCAAATAATGCCTTCACCATCATTTTAAACGTCTGGGACTGGGTCGTGACTAAGCTTAAACTGCAGTGGAGTCCTGAGCAAATAGCAGGCGTTCATAGTGGAGTCAGTCACACGAGTATCTATCGTTACTTATGGACTGATAAGAGGCAAGGTGGCACGCTATGGCAATATTTAAGACGCAAAGCCAAACCCTATCGTCAAAGGCTTACCACTGAGACTCGTGGGCGTATTAATGACAGGGTCTCAATTCATGAGCGCCCTCATGTAGTAAAAGAGCGATCCCGCATCGGTGATTGGGAAGCGGACACCATCATTGGTCAAAACCACAAACAAGCTATCGTGACAGTGGTAGAGCGAAAGACAGGTTTGGTTAAGATGAAGCGAGTGACTAAAAAGAGTGCTCATCTGGTCGCGGATGCGATGGTGGTTATGCTAACTCCAGTGAGACTACACGTTAAGACGATTACGTCCGATAATGGCAAGGAGTTTGCG
>NZ_RRYW01000228.1 GCF_014861365.1 Psychrobacter sp. FME6
GTCGCTCATTGTCTGCCTCCTGTTTGATATGGTTGTCAGCCACCAATTTGTTGCGCTCTTTGATGGCGCGGTTGGTATTACCTTTTTCGGTCGTGATGCCTCGGCGCTCCATGGCCGTCGCCTCTACTCCCATTTTAATGGTGGGCTGCTGATCAAGCCCCTGATCCTTGTAACTGCGCGCATCCATCAGCGGTAGATGATATTCGGCCAATACCTTATTGGCGGTATCTACCCACATCTCACGAATACGCTTAATCTCCTGCATCGATGACGGCAGATCATGCGCCTTACGTTTTTTATTAGACCACTCAAACGGGGTCTTAAGCTTTGGATCAAATGCCAAGGTTTTATTGGGTCCAATGGTAGGCGCTCGAGTAGTGACTAAAATATGTGCGTGAAAATTACGGGGATCAGGGTTTTCCTCACCCTCACGCAAATACTTAGAGCTTGGCGGTACATTAGGATCAAAAGGCAATTTCATCACCGGACGATGGATACACACATCCGCAATCACATCCATATCGTCGCAAAGCTTTTGGGCAAAGTTGATAGCCAATGAATGGCGCTCTTCCTCAGACAACTCATGAGGCAAATTAATCAGCCACTCACGCGCTACCCGACTGTCCGAACGGGTCTCTGCCGCTTCAGCGGTATTCCAAAGCGTCTCCCGATCCACACTCACACCTAGCGCTTTTAATGAAAACGGCAAAACGATATCGCTACTCATCACCCCAGACTTTTTACTATAGTCATGGGTCTTGCCATATTTGGCATCATCAAGCACAT
>NZ_RRYW01000024.1 GCF_014861365.1 Psychrobacter sp. FME6
TCTAGGTCTTTTTTTCACCTCGCATTTGGTATTGCACTTCATGTGTTAATCTAAGGCTATAAAAAAAGCCCCTTTCGTCAATGACAAAAGGGGCTTTTTAGTGGTTATCACTCATTTATTATAAACTAAATGAATCTAAATAGAAGAGCTACTAACCTAATATAACAACCGAAGTGCCGCCGTAAGATGGTGACCCATGAACCGTGAAGTTCAGGGCGGATGCGTCATTACCTCGGCAGGTTTCCTGATACACCGCAAGCGGTGCAGGCATACACAATGAAGTAATAGGTACCACATCCTGGTAAAGCATTATCGGCTCAGGGAATAAACATCTACTAGCCAACACTTCAGAATACATTTATCTTAACCAATGGCTTGAGGGATTGCAAGTACGAATTACAGATTGGTACTTATACAAATTGATACTTAGACTTAATAATTGGCATTATTGAGGTCATCACCTCCTAAAAAATCATTCAAATGGAAGCATAAAAAGCGCTTGATTGATAGCCTAAAAGGTCAATTTTTCAGCTATTTTGAGATGTGTGTTAATATAGAGGGCTTTAGAGATCCTAATACAGCATCATAGGCGTTCATTCACTTGAGGAGCGGTAATCAATGACCAACACCCAGCAACCATCAGAAGCTATTAATGATAATAAAGCGCAGCTTAATAATAAGCGAGATAGCGCAGAGGATAAAAAAACACCGCATGTCTTAATGATATTAGATGGTTTTGGGTATCGAGAAGATGATAAGGACAATGCGATCGCCGCCGCCAATATGCCAAACTTAGATAAGATTTATCAACAATATCCACATGGCTTGATATCAGCTTCAGGAGAGGATGTGGGATTGCCAGATGGTCAGTTTGGTAATTCAGAAGTGGGGCATATGAACTTGGGTGCTGGTCGGGTTCTTTATCAAGATTCGACCCGTATCTCAAGTGAGGTAGAAAATCGTGAGTTCTATAAAAACGAAGCGTTAGTCAATGCCGTAAAAGCGGCGAACAAGCTTGGTGGTAACGTCCATATTATGGGTCTGCTATCAGATGGTGGTGTGCATTCGCATCAAGACCATATCGAAGCGATGTGTCACTCGGCATTGGTACATGGTGCCAAAAACGTCTTTGTGCATTGCTTCCTAGATGGCCGTGATACCCCGCCCAAATCTGCCGATAAGTACATCAATCGTCTGCGCGACCATATCAATAAGCTCAATGCGCATTATGAAGGGGGCCGCGTACAGATTGCCAGTATCATTGGTCGCTACTATGCGATGGATCGTGACAATCGCTGGGATCGCGTACAAAAAGCTTATGAGCTGATCACTGAGGGTAAAGCGGATCGTTTGTCGACCCGTGCTGATGGTGCGGTGCAGGCGGCTTATAAAGCGCGCGAAACCGATGAATTTATCAACCCGACTGTGGTGATTGGTCGTGATGAAGTGCCATATACCGTTGATGATAATGACGCGCTTATTTTTATGAACTTCCGTGCTGACCGTGCTCGCGAGCTTGCGCAAGCCTTTGTATTGCCCGATCATGAGTTTTCAGGTTTTGCCCGTCATAAACAACCAAAACTTGCGGCATTTGTGATGCTGACTAAATACTCAGATATTTTGGCAGACAACCCAAAAACCAGTATCGCTTATTATCCAACCTCATTGACCAACACGCTTGGCGAGTATTTGCAGGATAAAGGTAAAACCCAGCTACGTATCGCGGAAACTGAAAAATACGCCCATGTGACGTTTTTCTTTAGTGGTGGCCGTGAGGAAGAGTATAAAGGCGAAACCCGTATCTTAGTACCTTCTCCCGATGTTGCGACTTATGATCTAAAACCTGAAATGAGCGCCCCAGAAGTGACCGATGAATTGGTGGCGGCTATTGAGTCTGGCAAATATGATGTGCTGGTGGTCAACTACGCCAATGGTGACATGGTCGGGCATACCGGTATATTCGACGCAGCGGTGCAAGCTGTAGAAGCATTAGATGTCAGCGTTGGTCGCGTAGCAGCAGCAGTTCGTGCAGCGGGTGGGGATATGCTTATCACGGCAGATCACGGGAACTGTGAGCAAATGCAAGATTACGAGAGCGGTCAAGTCCATACTCAGCATACGACAGAATTGGTACCACTCATTTATATTGGTGAGCAAAAAGTAACAGTACGTGATGGTGGTAAGCTTAGTGATGTGGCACCGACTATCTTAGCGTTAATGGATGTTGAAGCACCCGCTGAGATGACAGGTGAGAGTTTATTGATTCCAGCATCATAAGCCTGTTATTTAATATGTTGACAGCTTCTTAGTACGGCTAAAACAATAAAAGTAGAAAGGAGGGATAGTGATTATCCTTCCTTTTTTTATGTGTTTTTTACGATACATTTCGCCTAAGTTACTTGCAATACTAGCCTAGTCTTAGATAGTGGCTTAGTGCTATTTTATAGGATATTATTCATAAATGACCATACAATAACTTTAAAAATACAGTGATTTTTTTATGCATATTATCAAACCTCTATTTTTATTAATGTCTAAAAGATTGGAAAAATCAACGATGACAGTATCTATTAATACTAATTTTCTTAGCTTTCGTTTATTAAAACCGGCACTGATTACAGGTTTGATGGGATTTACTGTAGTGAATATCCCTGCCCATGCCGCTCTCAATAATGATGACAGTAATCCAACGGCAAGTTTGCAATTGATTAGCTTAAATGCAGATGATGTGCCAATCAACAATGGCGCTGATGACTTATCAGATATCGCCGATTTGTTAGAATCTGCAGACCAAGTCGATGACTCAATAGATGCTGTGCCTGATGAAAGCGTGTTGAACAACGACTCAGATGACATTAATACGGATATTCCAGAAGAAGTCGCGGAGGTGTCATTAAAAGCTATATCTCCTGAAACGCTAAAAACATTTGTCGCCGTGGTTGATTTAGTTCGCCGTGAATATGTTGATGCTGTGAATGATGAGGAGTTATTCAACAATGCGATGAGTGGTATGTTGACTAAGCTCGATAGTCATGCAGAGTTCTTAGATGCCGAAGCTTATGAAAATCTGCGCGCTTTTACCGAAGGGGACGTTGGCGATATCGGTATCAAGGTGGAATATCAGTCAAAAATTGGCTACTGGGTCATTACTGAGGTCATTGACGATTCACCTGCCGATAAAAAAGGCATCGCTGTTGGTGATTACTTGCATCAAGTTGCCGAGTTTAAACTTGATCAGGACAAAGAGAATAATGATATCGAGCAACTTTTAACTGGGATTGCTGGTACGCAAGTGGATGTTGTGACCTCTAAAGCGGGTCGCCGTAAACATACCACGACTTTACAGCGTAATAATAACCACCCACAAATTATTGAAACAAGGCTTACGGATGGAATCGCTATTGTTAGATTGCCCGCGTTTCAAAATAATAGCCGTGAAAAATTGCTACAAAGTTTAATCAACTTAGAAGCCCCTGTATCAGGTATTTTATTAGATATGCGTGACAATCCAGGAGGGGTGTTAACGTCGGCTATAAGCGTCGCCAGCTTGTTTATGAATGATACCGATGTGGTACAAGTAAAAGGCCGCCAAAGTGACTCACGGACGCTATCGACTCAAGGTACGGCGTTACTCGAATCATTACCAGTAGTTGTTTTACAAAACAGATATTCAGCGTCAGCAGCAGAAGTGTTGGCCAGTAGCTTGCAAGCGCAAAAGCGTGCCACTATCGTTGGTGAGGTCAGTTATGGCAAAGGGTCGGTGCAGTCGGTGATACCGCTCAATGATGAGCAGGCAGTTAAGCTAACCGTCGCCAACTATATGACGGCATCAGGCAGGAAGATAGACGGGATTGGGGTAGAGCCTGATGTGATATTATCAGGTAGTGAGCGTACATGGGAGCAGCAGGCGCTTGACTTGTTGCAAGAGCAAGCACTTGATTCGGGGGTTCGTTTTGTCCGAAAACCCTCTGAAAAAGATAAGGCTGGAACCAGCAATAAAAATTTATAACAGGAGCACGTAGCTAACAAAGTATCGTTTTTATTTAGAACTGCCTATACTAAAACTAAAATAGGCTGTATCAAGCTTGATTGGCTGACAGAAATAAGCTAACGAAATATCATAACCACATTGTGGTTTTTGCCGGTCATGATTTAGAATAATTTTCATCGATTTCTAACTTTTTCATGCGATAGCGTAAAGAGCGAAAAGTGGTCCCAAGCAGTTCTGCCGCTTGAGTTTTATTCCCGCCAGTTTGTTTAAGTGCAGTGATAATCAGCTGTGTCTCTTGTTCTTGTAAGTAATGCTCCAAACCTTCAGACGGTAATTCGCCATCAGCGAAGGCACTTGGGTTGGCTGACGTGTCGTTCTCAGTCTCAATAAAGTGACGATCGATAGATTGTTTTTTACGGTCGTTATTAGTAATAGTGGCATTAGGTCGCTCTACCTCGTTAGCGACTGAGCGCTGTATCATAGAAGAGTAGTGCTGAATATTAGTACGATAGGGGTGCAAATTAGAGGTTGTTTGCTGCATCTTTGCCGTGGTCGTTCTGTCTGTAGGCTGAGAGATGTGCTCTTGATTGTCTATCGATTGCGTTGCCAGTGGCTCATGTATTTTTTGCTCGGATAACTGAATATTAGGAATACTTGAGAGCCCATTTTGACCTTGAGATATTGTACTTTGATTAGCAACGTCAAAGTCAGCATCAAGCTCGGGTAGGCCTAAATGACTGACATCAATATGTGACGTTTCCGCTAAGGTTACAGCGCGCTCGAGTATATTACGTAGCTCACGGACGTTGCCAGCAAAATCATGGCATTGTAAGCGCTGGCAAGCCTCCATCGTTAATGATGGCGGCGTCTCTAACTGCCATTCACCAGCAATCATGGCCAAAAAATATTCTGCCAAGACAGGAATATCATCACGACGCGAATTAAGCGTTGGTAGCTTTAATTCAATAACATTAATACGGTAGTACAGATCTTGTCGAAACGTACCATCCTGCACCAACTGGCTCAAATCTTTATGGGTTGCAGATAAGATACGAATATCGACTGGCGTTTCTTTTGTATCGCCAATGGCACGTACCGTTTTTTCTTGGATGGCTCGTAGCAGCTTTACTTGCATCGCCAAAGGCAAGTCGGCCACCTCATCTAAAAATAAGGTACCACCGTTAGCCTGCTGGAAAAGACCTTGCTTGTCAGCGACAGCACCTGTGAAGCTGCCTTTTTTGTGACCAAAAAACTCCGACTCCATGAGCTCTGAAGGTATCGCCCCACAGTTCACTGGCACAAAGCTGCCATCCCTGCGCGGGCTTAAGTCATGAATCAATCTGGCGACTACTTCTTTACCCGTACCAGATGCCCCAGCCAAAAACACGGGTGCTTGCGAGCGGGCCAATTTTAAAATAGTTTTTTTGAGGGGATGCATCACGGCAGAATCACCGATGAGTCTACTGTCTAACATTTTTTGTTCGGGTGTAGATTCAGGTGTGGTTTGCGCTTCGCTATCTCGATGAATAACCTTTAGGGCATTTTCGACTAATTGACGTAAACGTGGCAGCTCAAGTGGCTTGTTAACGAAATCAAAAGCGCCCATCTTTAATGCTTCAATAGCTAAGTCCATACTGCCGTGTGCGGTAATAACGGCTATCGGGGTATTAGAGCTATTGCTAACTTCTTTTACCAGCTCCAGCCCTGAACCGTCAGGCAGCTTTAGGTCAGTCAAGCAAAAATCATACTCATTTTCTTGCCAGTATGATCTTGCTTGTGCCAGTGTATATGCCACATCACTTTTGATACCCATTTTATTCAAAGTAATCTGCATTAATCGGCACAGATCTACTTCATCATCAACGACTAGTGCGGTTTTTGTCATACATCATCTCATCGTGTTCAACAGCTATAAAGTATTAAGGTTTTAAACGAAACAAGGGTAAAGCCCTTTTGCAGAATACCGAGGAATCAATCGTATACAGCTTTTTATAGCAAATATTTAAGAGATCAACCTTTTTCATAAGACAAACATCTTACTTTACAAAAACTTTAATCAAGGGAGTCTTCAGTATTTTTAAAGGTAGTATCAGAGTTGGTCGCAGGAGCAATCAAACGAAAGCAAGTTTTTTCGTGCTCAGGAATACAAAGTAAACGGGCTTGATTAGCTTCACAAAATGCTTGCGATAAATACAATCCTAAGCCTGTTCCTGCTTCATCTGTGGTAAAAAACGGGTTGAATAAATGCGGAATATCGTCAATATTAACACCAGCACCCCCATCTAAGATATCAATTATAACATCGTTATCTGCACAATAAATTTCGATTTCCACAAAGGCATGAGGGTGAGCGTAGCTACTATGACGTAAGCCATTGTTAATTAAGTTAATTAAGATTTGCTCTAATTGATGGGTATCGAAAGAGATGGTGGGTTGAGCCTTAATATGCAGAAAAATATCGTGTCCTTGAAAGTAATTCTCTAAAAATGTTGGTACCCACTCGGTTAACGCAACCGACTGCTGTTTTGCCGCTTGTTGTCGCGACAGCTTTAGAATGTCCTCGATGATACGATTCACCCGCTTCGTCTGTGAAAATATCATTTTATAAAGCTCGTAATTACCAGTCGTATCGCTGCTTAATGCACTAGCTGCCATACTGTCATCTGTTGTGTTTTGCGTAGTACTTTCTAGGCTATCCTCCATCAGCAGCTGGCTGGCTTGTGAGATAGCCGCTAGTGGATTTCTTATTTCATGAGCGATACTGGCTGTTAATTGTCCTAAAGAGGCCAGTTTTAATTGTTGGGCGCTGGCTTGTTCACGGCGTAAGTCTTCCAGCAGGATCAATTTACTGCCATCTTTTAATGGGATGATTTGTACTCGTAGCTTGCCAAATATGGAAGCGTTTGCTACCGCAGGCAAGTCATAAGTAAAGCTGCGCGACTGCCCAGCTGCTACCGACAAACAAGCCTCAAACAGCTGCGAATGCTGCTCATTGAGCTGCTGCTGGAAGTTAGATAGAAGGGTGTTACGAGAGTTATTTCGCCTATTTTGTTTATCAACGGTGGTGCTGTGCAACAACTCTCGCGGATTATGTGAAATGCTCAGTAATTGGTGAGCCGCAAGGTTTGCCAAGACGATATGCTGGGTATCGATAACAATGACACCGCTAATCATTTGCGTGACCACTTCTTGATTGATGACATTCAGTCTTTCGACTTCTTTGGCATGATTGGCGGCTACTTTTTCAAGCTGTACTAAGCGGTGCGAGATTGACCAGCTCAAGCCACCGACCGCTAAAAAGCTCGCTGACATGAGTAAAGCATCAGCCAAATTGGCCAAATTCATACTATTGGCAATGGCATAAAAAAACTGTTGATAAATGACAAAAATAATAGCGAGTAGGGTAATGATTAATGCTTGTGAGCCTTGCAGTAGCATAAAGCTTGCTGCCACGACCACCATATAAAGCATGGTCAACTGCAAGTCAGGCGCACCTGCGGTATACAATAATAAGCTTAATATAATGACATCTAATGCCAGTCCAAGCGCTAGCTGCCGTTGCATTTTTTTATGCACAACATAAAACAAGCCAAGCAAGATTAAGCTAAGAATGACATAAAAGCTGAGTGCGGTCTGCTGCAGGAAGCTTGGTAGGGATGTGCTACCACCCGTGCGAGCAGTGATATATACCGTTAGCATAGAAAACAAACTAAGAACAAAGCGATAACTGCTATAGATGAGACCTAGTCTGCGCAGTTGCGATAGAGGGAGGGTGTCTTCGCGATGTAAATAGTGAGTGATAGCAGTAGCAGACTTCATAAATTGACCGTCATAAAAGGATAGATGCTTAAGTGCTTAAATGACTTATGGTTGAATCAGGCCGTGACGAATTGCCAAATGAGTCAACTTGACATCACTATCTACACCGACTTTTTCGTAGATACGGTAGCGATAAGTATTAATAGTTTTGACACTGACAAACAGCTGATCGGCGATTTGTTGCGGGCTTTGACAGTTGACGACCATCATTGCTACCTGTTTTTCACGATCACTCAATAAGTCAAAAGGTGAATTGGCATTATCTGATAATAAAACATCAGCCAATTGCTCGGCGACATCTTGGCTAAAGTAGCGCCCGCCTTGATAGATTTTTTTGACCGCTCGAATCATCTCCTCGAGAGGTGTGCCTTTAGTAATATAGCCATTGACACCCGCTTTGATAAGCATGGAGGGATAAGGCTGTGCTGACATACTACTCACGGCCAATATCTTAATACCCATATTCAGTTGAATTAAGCGTTTGGTTGCTTCAAGTCCACCAATATTGGGCATATTAACATCCAGTAAAATCACATCAGGATGTAGTTGTTTGGCCAGTTTAATGGCCATATCACCGCTATCCGCTTCGCCAACCACTTCGATGTCGGCACTGTCTGATAACATACGGCTGATACCCATTCTTACCAAATCATGATCATCTACTACCAATACTTTAATCATAACGATACTCTTTATTATTTGTCAGAATGAAGGTTTTTATTGATGCTAAATGACCGGCAAAACCAAACCGTGGTGTCATTTTTTTATTTCTGAGAAGGTGAAATACTGTTACTATGTTATATAGATGTTATATGAATTTCGCCGTTTAATATAACAAAATACGAATGATTACAGCATTCAAAGTTAAATTATATTGCTGCAATGTGAAGCAATGTTTCTATAATATAAAGTAGTTGTAGCAAAACTTGAATTAGGTCAAAATAAACCATTAAATCAGTTTGATAGATTAAACTTAAATGCAAACCATGATACACTAAAAATACAAAAACTCTATATGAGTACTTACAAACACATCCATAAATGCTACGTACGTTGTTGCTATTAGTTAGTATGTAACTGATTTTCTAATTACTGACTTTTAATTAAAGTTACTAATTTTAATGGCATCGCGGCAGCAGGGGGCATAATGAAGCAACTACCATTAACCAAACAGCAATTAATCGCTGCTATGATTTCATTGAGTTTGGGCGGTGTTGCACAAGCGGCATTGACTATTAATGGTAGCGCTGACAATGGCTCTAGTGCTCGTATAAGCCGAGGTGGAGCCGATAGCTTATCTGAAGCACGCAACATCATGTATAAGTCTAAAGGCTCTGCTATCAAAAAAGTCGATACGGGTTACGGGTCGACTAATATCACTAATACCAACAGTTTTGGCAGCAGCAATAACAGTTACAATAGCAACAATACTTTCAACACGACTTATCGCGGTGCTTTTGGTAGCAGTGATATGATTCCAATTAGCACTGATTCGCGCAGTGTTGCCGTCATTGATGCAGAAACGGGTGAGTCTATTTATGAAAAAGACGCCGACATTGCCCGTCCGATGGCCAGTATTAGTAAAGTAATGACTGCGATGGTGGTATTGGATGCGGGTCTCGATATGCGTGAAGAGATTACGCTCGATCCAGAAGATTTCGTTGGTCCTAAACGTGCAAGCTCACGCTTAAAATCAGGCGATCGTCTAAACCGTGCTGAAATGCTATTGATGGCATTGATGAAATCAGAAAACCCAGCAGCGAAAAGTCTAGCGCGTAACTATCCAGGTGGCTATAAGGCCTTTATCCGGGCGATGAATCGTAAAGCCCAAGATCTAGGTATGACCACTGCCTATTTCGGTGATCCCACGGGACTTGATAAGCGTAACGTTGCTTCATCAAATGACTTAGTCAAAATGGTACGCGCCGCTGGTAATTATGATGTGATTCGTCGTTTCTCTACTACTAAGAGCTATGACTTCTTTGTTTCAAACTATTCGAGTGGCAACCGCACTTATAAAGCCAATAATACCAGCAGTTTGGTACGTGCAGGTAACTATCCTATTGGTATCTCAAAGACAGGTTTCATTAACGAAGCGGGCCGTTGCGTGGTGATGGAAACGCGTGTGAATAACCGCCCAGCAATTATTGTTATCCTAGGCGCGAATAGCTCAGCCACACGTTGGGGCGATGCTAAAAATATCCTAAACAGCTTAGCGACACGCCGTACGGTGTAAGGTTATTGCTTAAGCATTTATAAAAAGGCTGTTATCTCACATAACAGCCTTTTTATTGTGTGGCGCCATTGTACGGAGAAATGTATTGTGCTGAGTAATGTATTGAGAGCAAGGAGCGTTAAATGGTTCAGACATCAACTTCTCGAGTGCCAAAACTGTATCTGTTGACCAATGACGACGAGTTTGCGCTTCTATATAAGAAATTAGAGGCAGCACTGGGGACAGGGTTAATCGCGCTATTACAAATCCGGCGAAAACAAACCTTGGCGCTAGCTGATGGTGAGTCCAGGCTTTACAAGGAAGCACTGAAAATAGTAGATTTGGCTAAAGCGCACAATGTACCAGTTGTCATGAATGATGATATCGATTTGGCTGTAAAACTTGGCATCGGGGTTCATCTTGGTCAAGAAGATGGCAGTATTCACGCCGCCAAGCAGCGTATAGCAGCCAATCAGATTATTGGTCGTACCTGTCATGGCGGCGTGACGTTGGTCAAAAAGGCGCAAGATGAAGGGGCGAGTTACGCGGCAATGGGCGCTGTTTTTGCCTCAAATACCAAACCAAACGCTGATACTATTTCGCGTCAGCAGCTTATTAATGGCTGTCAGCAAGGTATCAATATTTGCGTGATAGGGGGACTAACGGCAGAGAACGTCTCAGAGCTGGCAGGCTTGCCTATTAGCTATGTAGCGGTAGTGGGTGATATTATGGATTTGCCTGTAAAAAGCATTGCTAAGCGTTGTCAGCAATGGCAGCAGGTGTTTTCTAAGTCAACCTTTTCTAAGTGGTCTTCTGAATAAAAAACCCTGCTTGATAGCTACTATCTTTTATAAAAGCGCCTCTTTACTCAGCATGCTCCATACATAGGGTAGCGTAGGGCAATGCTTCTAAGCGTTGCTCTTCGATTTGCTTGCCGCACACCTCACATTCTCCATAAGTACCGTTCTCTATACGGCTTAAGGCATTTTCGACATAGACTAAGCTTTGACGTGCTTCGCCCATTAGGTTTTTGCGCATATCATTTTGACGATAAGAAATCGCTTGGTCTTCCCAGTGTTCATTAAGGTCATCTTGTGGGTTTTGGATGTGATCTTCGATTTTTCTGATTCGATTTTCATATTCATCTTTTAGTTTTAGTAGATTCTGCTTGGCAGTATTTAAATCGATGCTCATCGTATGCTCCTAGTGGATTATTTTTATTGTTTGTCTTCTTTATGATGATTTTTTTATGATAAGTAAGGTTTGTGATAAAGAGTCCCTCTATCATAGAGGTCATAATTTTTGAGTACCACCACGAAATGTTACTGATCGTTTTATCGAGCCGATGGATATTTATGAGTTTTTGAGAGAAAACTGCTAGAATACACCGCCTTAAATTCTTGCTGGGTCAGCTGTGCTATCGTTCTTTTTAAGTGAGCTGACTATAAAAAACCAACGGTAAGATAAATCGATTAAACAGATTAAATAGATTTGATAACCATTATTTAAGAACAGGCAGTCAACCGTCACATTGTAGATTAATAATAGATGCTAAATAGGAGCAGGTAATGAATTTTTTGCGTATGAGTGAGCTGAGCTTGACCGACAAAGTAGTGTTGATTCGAGAGGATCTCAACGTACCTATTAAAGGCGGTAAAGTCACGAGTGATGCTCGTCTGCAAGCCAGTTTACCTACTATAAAAATGGCGCTAGAAAAGGGTGCTGCGGTTATTGTTTGCTCACATTTAGGGCGTCCAACTGAAGGCAGTCCTGAGGCGGTCTACTCACTGGCGCCAGTGGCTGATTATTTAAGCGATAAACTAGAGTCACCAGTGAGCCTTAATACTGATTATTTGACTCAAGGTGTGTCAATTAAAGCCGGTGAGGTAGTTTTATTAGAAAACGTGCGCTTCAATAAAGGTGAGAAGAAAAATAACGTGGATTTAGCACAGAAATACGCCGATTTGTGCGATGTATTTGTCATGGATGCCTTTGGTACGGCACATCGAGCGCAAGCGTCTACGGAAGGCGTCACTCAAGCTATGCGTCAAGCGAATAAAACGGTTTGCGCAGGACCTTTATTGGCAGCTGAGCTTGATGCTCTAAGCTTAGCACTTGAAACACCCGCGCAGCCGATGCTGGCCATCGTTGGTGGTTCGAAAGTGTCGACTAAGTTAGAGGTTTTACACAGTTTGGCGACAGTGTGCTCACAAATTATCGTGGGTGGTGGCATTGCCAATACTTTCTTAGCCGCGCAAGGCCATAGCGTTGGTGCCTCGCTATACGAAGCAGACTTGGTCGATACTGCTCGTGACATTATGAGTAAAACTGAGATACTACTGCCTGAATATGTCGTGGTTGCCGATAAGAACGACATTAACTTTGATGATTTTATGGGCTCTTTACAACAGGCTACTGCCACCATTAAGTCTGTCGATGCCATTGGTGACAATGACATGATTTTAGATATCGCACCAGATAGTGCAAAGCAGTTGGCTGATGCCATTATCAATGCAAAAACTATCTTATGGAATGGTCCCGTCGGCGTTTTTGAAGTCGATGCTTTTGGTAATGGCACGCAAATATTGGCATCTGCGGTTAAGGCTAGCGCTGGTTTTTCAATCGCTGGCGGCGGTGATACGTTAGCTGCAATCGATAAATATCAAATCGCTGATGGTGTCAGCTATATGTCAACAGGTGGCGGCGCATTTTTGGAGTTTGTAGAAGGCAAGGTGCTTCCCGCTGTTGCTGCATTACAGATTGATGCTTAAGCGCTTAACGATACTCAGAAGTTAAGTAACATTAGGCATACAACTAATGATGGGCATCTAGGGTAGTCTGTGAAAATAATATTTTGGTCATCACTCTTGTCCGTTTTTATACGGATTAATTAAGTGTTGATAGCCAACTATTATTATCAAGTGGTTGCTTTATTGTTAAGTAATCATTATTTGTCTATATACTGAAAATTGTTATTGTATGTCCCACTTGCGCACTATAAAATAGCGCAACCATTTATTTTGACATGCATTATTTACGAGAGGTTTATTATGTTAAAACGTCATTTGTTACTTGCTAGCGTACTTGCTGGTACTTTTGCAATCACCGCATGTAGCCAAGAAACACAAGATAAAACGGAAGCTGCTGCTGAGTCGGCTGGCGATGATGCTGCTGCCAACACTGAAGAAGCTGCTGCTGAAACTGAAGCCGCTGCTGCTGATGCAGAAGTTGCTGCACAGAATGCTGGTACTGAAGTTGCTGAAGGCGCTGAAACAGCTGGTGCTGCCGCCACAGATGCGCTAGAAAACACGGGCGAAGCGGTTGTAGTAGGTGCAAATGAAGCCGTTGCCAATACCGCGGAAGTGGTTGCTGATGGGGCATCGGCCGTTGAGGACAAAGCCAGTGAAAACGCAGTAGAAGCAGAACAACAGTACTAAGCCGTTCAATGACTAATCTATTGGGGTACTCTCGATTGAGATACAACTTGAGTGATTAGAGTTGATAGTTGCTTTTATGAATAGCTGCTTTCGTTAATGGCCGCTTTATAAGCTCTCAAAATACTAAAAAAGCCTTGGTGATTGCCAAGGCTTTTTGCGTTGCTGATTATTTTTTAGCTGAGACTATAATTAAAATACTTTAAAAACGCTACGATACTGCTGGTATAGTTTTTTTGTAGCCTCTGTCTGCGTAGGCACAGCAAGCAAGAAAAAACGGTACCTGCAGTAGGTGATGTATCGATTTTACTTTTCACTGACTATCAAAAAAGCGAAAGAGGACTCCACCCGACATTAGGGTGGAGGTGAATTTCGCATCACTAGCTAACCTCGCTGGTTCTGAATATATTGTTTAATAATATCTAATGGCGCACCGCCACAAGAGCTTGAAAAGTAGGAGCGTGACCAAAGCACAGGTTTAGAATAAGCTGCTCTTAAATCAATAAAATCACCCCTCATTCGTCTACTGGTGACTGACTTCAAGTTATTAACCAGTTTGCTTAATTGCACTGTTGGTGGGTACTGGATAAGCATGTGAATATGATCCGCTTCACCGTTACATTCTTTTAACTCAGCATCAAAACTCTTGCACACCTCAGCAGCACACTCACTGAAATATTCATGATGTAGCTCACCTAAGACCTTTTTTCGGTACTTGGTAATAAAAACCAAATGAACGTGGAGGTTAAAGGCGGCATGACGGTTTTTGTATATCTCACTCATTGTAATAAAAACTCTTAAGTGCTAGTATTATAAGTATATTACTAAATGCACACTCATTAATAAAGAAGGCATTTATGAAAATCAACAAAGCGTATAAATTTAGGCTTGAGCCTAATACGGAGCAGGAGATTGTTTTAAATAATCTTGTCGGCTCTGCACGTTTTGTTTGGAATCAAATGCTAGCGATCTCATTTGAAATGTTTGCTAAAGATGAGTTTATCAATGCCACCAACCTTGTTAATAAAATCATGGGTCTAAAGAGCAACCCTGATTTTGCATTCTTAAAAAGCAGCTCAAACGCGGTGTCTTTACAACAAAAAGTACGTGATCTGGCATCGGCTTGGTCGCGTTTCTTTGATCCTAAAGTACATGCCAGATTAAAAGAAAATAAAAAGAAACCTCGCAAACCCAAGTTCTTTAAACTGGCTGACGGCACAGAAATCCAGCTACGCCCGTTGATGCCAAGATTTAAGCGCAAATCAGATGGGCGCGACTCAATTCGCTTGGTTCAGTTTGATAAATACTGCCGTGTTGAGGGCAACCGAGTAAAACTGCCTAATGGCATTGGCCTGGTGAAGTTTAGGAAGTCGCAAGACATTATTGGTACAATTAAAAATGTCACCATCGGCAAGAAATCGGGGCACTGGTACGTGTCGTTTGGCACAGAGCGCGAACTGGCTGAGAACCCTCGCCACTCCTCTAAAAGCGCCATTGGCTTAGATATGGGTATCAGCAAACTACTCACCACCTCAGACGGTCAGTACATCAAACCTAAGAACAGCTTTAAAGCCAATCAAGTAAAACTGGCTAAATTACAGCGTCAATTAAGCAGGAAGGTTCTGTTTAGCCAAAACTGGAAAAAGCAGAACCGCAAGATTCAAAAGCTACACCATCATATCGCTAACATTCGCCATGACTACTTGCATAAAACCACCACCAGTATCAGCAAAAACCACGCCATGATTGCTTGTGAGGATTTAAAAGTCGCCAATATGTCGAAATCAGCCAGTGGTACGGTGGAGAATAAAGGTCGTAATGTCAAAGCCAAGTCAGGATTGAATAAATCAATCTTAGATCAAGGTTGGGGCATGATGGTCAATATGCTTGAGTACAAGCAGCAATGGCGCGGCGGCTTACTGATTAAAGTAAATCCACGATACACTAGCCAAACTTGCTCTAGGTGCCAGCATATCGCTAAGGAAAACAGACAAACTCAGTCTAAATTCGAGTGCGTCAAATGCAGGTATGTTGCGAACGCTGATTTTAATGCGGCTCGTAATATATTAGCGGCAGGACATGCCGTATTGTCTGCGGAGGGAGGATGCAGTAAAGGTCGCCCGTTGAAACAGAAAACAAGTGACCCTCGTGAGAAGGTCGCCTAAGAGCATTTGCTTTTAGAATCCCCCACTTGAGCTTTGCGAAAGTGGTGGGAGTATGTCAAATAGAATGAGTCAGAAACTCATTCTGTCGGTTTTAAAGTGAATCAACTATATGTGATATATATGAATAGGTAGGTAAAAAGATAAGCAACAAATAGTCGGCCAACTGCTACGAAGACAGAGCAATCTTTGTTATAATCACCGCGTGATAACTCCCCCTAAAGTGATTTACTATTTTGCTAAGTGATAGCGACAGTTAGGGTGGTTATTACAATCTGCTGTTTTCAAAAGCTGTTTTTAAAATACTATTCAAAATTTAATCAGAGAGCGTTTTATGGCCTTAATATCCTTACGTCAACTTCTAGATCACGCCGCTGAGCACAACTATGGTGTTCCTGCCTTTAACGTCAACAACTTAGAGCAGATGCGTGCAATCATGATGGCAGCGGATGCGTGTGACTCACCTGTCATCGTTCAAGCCAGTGCTGGCGCACGTAAATATGCTGGGTCAGCATTTTTGCGTCATCTGATTATTGCTGCTATCGAAGAGTGGCCACATATTCCAGTAGTGATGCATCAAGATCATGGCATGTCACCAGCTATTTGCCAGCGCTCAATCCAGCTTGGCTTTTCATCGGTAATGATGGATGGCTCGCTTGGTGAAGATGGTAAAACACCAATGGATTATGATTATAATGCCAGCGTTACTCGCGAAGTCGTTAAGTTGGCTCATGCGTGCGGCGTTTCAGTCGAAGGTGAGATTGGTTGTTTGGGTAGCCTTGAGACTGGCATGGCAGGCGAAGAAGACGGCTCTGGCGCAGAAGGCGTATTGGATCACGAACAATTATTAACCAGTGCTGACGAAGCTGAACAGTTTGTGAAAGACACCAACGTTGATGCGTTAGCGATTGCTATTGGTACCAGTCATGGTGCTTATAAGTTTACCCGTCCACCGACAGGCGATATTTTATCCATTGAGCGGGTAAAAGAGATTCATGCGCGTATTCCGAATACCCATCTGGTGATGCATGGCTCATCATCAGTGCCACAAGAATGGTTAAAAGTCATTAATGAAAATGGTGGCGATATTGGTGAGACTTATGGTGTGCCTGTTGAACAAATCGTCGAAGCGATTAAACATGGCGTCCGCAAAGTAAATATCGATACCGATTTACGCTTGGCATCAACTGGGGCTATCCGTGAGTTCCTCGCAAAAAATCCAAGTGAGTTTGATCCACGTAAATACTTTAAAGCGTCTATGGTTGCGATGTCAGATATCTGCACCAATCGTTTTGAAGCGTTTGGCTCTGCGGGTCAAGCACATAAGATTCGCCCAATCAGCCTTGAAGGTATGGTCGATTTTTATCAGTAAGCTTGACCGTTAAAAGATAGCATTCAATAACGAAATGGTTGCTCAGCTCATTTTTTATCATGGCTCTAATAACAGGTAGTGGATTATGATTGGATTGATTACTGGACAGGTGCAGTATTTGATGGCACCGACTGCTTGTATTATGACCACCTCTGGTGTTGGCTATGATATTGAGCTGCCATTGCCTTCGTTTTGCCAGTTACAGCTTAATGAGCAGACAAGTATTTGGACGCATTTTCATGTGCGTGAAGATGCGCAGCTGCTTTATGGCTTTATCGATCGTAAAGAGCGCGATGTCTTTCGTCAGTTGATTAAAATCAATGGCGTTGGGGCAAAAATGGCATTAGCAATGCTTTCTGCAATGTCAGCGGCTGAGCTTAAAATGCATGTCGAGCAAGAGTCAGAAACGGCGTTGACCCGTATCCCAGGTATCGGCAAAAAGACGGCTCAGCGTTTATTGATTGAGCTAAAAGATAAGCTGAAAAATATCGAAGTTGATGACAGTAATCTAGAGTTTGCTATTCAGCCTGTGGCAGTTTCTGCTGAAGGTAGTATTGTTGCTGAGGTCGAAGGCGCGTTGATTAGCTTGGGCTACAAAGAACGAGAAGCTCAGCAAGCCATAAAAGCTGCCAAAAGTAACGGTGATACCTTTGCCGATACGCAAAGTTTATTAAAGGCTACATTACAGCAGTTATCTGGATTTTAAGTCTTTTGGGCTCTATTACTATTGATACCGGTATAAGTCTAAATTAAGCAAATAAGCGACAGTCATTGTCGCTTATTTTCGTTTTAGGCTGTGCTTTATTTAATAGCTGCTTTATGATGTTGTGCATGACTTATGCGTAACGTTTGGTTATGCTATTCATAGCAATCCCAAACAATGTGGTTAGCTGTGTCAAGCTTGCTTAGTCTACTAAATGTAGTATTTGCACTCGCTTTCCTAGCTATTAAAAGCTTCTCAAATTTTTGAAAATGGTATGATTACTTCACTCTTTTAAGATAATGATAAAACCTATGATGCAAGATCGTTTGATTAATCCGCTGGAAGGGACAAGTGATGCGCCTGATGCCAATATTCGACCAGCATTATTAGCTGAATATATTGGTCAGCCAGTGGTACGTGAGCAGATGGAAGTGTTTATTGGTGCTGCCAGAGGTCGTAGTGAGGCGTTAGATCATACGCTTATCTTTGGTCCGCCAGGCTTAGGTAAAACGACGCTGGCCAATATTATTGCTCGTGAAATGGGTGGCAATCTGCGCTCAACCTCGGGACCTGTACTTGAGCGACCAGGTGATTTGGCAGCGATGCTGACCAACTTGGAAGAGGGTGATATTTTATTTATCGATGAAATCCATCGCTTGAGCTCCGTCATTGAAGAAATACTTTATCCCGCGATGGAAGATTTTCAGCTGGATATTATGATTGGTGAAGGTCCAGCAGCACGCTCTATTAAACTTGATTTGCCACCGTTTACCTTAGTGGCAGCGACCACACGAGCAGGGTTATTGACCTCGCCATTGCGTGATCGTTTTGGTATCGTTCAGCGGCTGGAGTTTTATAATATTGCTGATTTAACAACGATTGTCAGTCGTGCTGCCCGCTTGATGCGTGTGCCGATGACCGACGATGGTGCCGTGGAGATTGCTCGCCGTGCTCGTGGTACGCCAAGGATTGCCAACCGTCTATTACGCCGTGTACGTGATTATGCTGAAGTAAGGGGCGACGGTAGTATCAACGGCGCGATTGCCGGTAGCGCGCTCGATATGCTGGCAGTTGATAGGCGCGGTCTGGATCATTTGGACCGACGTTATATTGAAATATTGCACGAGCGTTTTGATGGTGGCCCTGCTGGCGTTGAGGCAGTAGCGGCAGCGATGGCCGAGGATCGCGGTACACTTGAAGATGTGATTGAGCCGTACTTGATTCAACAAGGTTATGTATTGCGTACCGCTCGCGGTCGCGTATTGACTCAAATGGCGATTGATCAAATGTTATAGTTAATTCACTATAAAAGAGTTACAGCGTTAACCTCGCTTGAAGTATAATATATACATCTACGCTTGGTTGCCTTGTACCGCTTTCACATTGAATCAACTATATAATATTAAACCTAAACTATTAAAAAAAAGCGCCTACCTTTAATTGAGAGATTAAAGGCAGGCGCTTTTTTTACTTCAGTGTTAAGATAAATGGCTTTACGACTAATGAGTAGGTAAAGCTTCAGGCCATATTTTCCCTGGATTTAAAATATTTTTGGGATCAAGGGCGGATTTAATGGCTTGCATCAGCACTAAAGCATTACCGTGCTCTTGCTGCATATATTTTTGTTTGCCTTGTCCGATGCCGTGTTCACCCGTACACGTACCATCCATCTCAATTGCACGCGTAGCTAGTCGGCTGATAATACCGTCAGCGGTGGCGACTTCTTCTGGATTATTAGTATCCACTAACAGTAAAACATGAAAATTACCATCACCAACGTGGCCGACGATAGGTCCAATCATCCCAGATGCTTCGATATCTTTTGCTGTTGCGCTAAGACATTCTGCTAAACGTGAAATGGGTACACAGGCATCGGTGGATAAGGCACTGGCCTCGGGTCGTAGGGCAGAGCTGGCGTGATAAGCGTTATGCCGTGCTTGCCAAAGCCGTTTACGTTCGGCTTCATTGGTATCCCAAGCGAAATCGCGACCACCGAACTCTTCGATGATATCGGTAAATATTTGCGCTTGTTCAGCGACGCTGGCCTCTGTGCCATGAAACTCTACAAATAGCGTTGGGGTCTCAGTCAAATCAAGGTTAGCATATTGATTACAGGCTTTGATTTGCACCGCATCGAGTAACTCAATTCGAGCAATTGGTAAACACATTTGAATGGTCAGCATGACTGCCTGACAAGCATCTTCGATGCTAGAAAAGTGACAAATCCCGCTGCCAATACATTCGCTAATACCGAATAATTTAAGCGTGACTTCAGTGACGATACCAAGCGTACCTTCTGAACCTATCATTAACCTGGTCAAATCATAACCAGCAGCGGATTTTTTAGCCCGTGTGCCCGTTCGAACGATATCTCCGCTGGCGGTGACTACCTCAAGTGCCAGCACCACATCTTTCATGGTGCCATAACGTACGGCGTTGGTTCCTGAAGCACGAGTGGCGACCATACCGCCGATACTGGCATTGGCACCTGGATCTATCGGAAAAAACAATCCTGTATCACGCAAATAATGATTTAGCTGCTCACGTGTGACCCCAGGTTGTACCGTTACCGTTAGGTCTTCATTATGAACCTGCAATATGGCATCCATGGCATGCATATCGATACACAGTCCACCATAAGGCGCATTTAATTGCCCTTCTAAGGATGAACCAATACCGAAGGCAATCACTGGCATCTGATATTCATTACAAATAGCAACGGCAGCAGCAACCTCGTGTTTATCCTTTACCGTCAATACGGCGTCAGGTGGCTGGTTGGCGAGCCAAGTCATGGTATGACCATGTTGCTCGCGCACCGTTAGGTTGGTGGTGAGCTGTTTATCAAAACGGCCTTGTAAAGCTGCAATGGCATCACTGTGGTCTTTTTTAGTGGCAGTAGATAAATGAGAGGTAGACATAGAGAATTCCTAAAGTCTTTTAAAAAAGTAGATAAAATTGATAAGTGTTACGCTAAAATGCGCCAAACTACCGCCAAAATCGCTAATAGATAAAAGATAGGTGACAGCCAGCCAATGACTTGTGTGGCAATCGCAATAAAGATGACAAAACCAGCAAGCGCCAACCAGTCTCGGCGACGGTCGTTGAGCATATCAGCACGAATTTGTTGTATTTCACGTAATTGACTGTCTTGACGCGACCCTTGTGAGGCAAGGCTTTGTAGGCCTTGATCTAGCAGTTTGGGGATATCAGTGGTAGATAATAAAATTTCTGGTAGCTGTTGGCGTAGCTGTTGTAAATTACGCATTGGATCCAGCTGCTCTTTAATCCAACTGCTTAAAATCGGCTTGGCGAGTGACCAAATATCGAGATCAGGATACAAATCCCGACCGAGACCCTCTACGTGCACCAAGGTCTTTAGCAGCAGCATTAACTGCGGCGGGATACTCATGTGATGGCGGCGGGCAATATCTAAGATTTGCATCAAAACACCAGCAAAATCGATATCGTTAATGGATTTTTTTAACATAGGGCCAACGGTACGTTTCATATCGCGCATCAACGCATGCTTGTCGGCATTTGGTGGTATCCAACCGGCGCGGCTGACAATATCTACCATCGCGGTAAAATTATTATTCATCACTGCCAACAACATCCGCGCGACGATGAGCTGGTCGTCCTTTGATAAGGTACCCATGATGGCGCAGTCAAGCCCAATATAGCGCGGCTCATGACCCAAATCAGTTGGTGCGATATTTGTCGTTAGTGTCTTAACTGGCGGCGTCTCTACAAAGACGTTGCCTGGATGCATGTCAGCATGAAAGAAATTATCGCGAAATACTTGGGTGAAAAATATCGTCAAGCCTTTTTCTGCTAGGGCGGCACGGTCGTAACCCAGCTGATCAAACATTTCAACTTGTGAGATAGGCACGCCTTGAATACGCTCCATGACCATCACATTTTTGGACGAATCATAGACTTCAGGTACATACATCAATGCTGAACCCAAGAAGTTATTGCGCATCTGCGTGGTGTTGTCAGCCTCTAAGGTTAAATCCAGCTCGTTGAGCATGACTTGCCTGTAGTCTTCGACGATGTCGATGATATGTACGGCACGAGCGGCTTCGATACGAGCAGATGCCCAAGTAGCTAATTCACGTAGCAGTTCGAAATCGGCAACAATAGTGGTGCGAATATTAGGGCGAACGACTTTTACCACCACTTCACGGCCATCATGCAGGGCGGCAGTGTGCACTTGAGCAATAGAGGCCGCTGCTAATGGCTTAACGTCAAAGCGAGCAAATAGAATTTCGATAGATTGACCAAGTCCATACTTAGGGTCTTGGATTTGGGTGATCGCAACATTAGAATCAAAAGATTTGACCTTGTCTTGTAACTGAACCAATTGCTCTATAATCTCAGGCGGCACTAAGTCGCGACGCGTTGAGAGCAGTTGTCCAAGTTTTAAAAACAGCGTACCCATATCTTCGAGTGCATACTTTATGGCATTTGGCTGGTGTTTTTTACCCCAAGCTGCTGGATGCAGACGGATAATGCGCGCCAAAGGTTGCAGCTGCGGTGCTTCTTCAATAGAGAGGTGAGTATCAAGTCGATAGCTTGCGGCGATACGCCAAAGCTCAAATAAACGAGCACGATGGGATAATAGCATAAGGTATAAGTACTCTAGAAAACGTCAGAAATAGGGTAGGTGCTATGTTGATCTGTATGCTTATCTTTAGGTAATGCCGACAAAAAACAGCGTTTAACCGTCGTCAATCAAACAAGCAATCAGTGAGATAAGCTACTGATGGAACGAGTTGCTGAGAAACTGAGCCTGTTCTTCTTTGATGGCTACCAATTTGGCTTCTTCACGCTCTACATCCGCACGCAGCTTTAATAGTTGCTGCTTGAGGTCGTTTACTTCTGCTGCCTCGATAGGATCGGGGACACTATTGCCTGCGACATCGTTGGCCCAATCACTGACATCATCAAAGGCGCGCTTGGCACTATGACGCCAACTGCCTTTAAGCTGTGATATGAGCAGATGCAGCTGGCTGGCCATCGGCTTACCGATAAACGGCTCAAGCTGTCCTGCTACATCAGGATCAAAACCTGCGACCAATTGTTTAAGCTGCATCAGCACTTTATAGTCGCCAGCGATAGGTAAATTACCTTCAGCACCGCGCATCAGATTAAGCAACTGCGCGGGATTGTCTACGGTAATGATACAATCAGGGCGACTATGTCCAAGCCGCGCCCGCGCCATACTGGCCGTTTGACGCTCATCCATGCTGCCACTTGGCTCAAACACACTCTCGGTCGTCACTGGCTCAAAACGCAGCCGTTCATCAGTAAACAATACATCCAAATTAATTTCGGGCATGGCCATGTTCAGTCGCAGCACTTTGCCAGCAAGCGGTGCTAGACCAGCTTTGGTAATCTCATCGCTGGTAATCGCAATATTAATCAGCTTTTCGGCACCCGCCAATAGTAAGACAGTCAGCATAAGGCTCTCGCATATTTAGTTGGGCGCCTTAAAAAAGCGCATCGTTTATTAGGATTAGTTGCTCAGTAGTCATCGCTGGATCAGACGCTAGGACTTAAGAGTATTCGCCATTTTTATCGTTAGGATTTTTTATGGCTATGCTTTAAAACCGCGATGCACAGCAACGATACCAGCAGTCAAGTTATGATAATCACAATTCTCAAAACCTGCCTGTTGCATCATTTGCTTGAGCGTTTGCTGATTGGGGTGCATGCGAATCGATTCGGCTAAGTATTGATAGCTTTCAGAATCATTGGCAATTAGCTTGCCCATGATCGGTAAGGCGGTAAATGAGTATAAATCATAAGCTTTGGATAATGGCTCAAATACGGGTTTTGAGAACTCCAAAATCAATAAGCGACCACCTGGCTTTAACACGCGATACATGGATTTTAAGGCCGCATCTTTGTCCGTGACGTTGCGCAGACCGAAGCTAATGGTGATTAAGTCAAAGCTTTCATCGTCAAATGGCGCGAGTGTTTCAGCATTGGCCAGTACAAAGTCGACGTTGTTACAGCCAGCATTGATGAGGCGTTCGCGACCCACTTCTAGCATCGCGGCATTGATGTCTGATAACACCACGTGACCGTTTCTACCGACTTCACGACTGAATACTTTGGCCAAGTCTCCTGTACCGCCAGCGATATCAAGTACATGCTGACCGGCACGCACACCCGATAAGCTAATCGCATAGCGTTTCCATAGGCGATGGATACCAAACGACATCAAGTCATTCATAATGTCATATTTTTTGGCAACAGAGGTGAAAACGTCAGCCACGCGCGCTTGTTTCTCCGCTTTATTGACTGTCTTATAACCAAAATGGGTTTCTTCAGCACCGTCAGTATCGGTCGTGTGCGGGTTATTAATATCATTACGCTGGTTAAAAAGCGTTTGTTTTATTTTTTCTACCTTGGTTTTTGCTGCGGTGTGGTTTGAAGCATCGTTTGTATGGTTATCTGGCATAGTGGTTTGTTGGCCTTGTGGCGTTCCAGTGGGTAGATCTTGGACTTGGGTAAATTCATTGGCATTAGTATTAGCATTGGCATTAGCACTGTCATTGACGTTTGGGTTTTGGCGAGCTTGTGCTTGGGCAGTGATGTTTTGGTTATGGGTGATGCTATCTTGAACCAGCTTGTCTTGTAAATGACCGTTGGCGGTGTTACCGATGGCAGTATTATCAGCATCGTTAATGGATTTTTGATCAGCTTGGTTATGATTGTTATTTGAGTTATCAGTCATCGTCGTGTCCTATTATTGGTTTTTATGATGGTCTGTTTAAGCAATATAAGTGGCTAGTAGCCACTTATATTATTAAGCCTATCATACACCAAACGCTGCTGGCTTACCGCCATTATCCGTGGCATGAACCTCATCAATAATTTGCATTTCGCGCTCACAAAATGGTTCAATAAAGCTGCTCACACTCTTGAGTGGCTTCATGGCTTTAAAACCTGAATCAATAAAATCGTAAAGTGGTTGAAAGTTATGGCGATAAGCGGTGCCCTTCGCTAGTGAAAAGGCTTTTTTTAGCATAAACGAGTTAAGATCCTTATCGGTACGATAACAGACCTCTTTAAGGTTGTTGATTTGGACTCGGCGTTCATCCGCTTCATCAACAGCGCGATAGGCGGCGAGCATATTATCTTCATTAACAGGCAGGTCTTGAGCAAGCAACCACTGCGCCAAATGTAAATCTAGCTCAACCGCTAGAATGGCCGCTTGAATACCCATGCTACCCGCTTCTAAAGAAGACTCTTTGGCAAGGCGTTCAAGTTTTTTGGCTTTCGGAAGGATGCGTCCTAATTGCTCTGCCAATACCTTAAATTCATCACCACCATATAGTTGTGTCAGAAAATAATCGGCCATTGGCTTGTTTTTTGGTTGTTCAAATAGGGTGCTATGCGTCTGTTTGATACGTGCTTGTTGCCATGATTGAACCTCTTTGAGCTTAGTGTTTAATGCGGCATCGTCATGATGTGGCAGCGCCCAAAAACGATTTAAGTGCTGTTGTAAATTGGTTAAAGCAGACATGGCAGGCAATCCTATAAAAGTAAAGATGACAATCAAATTGGTCATAAAAAGGTTTAAGTAATGCGAGATTCTTATATCTATGAGTATCTATTAAAAATGCGCGCAAAATTGTGCTTACCTTAAAAGAAAATAAAGCAGAATACAAATGTCAAACTGTTACATAGCAGCGTTATTTACTGAATTGGTCAAATGCTATGATTAAACGGGCAAGCTTTCAATTATGCCTGCTTTCAATTATGGAAGGATTCCAGTTATGAGCAAAAAGAATAATACGGCTGCGCCCGCAACACCACAAACGGTCAGTGCACAATTTAGTGCAGAGGTGGCTCGCGAGCGCTTAATCCCCAATCCTCTCAGTCAGTTTTCTATGGATAAGGATGCGCTTAGGTTGGCATTGGTTACGGCCCAATACGCCCTACGGGCCACGCGGCAACAAACACCATCTACCCTTAATAGACCCACAGGGTTATTGGTGCTGGTCAATGGTATGGAACAAGCAGGCAAAGGGACAGCTGTTAAGCAATTGCGGCAATGGGTCGACCCGCGGCTGCTTAAGGTTGAGGCCACCATTGGCTATTGTCCATTAGCGTATCAACCGATTTGGCAGGCGCATACCGAGGCGATGCCGCGGCACGGTGATGTGATGGTGTATTTTGGTAATTGGTATGCTGATTTGCTCTATAACATCATGCGTATGGCAGCATCAGACAGCGACAATGATAAGCAACTAAAGAATCAACAGTCAAAAGATAAGAAGTTTGTCAACGAGAAAGCGCTACCAATTGCGAAATGGCAAGATTATTTGCAGCAGCAACTTATTAAGTTACAAGCATTCGAGCAAGACTTAGTCGCCAATCAAACTAGGTTGCTAAAATGTTGGTTCCATGTCGATGTCGACACACTGCAAGCGCGACTAAATGATGATGAGTCAGATCCTGATTTTTTGTATCAAATCGACTGGAATAGTACAAAGATTATTGCTCAGTTTAACGAGGTGGCAGCGGCATTGTTACGGCAGCAGGATGATTGGATTATCATAGATGGTGAAGATAAATCACAAGCCGCCGATCATTTCTGCCATGAAGTACTGCATGCAATGCAAACCGCGCTGGCAAGTAGTAATAAAAATACTAACGAAGCAGATTCTGCTGAGCAGTTCAGTCAAGCGTGCGAAACAGAAAGATTTCAACCTGTAGGACTGCCTAAGCGCTTAAAAGATATTGATGATTCAGAGGTGGATAAGTCTGACTACCATGAAGCATTGGCAGACAAGCAAGCTCGTCTTGCCGAATTGCTGCGCGCACGCCAAGGTCGTCATATCGTTTTTGCATTTGAGGGCATGGATGCGGCAGGCAAAGGTGGTGCGATTAAGCGGCTGGTTGCGCCACTCGATCCGCGTGAATATCAAGTCTATAATATCGGTGCACCGATGTTGTATGAACTAGAGCATCCGTATCTATGGCGCTTTTGGACCAAACTTCCCAACGAGCAAACAGACCGTATCAGTCGCATTGCCATCTTTGACCGTACTTGGTATGGACGGGTATTGGTTGAGCGTGTCGAAGGCTTAGCCACTGATAACGAATGGCAGCGTGCTTATGATGAAATTAATCGCTTTGAGGCAGACTTGGTAGCGGCAGGAACGATAGTCATCAAATACTGGCTGGCCATCGATAAAAAAGAGCAGCTTAAGCGTTTTGAAGCGCGTGAAGATACCCCGCATAAGCAATTCAAACTGACCGATGACGACTGGCGCAATCGTGATAGATGGTCTGAGTACGTCCAATCTGCAGCCGATATGCTGGCACGTACCGATAGCGAAAACGCCCCATGGTGCGTCATTGCGACCGATGAAAAGCGCCAAGCACGTCTGGATGTTTTAGATCATGCTATCAAACAATTATCAGCAGCACTTTCCGATAACTAAGGACTTATGAGCTACGGCAGGGTTTGTGATGCATAATAAGCGTTAATAGGCATGTATTTTAAGCCTGAATAATTTTTAAAACACAACAATTTTTCACTAAATTAACAGGTTGTCTAAAACATAAATTTATAGTTACAAATCTCGCAATATCATCATGCATTATGCGTCTATATTTAATATAATAGGCGCGTAATCGCTTCTGCTCTGCGAGAAAATCGCATAGCAAATAGAGTGTGTTGTCTCACTAATTGACGGTTCTTGTCACGTGATACGCTTATCTTAACAACTATGACAAAAATGATTACAATACCAGCTACCAGTACCAGCATTATTACTATGATATATCTAAGCCGCAAGATGCTGTAATCAGACGATTTAGCAATACTACTTGCGGCTTTGTAATATGTTGAGTGATGTATTTTTTGCCTTATCTATTACCCCTAAGTAAAATAAAATGCGAATAAGTAGGGGTGAGCTTTAGAGTAATGCATCAAAATAGTACGAAAAAATCTTGTTTCTTAACGTTATTTAGTCGGTATATTGCGTATTCTAAGACGCTATCCTAATAGCAGATGCTACCATCCGCATTATCAATAGCCGCGCAATATCATTAACCACATATAATTTCAATCAGTTTACGCAGGACGTATCGACGTATGGGTATTAGCAGCAGTTCTACAGAGTCAACCAAATCAGTCGGCTCTATGAGAATAAATCTATTTTTTGCCATTTTACTGATTGCGATGACCGCCTACTTTTTATGGTGGGGTCTAGATTACACCATGCACCAGCAGACAATGCTATTTATTGTGGCAACTGCTTTTGGTGTCTTTATGGCATTCAATATCGGTGGTAACGATGTCGCTAACTCCTTTGGTACCTCGGTAGGTGCAGGGACGTTGACTATCCCGCAGGCGTTAGGTATCGCCGCGATATTTGAAGTGTCAGGTGCCGTGCTGGCAGGCGGCGAGGTGACCGATACCATTCGTAGCGGTATCGTCGACTTAGATGGTTTAGCAGTCAGCCCCAATCAGTTTATTTATGTCATGCTCTCAGCGCTTATCGCTGCTGCGTTTTGGCTATTATTTGCCACCAAGAAAGGTTTGCCTGTATCGACTACTCATGCCATTATCGGCGGCGTGGTTGGTAGCTCCATTGTATTGGGTATCACGTTAGGTGGTACCGAAATGGCGCTATCGACCGTGAATTGGGGGACGATTGGGACGATTGCCATCTCTTGGGTGCTATCTCCTTTACTAGGTGGCGTTTTATCCTATCTATTATATGGACAAATTAAGAAAAATATCATTGAATATAATGATAAAACAGAAGCACATATTGCCACGCTTAAAGGTAACAAAAAAACTCTCAAAAATAATCATAAAGAATATCTAAGCAGTCTGACAGAATCAGAACAGCTAGCGTATACCTCAGCGATGTTGCGTGATCAAGAAATTTATAAAGATGATGATTGCGTCGTTGAGGACTTAGAGACTGATTATTACAAAGAGCTTTATGAGATTGAGAACGAGCGCAGCAATCTGGATACTCTAAAAGCCCTTAAGAAATGGGTGCCTATGATTGCGGCTGCAGGTGGTGCAGTAATGGCCTCTTTGGTCATTTTTAAAGGTCTGAAGAACGTCAATAATGGTATGACGACGCTGCAAGGCTTCTTAATCATGGGTATGATATCGGCGCTGGTGTGGCTTGCGACCTTTATCTATACCAAAAGTATTCGCGGCAAGCATAAGGAAGATTTGACCAAAGCGACGTTTATTATGTTTAGCTGGATGCAAGTCTTTACCGCATCGGCTTTTGCCTTTAGTCATGGTTCCAATGATATCGCCAACGCTGTTGGTCCGTTTGCCGCGATTATGGATGTGATTCGTACCAACAGTATTGCGACCGAAGCTGCGGTACCACCTGCTGTCATGCTGACTTTCGGTGTGGCACTTATTGTTGGCCTTTGGTTTATTGGCAAAGAAGTCATTCAAACCGTCGGCACCAATTTGGCAAAAATGCACCCTGCTTCTGGCTTCTCAGCTGAATTGGCGGCCGCTGCGGTGGTTATGGGGGCGTCTACTATGGGTCTGCCCGTATCGAGTACGCATACGCTCGTTGGAGCGGTATTGGGCATCGGTATCGTCAATAGAGACACCAACTGGGCGCTGATGAAGCCTATCGGCTTGGCATGGATTATTACCCTCCCTGCGGCGGCCTCAATGTCTGCAATCAGTTATCTCGTGTTGAGTAACGTCTTTTAAGTCTCGCAATCTAAATGATGACACATCCTGATTTTTAACCATAAAAAACGCTTATCGACATCATGCCGATAAGCGTTTTTTTTATAACCAGTCAATCTTTAATCGGTACCAAATTGCTTGCGCTTTTTAGCAAAGAAGCGATCTAAGCGATCCATAGCTTCTTCTAAGTCGTGTAGGTTAGGCAAAAATACCAAGCGGAAATGATCGGGTTTATCCCAGTTAAATCCTGAACCTTGAACCATTAAGACATTTTCTTCTATCAATAAATCCATCATAAACTGCATGTCGTCTTCGACAGGGTAAATCTCGGGATCCATCTTTGGAAAGCAGTAAAATGCGCCTTGTGGCATGGTGCAAGAGATACCTTTAATAGCATTAAGGCGGGATACCGCCAACTCGCGCTGTTTGTATAAACGACCTTTTTGGGAGGTCAAATCTTTCATGCTTTGATAGCCGCCCATCGCCGTTTGAATGGCATATTGTCCCTGCACGTTTGAACATAAACGCATAGAGGCCAGCATGTTTAAGCCTTCGATAAAGTCAGTGGCGTGTTGTTTACGACCTGATACCATCATCCAACCTGCACGAAAGCCTGCGATACGATGTGATTTTGACAAGCCATTGTATGATAGAACCAGTACTTCATCGGTTAAAGTGCTCATCGGCGTATGTTGCATATCATCATAGAGGATACGGTCATAAATCTCATCGGCCATGATAATCAAATCATGCTCTTTTGCGACTTGAATGATTTGTAATAGTACTTCATCGCTATATAGGGCACCCGTTGGGTTATTGGGATTAATAACCACGATACCTTTAGTTTTACTGGTAATTTTAGATTTGATATCTTCGATATCAGGATGCCAGTTGTCTTCTTCATTACAGCGATAATGTACTGCTGTACCGCCTGCTAGGTTGGCCGCTGCTGTCCAAAGTGGGTAGTCTGGCATGGGTACAAGGACTTCGTCGCCATCATTCATTAGGGCTTGCATGGTCATAACAATCAGCTCAGAGACGCCATTACCTAGATAGACATCACGGACGTCAACGGCTGATAAGAGTCCTTTTGATTGGTAATATTGCAGAACCGCTTTACGCGCTGAAAAAATACCTTGAGAATCTGAATAACCAGTCGCTTCAGGTAAATTCATCGCCACATCACGTAAAATCTCATGCGGTGCTTCTAGACCAAAAGGCGCAGGGTTGCCAATGTTTAGCTTTAAGATGCGCTTGCCTTCGGCTTCCATTTTATTGGCAGTCTGAAGAAGAGGACCGCGAATATCGTAGCAGACGTTTTGTAGTTTATCGGATTTTTTTATTGTATTCATAGAGTGATCACTCATCGGATTGTTTGGTGAATTTATTTGAGGAGTAGAGGAGGTTGTGGTTGTTCGTTGAGTTGATAATGGGGCGTCGCTATCCGCTTGTGCAGCTGGAACGCCATCTTCTTTGGCATTGTCTGACTGTATAGCATTATCTGAACCGACCTCTTTATCGGTGTCATTTTGAAGCTCACCACGTAATAGGTAACCTTCGCTACAGCCTAAAATGCGTGCTAGGGTCGGTAGTTTTGATGAAACAATACCATTGGTCCCACGCTCCCAGTTAGAGATTGCGCCGCGGCTGACCTTTGCACCAGCAGACGTCATCGCTTGAGCCAATTGCTCTGCCGTCATTCCTTTGTCACGGCGTAGCTGTACCAGTCGTTCAGCTTGTGTGCTTTTATTTGTGCTATTGCTCATAATTATCCAAGCCTTTTTATTTAATTAGTTTGTAATAGGCGAAGTGCTTAACTTTTTTAATAACTGTATATGCAAGATATTATTGCATATACATTCGTAATGCAAGTTATTTCTAAAATAAGTTTTTTGTTAATGCAAGTTTATCTTGCATTCTACTAAGGTTGTTTTTATTGTTCTAAGCTCTCGCTTTACATAACACTGTCTATAAAGGGTTATAGTGAATTAGCTATATAAGTTTTTGCTATATTATTATAATTATTTAATTTTAATACTTAGGGCGGTTACTCCGTACTGTGTACATTCTTGTAATGTTTGGCTTGAATAGTTAGTACTTAATCGATATATAAAGTTTATCGTTTTTGCAAAAAACTGGACGATAAAGCCCTAATGGGAGGCTATATAAAAGATAGCAGTCCACACAGCAGATTAGATAATCATTTAATAAGGATAATTTATGCAAGACAATCAACTGAACAAAGAAGAAATCAGTCAACTGACCGATACTGATTGGAAAGAGCGTCTGAGCGCTGACGAGTATCATGTGATGCGTGAAAAGGGCACAGAACGTCCATTCACGGGTGTTTATAATGATGTTGATGACAAAGGTATCTATCGCTGCAAAGGCTGCGGTGCTAAGTTATTCGATGCTGATAGCAAGTTTGATGCAGGTTGTGGCTGGCCAAGTTTCGATCAGGGCATCGATAATAGTGCCATCGATGAGCATGTAGATGATTCGCTAGGTATGCGCCGTACCGAAGTCACTTGTAGCAACTGCGATGCGCATTTAGGCCATGTGTTCCCCGATGGACCACGTGAGACCACAGGCATGCGCTATTGCATCAACTCAGTGTCTATCGATTTGGATAAATCTGAGAAGTAATTTGGGCAAATAGTAGGGCATATGTTAGTGTATAGGAAGAAAAGAGTAGGGGACGCCAGTCGTTTCCCTGCCGGCTTTTATTATTGATTAATGCCAAGCCTTTAATCAATAATAAAGGGTAATTGGTTAAGCATTATGCATCAACGACGAAACTTGACGCTGTTAAAACAGACATTTAATAAGTGGTAGTGGGTTATTAAAGTACTAATAGTAAAAAATATCGGTTTTTTATAAAAAAACAAAGCCAGTAAAAACATATACTTGTGATTATATTTGTTGAAAGTATATAAAATAGTTTAAAAAGTAGCAAATACTGTTTGACAGCCATGTGTAAATGTATATAATACACACCCACAGCAAGGGTGATTAGCTCAGTTGGTAGAGCGTCTGCCTTACACGCAGAATGTCGGCGGTTCGAATCCGTCATCACCCACCACTCTTTTAGCGAGTGCACCTTTTTATAGAGGTAAAATGCTAAAGACGACCTAAGCAGCGGTAGTTCAGTTGGTTAGAATACCGGCCTGTCACGCCGGGGGTCGCGGGTTCGAGTCCCGTCCGCTGCGCCATATTTAAAACGAATTTAGATTTTCGAGTCTAAGCAAGTTTCGCCTCAAACATAACTTTGTTTGAGGTTTTTTTGTGTCTAAATTTTCTCCTAAAGCCTCTATCTATAAGGTGTAGATATTTTATCCCTATTAATTATTTATCATCGGTATACTCTTTGACAGTGCATGAATGACAAGTTTTCTTGCAAGCACGCTACGCTTTGAAAATCAGTGACCAAGTGCTCGGTGACCAAACGGTGACTAAGATTGTTAAAATTTGGTTGTGATACATCAGCAGTCAATGGTGCATCAGTGACGCAGGATGATATTCAGTCGATACTGAATAAAATGGATATACGACACTATACTGCGTGACTGGTACAAGTTTTTATGGCTTGCTGTGACTACGTCGACAGAGGCTACAAAAAATTTATCCCAGCACCGCTGTATCTTTATTTTAAAATGATTGCTCAAGTATTTTTAGCTAAAATTTCTATCTTATTAACGAGTAGCTTGGGCAGATAATAATCACTGATGTGCGCGTTTGGGTACTGCTCATCGATCCAAGCAACATAATTATTGGCAGTCAGTTTTCCTCGATAGATCAAGTACAAAGTATGCAGGGCGACGCTACGGGATAGGCCCATCACGCATTGAAAGTTAATCAGCACTCTATCGCTAAGCAGCTGTTCGATTGTAATATCAGGTACTCTATCAAGTGCCGCTAATGTATCTATCTCTTTAAACAACTGGATGAAATTTTGAGCATCAACCTCTTTTAACGATTGTAAATCCAACAGTGGAAAATAGAGGTATTCAATATGAACGGCGATAAATGGTGGATGAGGGTCGTAGAGTGATGAGCTGTTATTAACGTCTAATTTCTGTGCTTGCACATAAGTAGATAAGGCTTTTTTTAGGCTGAAACCATGACTGTTAGTTTCTACCGCTGAATCAATCACAATAATCGTCGCAAAATTGGAAAAACATAAATACTGTTTATCGCTCATTTGTGACAAACCAAATAATTTTGGGGTAGCGACTGCATATACCGAGTCCGCTATTTTGTATTTTGAGTCCATATCAATATGGCTCAATGAGCGAGTATTCGATCGATTATGTTGAGTAGGTTGATAGCGTTGCCCAACGTACCACATCAGCCAATAGCTTAATAATAATGGCATAAACCTCAACCAAGTAGACAGCCGTAAACGCCCTTGCTTATCCTTTGCAAACCAACGTTTATCGCGAGACTGATTGGGGTATTGATACGCCCACGCCAAACCAAAAAAACTTAACATCCAGTACATGGCGATTAAAGAGTACAACCATTCAAAAGTGATAGAGGCAATGCTTCTATTGAGCATAAACCCTGATATCGATAGGATTAAAAACCCTGATATCGCTACTGCCAGATATTTTAAAACAAGATTGTTCCGCAGTTTATTGGTCATGACCAGTACTAACGCTGCCAGTAATAAGCCACCAGCAATATCCAACAGATGATGTTGATAAGTTAGGACGGTGGATACGATAATGAGGCTACAGATACAGCAAAGCGCTAGGCGATATAGAACGGATTTCGAAAGCTGCCATAAACACGTCCCTAGTAATACGGCATATGCCACATGCAGGGAAGGAAGCTGGTTAAAAGGTTTGTCGGTTATATGCAAAAATTGATAACCATAGCGTGCCCAGCCTAATACAGTAGGGCGCTCAAAAGTAAATTTGGCTGGAAATATATAAAAGATAAAACAGGCGAAAAGCGTGGCTAAGATTAACTTGCGTGTTAATAAGGACAGTTGTGCTGGCGTTTTTACCATAAAAAAGCTGGCACAAAACAGCATGATTGACCAGCTATAAGGCACAATCATCAGCGGAATAAAAGGAATCGCTGCGTCAACTAATATGGTTAGATTATAAACTTTTTTAGGCCATATAGAGTTCATGCTACTTAGCTCAGAAAACTGGAGATCATAAAGCAGCGCTTGTGCGTAGACATTAGTTAAAGAATACAGAATGGCAAAGATTCCAAAAGCGCAAGCTAGAGAGAGGCATCTAGATTTCATCGAAAGAGGCGAATGACTGGTCATGGCATTTATCTAATCGTTGCTATAGTGCGGATACTATAAATAGCATAAAACAGCAGGTTTTGACATAAATCAAGTCAAGATTAGGGCGTGTTGAACATTTATATTGTTAGAAATGCTCAAAAAATGATATCTAACGGTAATGAAGGAAAGCAATGATTCTGAATCAAATCAGCGAATAGGTACTTAGAATTATGGCAAGTTTTGGCTACTTTGGTATTGTATTTGCTATGTTTGCCGAAATTTTTTTCTTTCATACTTTCTGAAATCATTATGCCCGCTGCTGATTTTGCAGCGTCGAGAGGTGATTTTAATTTAATCTTGGTTATTCTTTCTGGCACGCTAGGTGCTTCACTTAACGCTTTGCCCTTATATTATTTAGGTCGCGCATTCGAATGAAGAACGTTTAGTCGCGTTTACCAAAAATTATGGCAAATACCTGCTCATTAAACCTGATGACGTTACGTCCGTGAATGATTATTAGTGTAATCTGGCATGATGTCGCCTTGCTTAAAGTAAGCACGACTGTCAGATTTTGCTTGCG
>NZ_RRYW01000229.1 GCF_014861365.1 Psychrobacter sp. FME6
GTCGCTCATTGTCTGCCTCCTGTTTGATATGGTTGTCAGCCACCAATTTGTTGCGTGCTTTGATGGCGCGGTTGGTGTCTCCTTTTTCGGTCGTGATGCCTCGGCGCTCCATGGCCGTCGCCTCCACTCCCATTTTAATAGTGGGCTGCTGATCAAGCCCCTGATCCTTATAACTGCGTGCATCCATCAATGGCAGATGATGCTGCGCCAACACTTTATTGGCGGTATCTACCCACATCTCCCGAATACGCTTTATCTCTTGCATCGATGACGGCAGATCATGCGCCTTACGTTTTTTATTGGACCACTCAAACGGGGTCTTAAGCTTTGGATCAAATGCCAAGGTTTTATTTGGTCCAATGGTAGGCGCTCGAGTAGTGACTAAAATATGCGCGTGAAAATTACGGGGATCAGGGTTTTCCTCACCCTCACGCAAATACTTAGAACTTGGCGGTACATTAGGATCGAATGGCAACTTCATCACCGGACGATGGATACACACATCCGCAATCACATCCATATCGTCACAAAGCTTTTGGGCAAAGTTGATAGCCAGTGAATGGCGCTCTTCCTCAGACAACTCATGAGGCAAATTAATCAGCCACTCACGAGCCACCCGACTGTCCGAACGGGTCTCTGCCGCTTCGGCAGTATTCCAAAGCGTCTCCCGATCCACACTCACACCCAGCACCTTTAATGAAAATGGTAAAACGATATCGCTACTCATCACACCAGACTTTTTACTATAGTCATGGGTCTTGCCATATTTGGCATCATCAAGCACAT
>NZ_RRYW01000230.1 GCF_014861365.1 Psychrobacter sp. FME6
CTAACAATCGCAAACCATCACTATAGACTCTTTAAATAAAATAATATTTTTCTTGATAACAGAGTGTTATTAATAGACAATATTTCAATAAACTCTATACTTTTCTTAGCAAATAATTTAGAAAAACTTCTCATTCAACCATTTTCTTGGTCTAAAATAAGCCGTCACGGTACCTCTACTATGCCTTCTCAGACCGCTCGCCTACATAATATAACCGTTGATGCCTCCAATTATAGTAAATCTGCCTTTTATCCCGTTGCCTTTACGGGTATGAGTACACTGAATGGCAGCGATCACATTAACATACTTGTGTTTGTTTATGATTTCTTAGACCATTACGATTGTTTGCTTTTAATCGGCAAGCCCATATGCTTGACCACATTATCAGCAGATCGCTCACCGACTAGCAGTACGGGGCTTATTCGAGGCGTCAACTATCAGCAGTCAGATGGGGCGATGCATTTCTATACTTTAGATATCGTTAGCCCCGATTGGCAATTGACCCAGTCGATACATACCCGCCGTTTTACCAAGCAATCGACACTCGATATTGTGACCACCATCCTGAGTGATTACGAGATGGATTGGCAAGTATCAGAGTCTCTCTTGTCATCGGACAGTCAATCATCTGCGCGCTTATCTGCACTTTTAGCCATACGTACCCAGTCGGACGTCAGTGATTATGACTTTATTACTGGACTGCTCGCTGATATTGGCATATCTACGGTGTGGGTATCAGGGGATTCTGTTGATGAGCTTGGTACGTGGTGGTTGATC
>NZ_RRYW01000231.1 GCF_014861365.1 Psychrobacter sp. FME6
TTCTCTTTGTTGTGGTAAACAAGAGTGTAAGGCGTTGCTTATTTTTTTCAACTATTTCCCAATTCTATACAGCCCCTAACAAAAAAAGCGCTATTTAATCAAGTATTAAGTAGCGCTTTTTTGTCTATTTTAAATAGTGACGTGTTAATGGCAGAGCTAGGGCGTATCATACTTTAGCTGTTTTTATGTCCCATAAGGCTGTTTGCCACCCATGCTGGACCGATTAATAAGAATTGTAAATCTTCAAAGAAAGAAGGCTTTTTACCTTCGATTTTATGACCGACAAACTGTCCAATCCAAGCAACCACAAAGACAGCCGCCCAAATTTTAAAGCCCCAAGGCAATAATGCCATCACTGAAAGGCAAATAAGGATAAACATACCCATTGCTAAAAACAGCGGCGTTGATAAGCGCATATAAAACAATAGTACCAATGCGCTAAGCACCAAGGTAAACCAAACCGACAGCGACATCCCCATACCTAATAGACTGACAAAAATGGTAGGAACGCATAGCCAATGGATTTTTTTATTGACTAGGTTTTGGTGACTGACAGAGTATTCGCTGAGCCATTGCTCAAGCGTGCGTTTAGACAGATGCTTTTGCTGAGTACGAGACATACTAACCTCCTTGTTAGCAAATGAATGAATGACTGACTGACTAACTAATAATAGTAGTTAAATACAATAGTTAATTAGAACTACTTACTACTAGGGGCTGTATAGAATTCAAATCAGCGGCAGCCAGATAAAGACACAAGCGAGAA
>NZ_RRYW01000232.1 GCF_014861365.1 Psychrobacter sp. FME6
AAGACGGCCAAGCCCGACCGCGAGAATGTTTTTTGCTCCATTAACGTCCCGTTGATGGGCAGTTTGACAAGAACTGCAAAACCATAATCGGGTAAGAGGGGTGTGTTGCCACAATCCTCTCCCCTAAGAACCGTACGTGAAAGTTTCCCTTCATACGGCTCAAGCCTTTATAAACCCTCAAATGAGAGTCAGCTACTCATTCTGTAATCTTGGCTATGGGTTTGTCTGTGACAATTCAAATGGAGCATAACTAGATTCGTTACATTGTCACTACCACCATCAACTTTGCGTATTTTATGGTGAATATCCCATTTTTCATCTTGGGCTATCTTTGAGTTGCAGATAGGACAATTTCCCTCTTGGTTTTTCCATATTGAAGTCAACTTAGCCTTACCTTTTAAAGACTTTTTCATAAGGCTCATTAAACGCTTATCAAAATAATCTTCCCATGTTGGGTCGAATGGATTTGCGTCACCTTTAATCTTTATATGCCTTTGAATGGATATCGAAGTCAGGTTAACCAACCTCAACCACTTGTTAGGCGTATTAAGACCAGTCTTTAAAATTTCGGCTGAAAACACCCAGTTTCGAGAGCCATAAGTATGAAAGTATTTATTTTTCACCCATGTACTACTTTTCTTTGGATGTCGTCTTTTTGACCATTGCCATAGTTGTTCCCAAATGAAATTGTCTATGCTACTAAAAACCTTAGAAGATACGATATGTCGATGGTAGTTAGCCCAACCTCGTAAAATAGGATTA
>NZ_RRYW01000233.1 GCF_014861365.1 Psychrobacter sp. FME6
CTTTTACATCAATTATGGCTACGTCTGATGCCAGCATACTTTTTAGAACACCACCGCTAAATTTAGTTTATTCTCTGAAATAAATATAGTTTAAGGAAAATTATGCCAAGCGTTAATCATTATTTTGATAATAAAGTCACTTCTATTGCCTTTCAAACGGCTACTAGGCCTGCGACCGTTGGTGTTATGGAGATTGGTGAATATGAATTTGACACCAGTGAGTTTGAAACCATGAGTGTAGTCAGCGGTGCATTAACAGTAAAGCTGCCAGAAAGCGATGAGTGGCAGACTTTTAATGCTGGCGAGCAATTTACCGTTGAAGCCAATCAGAAGTTCAACGTTAAAATTGATGTCGAAAGCGCTTATCTATGTGTATATGGTAAATAGCTACTTCTCACGCTAGGGCGTGTACTCAATTCAAGCGATTGTATCTAAATGGGCTAAAAATGGCTAAATTTTGCTAAATATCGTCAAATAGCTGATTAATATCCCGATATTATTTGCGCTATTTTCCTCGTTTGACTGCAATTTATCTCATTTTTATAACCATTTTTAAAATGAGGACACGCCCTAGTGTAATCGTTAAAAAAACGCCAAGTTTATGCTTGGCGTTTTTTTTGTATTTTACACATCGATTACATTTTGGCCGTGGCAAACACATAGCAAATACTGCTGTAGTTAACTAGGGGCTGTATAGAATTCAAATCAGCGGCAGCCAGATAAAGACACAAGCGAGAA
>NZ_RRYW01000025.1 GCF_014861365.1 Psychrobacter sp. FME6
GCTTATTCTCCTGTTAGTGGATTATAAGCAGTTACACAGAGTTTGGGAAACTCCCATAAATTTTTCTGGCGTGCTGCATACGCAGAGGCTGCGCAAAATTCATCCCAATAGCACTGTAGTTATTCTAAGTTTTTTTGAATCTATTAAACAGTCTTTAGCTTGAAAAATAGACATAAAAAAGGGAGAGCGTTGGCTCTCCCTTTTTTATTACATTGGTTTTTATTGTATTGGTTCTTATACCATTCACAAAAATTAGCGTAGCAAGGAAAACGAGTGCAAGTGCTACACATTGTAGACTAAACGAATATGACACAGCTAATCGTACTTTTTGGGTTTGGTATTATTCCCTACGGTATTTACCATCACCATAAGAGAGTATTTCCATCGTGGTCGTACACAGTTGACAGTTTATTTGACCTGCAGCGGCTTTCGATAAATCAAGGATACGGCCTCGAATAAAAGGCCCTCTATCGGTAATTTTTACGATTACGCTCTGCTTAGTCTTCTGGTTAGTCACTTGTACCTTCGTCCCAAACGGCAGCGTTTTATGTGCAGCAGTCAGGGAATTCATATTGAAGATACTACCACTAGCGGTACGTTTACCGTGAAACTTATTACCATAATAACTGGTGTTTCCAGCAAAAGCCGTGGTCGTAATTAGTAGTGATAAGGTGATAACTAAAGACTTGATTAAATAGGACATTCAATACCTTTGAGCAATTTATAAAATAGACAGATACGCTTGCCTACGCTATCCATACTCCCTATGAGTACAAATAATAAAGGCATCTTACAAGAAATAGCTTGTTATATCCTTTCTGTTATGTAAAAGAACTGATAAGGTCAAACGACTGTTTTTAAAGACAAAAATGTATCTGTTAATGCTGAGTAATCACATAATAATTATTCAGAACCTGCCTAATACATAAGTTTAAGCGGATGCAAGTATGGTTACAACCGCTACTGTTACAGTGTGGCAGCACTCCTGTTAATATTTATATAACGCGGTGTAATCTTTTTATTGTTATCATTGTTAGTAATTTATGACGAAATAGTTAGTCAAAGCAGCGTAAAATTTATACCAACCGTCAGTGATGTATCGATACTATTGTTCACTGACTATATGGCTGTTCACTGACTATATGTCGTAGCCGAATAAAATTTTAGATTCTATGCTTTAAAATGGGCATACCAATATTGTTAACATGCTTTTATTTTGGAGAAAAATAACATGGCAGAAAAAAACTACTATGACATTTTAGGAGTCAAAAAAGACGCCTCAGACGCCGATATTAAAAAAAGATACCGTAAGCTGGTGCGCCAATATCATCCTGATGTCAGTGACGATCCAGACGCTGACAATAAAATCGCTGAAATTAATAACGCTTACGAAACCATCAGAGATAAGGACAAGCGCGCTGAATACGACGCCATGCTAAACAATCCGTTTGCAGGTCAAGGCGGCACTGGCGGTTTTGGTGGACAAGCAGGTGCTGGGCAAGGCGGTTTTCGTTGGGAAGATATCAAAGATCAGTTTGGTGACGGTGAAGCCTATGGCGATGGTGGCTTTCGCTTCGATGATATTTTTTCGGCATTTGGACGCGGCGCGCGCGGTTCAGCCAATGGGCAGGCAGGCGGTCGCTCTCAAAATAGCGGCTTTGATCAGTTTGGCGGCGGCTTTGGCGCGAACAGTAAAGGTCAAGATCAACATGCAGAAATCACCGTCGATTTGGCATCGGTTTATAGCGGTGATGACTACAGTATCAAGTTAAACGTTCCGGTACGTCAGCCTAACGGCAATGTTGATTACGAGAATAAGACCCTTAAAATTAAGATTCCGAAAGGCATTACCGATGGCAAACAAATTCGTCTCACTGGACAAGGTGCGGCTGGTAGCGGTGGTGGTAAAAATGGCGATTTGTTTTTGAAAGTTAAAATTCGTCATACGGCCAATATTCGTATCGAAGGTGCTGATGTCTATCAAACCGTCAATATAACGCCATGGGAAGCAGCGTTGGGTGAGAAAATCAACGTCAGTACACCAGCGGGCACATTGGGTGTGACCATTCCTAAAAACAGCAAATCTGGCAGCAACTTACGCTTAAAAGGTAAGGGTATCCCCGCCAAGCAAGCGGGTGATTTATACCTATCCTTGAATATCGTCAATCCTAATATCGATAGCGAAGCCGCTACCCAAGCTTATGAGCAGTTAAAACAAGCCTTTGCTGATACTAAGGTTGCACGTTAAATGATGACCGTAGTACCCGACATTTAACAACGTAATAGAGATGCAGACGATAACGATAAAATAAAGAGAAAACGAGGATAATCGCTATGAAACACTCGCCTGAATTTACCGATATTATCATGAGCTTAGATGAACTAGTATCCGCCTGTGGTCAAGAGCGCCAATGGATTATCGAGCTAATTGAAGAAAATATCATTGAATATGATGTGCCTGAGCGCGAACAGTTCACTGGTTATCAGCTCACGATCGTGCGCCGTGCCACACGCCTTAGCCGCGACTTTGAAGCCAGCGTGCCAGCGATTGGTTTGATACTTGAGTTGCTGGATGAAGTCGAACAGTTACGCCAGCTAAAACGTCAAATAGATAGTCAGACGCCCGTCATCGAAGTAGAGATAGAAAATCTAAAGTAGTTAATTGGCCGTACTCAAGCGCATAAAAAAAGGGTCTCTGAAATGAGACCCTTTATTGTTTACAACACTTTGTTTATAGCACTTTTTTATAAAGGACTAACGCGCATACTTTGGATCAGCCGCTGCGGTAAATAACACGTCCGTTGATGAGTTCAAGGCGGTTTCTGCCGAGTCTTGTATTACCCCGATGATAAAGCCAATCGCAACCACCTGCATGGCAATGTCGTTTGGAATACTAAATAGGCTGGCGGCCAGTGGAATCAATAATAATGAACCACCCGCGACACCAGAAGCACCGCAAGCACTAATGGTGGCGACCAGACTCAATAGCAGCGCTGATGCAAAGGTTACCTCGATACCGAGCGTATGCGCCGCCGCGAGGGTTAAGACGTTAATGGTAATCGCCGCCCCTGCCATATTAATGGTTGCACCCAGTGGAATGGTCACCGAGTAAGTATCTTCGTGTAACCCTAATTTACGCGCAAGGTTCATATTGACTGGAATATTAGCTGCCGAACTACGGGTAAAGAATGCCGTGATTCCTGACTCACGTAGGCAAGTAAAGACCAGCGGATATGGGTTTTTGCCCGTCTTAACAAGGACGATAAGAGGGTTGGCAACCAGAGCAATAAACAGCATACAACCGACCAATATCAACAAAATACGCGCATAACCGGCTAAAGAAGCAAAGCCGGTCTCAGCGACTGTATTGGCAACCAAGCCCAAGATACCGAAAGGCGCTAGTGCAATGACCCATTTGACCACTTGTGAGATGGCTTCTGCGAAATCACCGACGACGGTACGAGCAGTGTCGCTGGCTTGACGTAGGGCAAAACCGATAATGATTGCCCATGCTAAAATACCAATATAGTTGGCCTCAGCGATAGCACTCACCGGGTTTGCCACTAGATTCATCAGTAGGTTGGTTAATACTTCTCTGAGATTGGCGGGTGGTACTTGTTCAATATTGGCATTAACCAATACCAAATCCGTTGGGAATAAAAAGCTTGCCCCAACCGCGGTCAGAGCCGCCAAAAAAGTGCCGAACATATACATGATGAGCACGGGTTTGACATAAACTTCATTGCCACTGCGGTGTTGGCTAATGGCTGCCATGACCAAGATAAACACTAATATCGGAGCAACGGCTTTTAGCGCGCCGACAAATAGCGTTCCTAGTAACCCTAACGCAATACCGACACTTGGTGCTAGCCAGCCAATTAAAACGCCCAATACCAAACCAATAATAATGAGCGGTACCAGCCCTATACGCTGATACATCGCAATCAATGAACGCATCTATACACCTTCGAGTTAGTTGATAAATAAGAAATACATAAAGCAAATGAAAAATTAATCGAAAGATGGTAGCATTTTTTTTAATTAAGCGCATGCCTTTAAGCCACACCTAGCTGGGCTTATAGCGCCAAAATAAGAGTAGCATTAAGGAAGTTAAAGAGTTTTTAAGTGCGAGAAGTGGTGGGGTTTTATTGATTAAACTTTAAAATGGCTCAGCTCGTAGCCCAATTGCTGATAGGCTTTATATTTGTGACGACCTTCTTGCACGCTAGTGGCGTCAGGCTTTATCAGCTCAAGTACCCGAGTAGGTTGAGCGTTATTGGTTGTCGCCATAAAAGCATTCACTGGATGTATCGTAGTATTAAGGACGATTCCTTTAAAATTGGCGGGCATATAGGTGCTAAGCAATACGGGTGCTAACGCCTCGTTATTGACCATATCAACAACATCAGTATCAGCGCCCTCTATATCAGAACCCAAAAGGCGTTGATGCGGTATAAAGCTTGCCGCCTCTTGTGCCCATAGCGCCTCATCAAGCGTCGATAACAATTCATCATTACTATCGGTAAGAATCAGTAAAGACTGACTACTTTTATTGAGCGCCGTTTGGGTCAGCTGACAAATAAAGCCCAAGAAATCTTGGGCTTTATTCTCACTTAAAATATAAAAGCTAATGTTCATAAACTGATTTTCATTAATTAGTTTTCATAAATTGGTTTTCATTAACTCATTATGCCATGCCAGCGCTGTTTTTTAGATATTGCATAAATAGCGGTACAGGACGACCAGTGGCGGCTTTGTCTTTGCCTGAATTCCATGCCGTACCAGCGATGTCTAAATGTGCCCATGCTTGACCTTCTTCGACGAAACGCGACAAGAAACAGGCAGCAGTGACAGCGCCAGCACCTTTACCACCGATGTTTTGCATATCCGCGATAGGCGAGTCGAGCTGTGCTTGATACTCGTCATCTATTGGCATGTGCCAGATGAGGTCACCCGATAAGTTACTGGCATTTTCTAAATTAAACAACACATCTTCGTCATTACTAAAGACCGCTGAACGTACGTGACCTAGAGCAACCACACAAGCACCAGTCAAGGTGGCGACATCGATGATGGCTTTTGGTTGATAGCGTTGTACATAGCATAAAGTATCTGCCAATACCAAACGGCCTTCGGCGTCGGTATTTAGAATCTCGACCGATTTGCCGTTCATGGCTTTGACGATATCACCTGGACGGGTGGCATCACCTGATGGCATGTTCTCAGCACAAGCTAGGGCACCAACGACGTTGATTGGCAGACGTGCTTCACACAAGGCTTTAATCGTACCCAGTACCGAAGCTGACCCGCCCATGTCGAACTTCATTTCATCCATGGCCGCACCAGGCTTGATAGAAATACCGCCTGAATCAAAGGTCACGCCTTTACCGACTAATACGATAGGAGCATCGTCGTTTGTCGATTGAGAGTTGCCTTTTTTATCAGACTTTTTATCAGAAGCTTTACTTGGTAGCTTCTCTGCCAGTGCTTTTAGTCCACCCGTTACTTTTGCGCTGTTGCTTGTGGCTTTGCCAGAGTCAGCATTGGCGCTGAAATTAGATTTACCGCGATATTCCATCAGCACGAGCTTACCTTCTTTGGTAGAGCCTTGTGCAACGGCTAAAAAGCATTCCATGCCCAGTGCTGACATCTCATCTTCACCCAATACCGTAACTTTTAATAAATCAGGATAAGTTTTGGCAAGCTCTTGTGCTTGTTCTGCCATGTAAGCGGGGAAGCAAATATTCCCCGGCTCATTGGCCACATTGCGTGTTAGGCTTTGACCAGCGAAAACTGCCTGGGTAAATTCTAATGAAGCTTGCAACGATTTGTCGGCGAGTAAATAGATATCCGTCAATACAGGGGTTTGTTGCTCAGATTTATACTTATCAAAACGATAGCTTGCCGCCAATAAGTTAAGCGCAAACTGACCAAACTGGTTTTCTTCTAAGGCATCGCCTAAAGCGACAGTAATAGAGTCAACACGTTTTTGCGTGCTTTGATAAACTGTATTGGCGATTTTTTGCAATACGCTATGGCTCAGTTTATCAAGGCTACCAACGCCGACCAATAATAATTGGACTGGGTTTTCTTTGGTGGTTTTCTTATCACCGGCTAATGCATAATCAGCCACAGTCTCACAGGCTTTACCATTAAAGTGTGATACTTCAATCAATTGCTCAATGCGCGTTTGATAGTCGCTCAGCTCTAACTCAGCCAAGATGTTTTTTTGATCGTCGACTAAAACGACCAGACAGGCCGCGTCTTTACTTTTGGCTTCTTTTTTAAGTATTTTTTGTGTATGAGTCTTTGGAAGATTTTGGGTTAATTTAATATTCATATAATGATCCTTATTAGAGTTATAAAAATGGCAGATATTATTAATTTAGTTGTACTTTTTAAAATACTATTTTTTAAATGACTGGGTTTTTAAATGGTTTGGCTTATTGAGCCAGCACAATAGTGTAGCATATTGCGAGGCCAGTGCGCAAGGCTTAGGTAATATGTTCAAATTACTTGGCTATGCTAATTCAGGCTGATGTTGCTGAGTTATCAGTTTAGCAACTAATATGGGAGACACAGGGCCACTGATACGAAGGGCAAACAAAGCTTTCTAAAGTACATAAAGTAAAAGTGTAGTCAGCAAGATGAGCGCAATGTTTTCAAACACATTTCACAGCCATTTTAGAGCAAAATATGCTAGGATTAGCGGTTATCTTTATCGCTGATATTTATAGGGTATAGCTAATAAATGACGCAGGAACTTTTACGTTTATGTACGTTGGTGGTCATTGTTCTTACGGCTGTTTAAGTATAGCCCGTCCTAAATAAAATAAGTGCAAATATTATCACGTGCTACTGGCATAAGTTTTCCTTGCTTGTAGTGCCTGCGCAGACAGAGGCGCCGCAAAACTTATGCCACACGGCCTCTGTTTTATAGTGAATAAACTATATTTGTATGAATAGCCCGATGTCTTTATTACCCAGTTATTACCATTGAATTGTCGTCATTAGCTCTGTCTTTAGTCTGACAATCAAGCGGTGATGAACCCTGCGACTACCAACCTTTTTTTAAGAGTGCCTATTGTGATATTACGCCGCTACATGACCCAACAAGTTGCCTCAACGACCGCATTGGTTTTGGGGTTTTTAGTGGTGATGATGCTGGGCGGCCGTTTGATACGTTATTTTGGTATTGCAGCGGAAGGCAATCTAGATATCAGCTTATTATTTACCATCATTGGTTATAATTTGCCGTACTTTTTAGAATTGATTTTGCCATTGGCTTTTTTTATTGCCTTGATGTTGGTGTTTGGGCGCCTGTATGTCGATCAAGAAATGGCAGTCATCAACGCCAGCGGTATATCGCGTGGCAAGCTTGCCCGTTTGATGACGCCACTGATATTAGCGCTGTTTGTCGGAGAGGCGGCTTTATCCATCGTTGGGAAACCGTGGGGTGTACGTTCATCCGAAAGTATTTGGCAGCAGCAAGCATTGACCAGCGCCTTTGATTTAATTCGTCCCAATCAGTTTATCAGTAGTGGCAACTATCATTTGTATGTGGGTAGCTTGAGTGATGATAAAAAACAACTACAAGATGTGATACTTATTCAATCTGAGCCAAACAAAAAAGGTAGCACCTCTAAAGATAACGCCGCTAAAAATGATGGTGTCGATGTAAAAAACAACATCGATCCACAAACTGCTGAGCAATTAAATATCCCAGAGCTACCAAAAGCGCTAATAGATACGAATATTAGTAAAGACACCATTACGCTGGCCAATCGTGCTCAGCAAGTAGAGACGGGCAGTAGCGGCGTGACCCAGTTGGATTTATTTCAAGGGCGACGTTATGAAGTCGGTGCAGGTAGCCTGAAGTACAATCAAGTGGGCTTTGATCGTTACCGGATTACTTTGACCGAACCATCCAAAGAAGTCATTACGGAAACCAATATCGAAACGCAAGCGATTGGTCCGTTATGGCAAGCAGCAACAGGCAATGCGCCGTTAAATAGTGAAAATACGCTACGAGCCACACAAGCCGAATTGGGCTATCGTTTGGCACTACCGTGGCTGATGATTATCGCGCCTATGCTGGCAGTGCCACTGGCGCAAGTACGCCCGCGTCAAGGTCGCTGGTTGCGGCTATTTCCTTCTATCTTATTATTTGTCAGCTGTGCGCTAGGCATTATTTCACTCAAAAATGCCGTGAGTAAGGGCAGTGTGAGCGTTTGGGCCTATGCGTGGTTGGTGTTAGGGTTTATGGCCTTGGCACTTTATATGAATTGGGGCAGCCGCGTGCAGCATCGATTGCGTTTTCGCAAACCAGAGCATGAACCTTTAGCGGTGGCTAATAATCAAAACAATACTGACAATCAAAGCAATGGCTCACAAGGAGGGCAATCTTAATGCGTTCCTTATTTGCCAAGTCCCCAAAGCCGATACAGCTGGCCGCAAAACCTACCAACCTAAAAGTGCTTAGTCGCTATGTGAAACTCAATGCTTTATTAGCGATTATTGCTGCAGTCATTGGTTTATGGGCACTGCAACTTATTTTCTCTTATTTATCAGAGCTGGACTCACTAGATGATAGCTATACGATGGGTGAGGCGATTAAGTATATCTTTTATCGTTCACCGTATTTTTTAGAGCAATTTATCCCAACGGGCGCGCTCCTTGGGGCAGTGGTTGGTTTGGGCCTGCTCGCCAATAACAGCGAGTTGGTCGTGATGCGCGCCGCTGGAGTTAGCGTCTATCGTATCGTCGGCTGGGTATTGCAGCCAGCTTTAATTTTTGTCCTGTTGGCATTGATGGTTAATCAGTTTGTGTTGCCGCATTCCAATCAATTGGCAAAAGAGATTAACGATGAGGATAACAGCTCGTTGGTGACATCGGTACGCGGTTATTGGACCGTGCAGCCACGCTTTGTAGAGTCAAACGATGGCAGTACAAAACCAGATGGCAGCGATATCTTATATATCGATTATGCCGATGTTCAAGGCAATATCGGTCAGGTAAAGCGTTGGCACTTAGATAACAAGGGTAGCTTGCAAACTGCCGTTCATGCTGAGGGCGGCCAATATATCGGGCGCGAGCCTATTAATACTGCCAGTAGCAAACTGAGCGAACAATATCGTTACGAATGGCAGCTGAATAATATGACCGAGCTTACTATCAATCAAGGTTTTGAAAGTAGCCAAGCCATCTCACCGTCAGATACCTTAAGTCTGCCCTTTGCCCCTGAGTCAGTGTATTTGCTCACTCGTGAGGCGGATGATTTATCATTGACCCAGTTGTATGAGCATCGTCAGTTTATGCGCCAACAAAGTACCCGTTCTTTAGGTCATGAGCTGGCATTTTGGCAAAAGCTGTTATCGCCATTGTCTATCTTATCACTGGTGATTGTTGCTTGTTCATTCGTCTTTGGCTCGCTGCGTACGCATAGCTTGGGTTTACGTATCGTAGTGGCCTTATTATTTGGCTTGTTGTTTAGCTACGTCCAGGATTTAGTTGGTTTTGTCTCGCTGGCAACTGGGTTTTCACCGTTATTAATGGTCATATTACCGATTATCGCCAGTGCGATATTGGGTGGCTATTTATTAAAACGACAAATGTAAAAAAGTAGCTAAGCACAAAAAAGCCCACCAAAACGATAATGTCTTAGTGGGCTTTTTTGTGCTTAGCTTTTAAAAACTTAAGGTTTCAAAAAGCTATTCTTTGGTCGCCATGGTAATGGTATAAGTCTTGCCTTGTTTGACCTTTTCGCTATTGCCAAACACTTCGGTAAACGAGCGTTTCATAAACTGACGTAAGCCATTAATCGTTACCACATAAAAACGGCCCCCTTGACGCATACGTGCATAGGCATCGAGGAAGTATAAATAGTGCTGCTCTTTACCCACTTTGGCTGGCAAGTTCGACATCACAAGACTAAAGTCTTTGTCCTTTGCTACCTGATTAAAGCCGTTGGATAAATGTACATCGACATTTTTTAGACCATTTTTTTCACAATTAAGACGCGCATATTCTACTGCCATAAAGTCTTTATCAATCAAAGTATGTCGGCCATTCGGACATTCACGCGCCGCCGTCATACCGAGCACGCCATAACCACAGCCTAAATCTATCGAGTCATCATCGGCTTGAAAGTCCACATAATCAAGTAGCATCAGGCTACCATCGTCAAGCTTTTGCGGTGAAAAAATACCCCACGTGGTGGCAAAATCAAATGGTTTGCCAAGTACATCTTCACGAAAGTTAATGTCTTCGCGCCAATGTTGCGCTTTTTCTAATAGGTCAGCAGGGGGTCTATGGCTCATGGGGTTCTCGGATAATGGATAAGTAATAGGGGGTGCATCGCCCAATCAGACAGTGTGCACATCATGACGAGTATTGTAACGAGAAAAGGGCAGGTTTGCAGCTACCGATTGCTAGAATTGTATCGTGGGGAAGAGTGGTTGTGGTCAGGAGTAGAGATTTATTTACCTTTGAGTGCTATGTTGCAGCGTATTAGAAAGATTCATTTACGCATTTATGTCTTAAAGCTATAGCATACTTATGGAAGCTATGGAATACTAAGAAAGCTAACGCACTGGTCAACTATTTATTATAGTTTGTTATAGTAACTTCCCATTATCCTGGGAAGCATACCAGCTTACTAAGCTTAAATTTATATCAAACCCAAAAATTACGATTAGCTATGTCAAACTCGTTTAGTCTACAGCTCGTAACACTTGCACTTGTTTTCCTTGCTACTCTAATTTTTGTGAATGGTATTACTAAGCTTTCATTAAAAAGAAAGGATGCTAAAAAATGAAGTCTAGAATTAAAACTAAAACAAACCCAGCACAAGAAGTGTTTATTCATATCGTACACAGCAGACGGCTAAAGCCTCTTAAGAAGCAACCTGCTGTGAAGTGTGTTGAAGCGGTAAAAACCATCGACAAAGCTTATCTTGCTGAGCTATCAGGATCTGATGAATATGTGTCTATCGCCTTTTGCTATCAAAATTATAATGAAGACACCAATCCACGTCTTAGTGCCAACGAAAGCTGTGCTGTTATTAGTGTCGAAAAAGCCAAAGAGCTATTGCATACTGAAGAGCTGGCTGAAGAGGCACTGAGCGCCGTTAGTATTATTTTGTTTAGCGCTGTATCGCAGACGTTTGGTGGTTTCCTAACAGATGGTGAAACCAGTAAGCGTTATGTGCTGTCAAAAGGCACAGAATATGCAGGCTTGTCATCATTATCACTATAAAAATGTGAATCAGCAATGAGGCCGATTGTCTTAAATATAAATAATACCAAACCCAAAAAGTACGATTAGCCGTGTCACACTCGTTTTCCTTGCTACTCTAATTTTTGTGAATGGTATAAGATGACGTTTTTAATAGTTATAAAAAAGCGGCAGTATTAATAATACTGCCGCTTTTACTTTGGTTCAGGTGTAATATAGTCAGTGAGAAGTAATATCGCTACATCACGTACTGCAGGTACCGTTTTTTCTTGCTTGCTGTGCCTACGCAGACAGAGGCTGCAAAAAAACTATACCCGCAGTATCGTAGTGTTTTTAAAGTATTTTAACTATAGATGTTTTTTATTTCCAGTGAGGTAGTTCTCGAGTGTGGTGATTCTCGCGCACTAACAACTTAACCCCTTGGATGGTGTTCTGCATGCAATTTTTGCAATCTCGCTGTCGCTACGTGGGTATAAATCTGTGTCGTCGATAAATCGCTATGGCCAAGTAATAGCTGCACACTACGTAAATCTGCGCCATGATTGAGTAGATGCGTGGCAAAAGCATGACGCAGGGTATGCGGCGACAATTCTTTATCAATACTGGCAATTTTGGCGTATTTTTTTAATAAATACCAAAAGTTTTGTCGCGTCATATAGCCGCCTTGCGCGGTCAAAAATACTGCTTGGCAATTTCCTGCTTTTAAATGTGCAATCAAATCCACACGTCCATGGGTTAGATAATCTTCCAGCGCGTCTGCTGCGTATTCACCTAAAGGCACCAATCGCGTTTTATTACCTTTACCGGTGATTTGTAGCCAGCCTGAATTGAGATTCACCTGCTCAAGCGATAGATTAATCAGCTCGCTGACACGCAGACCGCAAGCATACAACACTTCTAGCATGGCTTTATCACGTAATCCAAGCGCGGTGCTGGTATCAGGTGCAGCAAGGAGGTTATCGACATCGCCTTCGCTTAAATCCTTTGGTAATGGGCGACCAAGCTTTGGGCTTTTGATGCGCTCGCAAGGATTGTCTTCACGCAGGTTACTGGCGATCATCCATAGGTAAAACTGGCGCAAGCTTGAGAGCATACGTGCTTGGGTACGTGGGGTTTTGCCTTCGACGGTAAGCGTTGATAGGCAGTGCAGCACGTCATCAGGCTGCCAACGTGTCAGGGCGATAGGATTGGTCAGCTCGCAAGAACGCAGATCACGGACATAAGCATTGCGGGTGCGCGTTGCCAGACCACGCGAGAGCATGGCTTGACGAAACTCAGTGATATAAGTTGGCTCGTCATCAACGGCTAACGCTTTTGGTTGGCGCTGCTGTACGGCACGGTCGCGGCTCATAATATAATACTCGGTGGTTGAATATTAAACACGTTCTAGACACCATAACGAAGTGATTTCCAAACTACGCGCCGCAAATAGCGGATCAGTATTATCTTGGCTACGACCATGCTTAGGGGTGGTATCGAGACGGTATTTGACTGCTAAACCAGCATCTGCAAACCAGCCCAATAACTCATCACGGCTGCGCAGCTGCAAATGTTCTGCTAAATCTGACAGAATCAACCAGACTTCTCCCTGCTCGGCTAAATGCTGCTTTGTACCTTGCAACAACCCGCGCAACATCGTGCTCTTAGCGTCATAGACGGCGTACTCTAATGGCGAGCTTGGCTTAGCGGGCAACCAAGGTGGATTACAAACTATTAAATTGGCTAGCGGCGCATCATTTGGAAACAAATCTGCTTGCTGTAACTGTACGGCAGATAACTCCAAACGCACAAAGTTCTCGCTGGCGCAGGCTAACGCACGCGGATTTAAGTCTGTCGCAATGATCTGTTGCACACCGCGCTGCGCTAAGATAACTGCCAGCAAACCTGTTCCAGTACCAATATCAAAGGCAACATCACAAGTATCTGGCAGCGGTGCATCGAGCAACAACTGCACATACTCGTGACGTGTTGGCGCAAAGACCCCATAATGTGGAAAAATCGATAGACCTAAACTCTCAATCGGTACGCCTTTTTCGCGCCACTGCGCTGCGCCTAACGCCCCTTGCAGGTCACGGAACGAAAGCAAGCAAGATTCATCCAACTGGCCAAAAGCTGCCATACAAGCGGCACTGACATCGGGGGCGCGACGTAGCTTACTGACATAACCAGTCTCAAGCTCTAATAATAAACGACTTAATATGCGCGAACGTTGGGCTTGGGTTTGGCGTTGCTGATGAAATAAGTTAGGTATGGCTTCGGGGGTGACCAACTTATCGGCCGTAGACTTATTAGCGGCTTTTTTTATTTTGCGCTGTTCAGAACGTTCATTAGTACGATCGATACGTCGATTGAGGGCTTGTAGCAGTTGTTTTGCATTATGAAAGTCACCGCGCCACAGCAGTGATGTACCTTCGCAAGCCAAGCGATAGGCTTCATCTGCGGTCGTTTTGTCATCGACTAAAACGATACGCGCAGGCGGCGCATGATTGCTCTCAGACAGCCAGCGGGCGCTATGCAAAGTTTCATCCTCAAACCATTGTACATACTGCTTTTCTGTTGATAACACGCGGCTTACCTTCTGTGAGTGATACGTTGTTTACAAAGCAAAAATATTTTTAAACTATTAAGCGCTGATTTCTATACAGCCCCTAAGCGCTTTTTTTCTTAACCAAGTAACGATAAAGCGTGGCGCTTGTGGGCCCATCATCGTCGCTAGCAATGGTTATTTCTTCCGGATCGGAACGTAAGCTCACATTTTCAGCAATCACTTCTTGATTCAATAGTTCATGACCCAAATGACGACAAAAATTAGGGATATCACGAGTGGTCGCTGGATCGGTGGCGAGTATTTCAACTACTTCGCCGCTTTCTGCTTTACGAATGGTTCGATGCAGCATCATCACTGGCTCAGGACAAATCAGTCCTTGAGTGTCTAAATGATGTTGGATAGTGGTGTCGGATATTGAAGTGGTCATAATATTAATTTTCTTAACCTAAGAGATAAGTGTGGTCGCTGTGCATTGTTTTTTATGTTGCTATAAAGGGGTGTTTTCTGGATCAGTGGTTGTTTCTTGTTTTTCATCTGTTTTTTCATCAGTGTCAGGCAAGTCTGCCACTTCCAAAAAATTAAAAAAACGTTTAAAGCTCACTTTGAATAAAAACGCCACGCCAAGCCACGATGCCAATCCTAACCAAGCCGTATCAGCAAATAACAGCCCACCGATAAGGATAATGCTTGAGACGCCAATGGTCATTATCACCATCGAGGATTGATTGAGGCGATAGCGATAGATAATAAACGCATCATAGAGCGTTAGCGGAATGGTCAGCGCAATCAGCGCGTAGGGCAGATTAAAGAACAAACGATACAGCAACTGATTGTCATGAAAAGCTTTTATACTAGCAATGGTGCCAAAGACCATAAAAGCAATAATGGCGGCATAAATGAGGTAAATGGCAATTTTATTGGCACGCTGAGCGCCCTTGATACGGGCGATGGCCAGCGGCGCAAAACCATGTCGCGAGTTATTTTTTAAGGATTGGTCTGAGACAGTGGTCATAATAATTCAGTCGCTTATCCGTTTAGAGGGTCTAGCAGAAGTTGGCGGAATGTTGAAAATCAAGCGGTCGCGCAATTAATTGGCTTTGATAGCGTCGATTGCGATACTACTATTAGGATCAGCAAAATAAGTCGACATCAAAATACAGGCGGAGATGTCATCAATCGGGTCGCGCTCATTTTTAATCCAGCCATTTTCCCAGGCTATTTCCCGCGCAGCAACGGATGTTAAGCGCTCATCACATAGAGTCACTGTCACTGGTAAACGCTGCTCCATGACTCTATGTGCTAGACGCCGCGCAAATTTGTGCGCACGCTTTGAGAGCATTGAGCTGCTACCGTCCATATTGAGCGGTAGTCCAACTACCACCTTTGCCACACCCCAAATCTTGATGATACCTAATAAATTGTCCCAATCAGGCTGACCATTATTCATCGCTAAAATATCGAAGGCACGCGCGGTTTCGGTAATGGTGTTTCCAAGCGCCATGCCCATTTTTTTGACCCCGTAATCGAGTGCTAGTATGAGGTGCGGCTTAACGGTTGGCTCTACTGTAGCAGTGTCAGCAGTTGCCGTTGCAATGCTAGTTTCAGAATCTACCATAATGATGCGTGCTTCCTATTTCTATTGAACACCATTTTTTTTAACTTAATGGCTTTAACCTAGATGATACTTTTTGCGCTCATCACCAATATATTTGTGAATGTTCAACACACCCTAAGCATGACCAATATCGCTGCTAAGATAGTCAAAATTAACCCCAATCTTATCAGCGGCTATTTGCCAGCGCTGTTCAAATGGCGTATCAAACAACAAATTCAGATCAGCGGGACACACTAACCAGTCACCGTTATCAAGCTCAGTCTCTAACTGTTTTTTGCCCCAACTGGCATGGCCCAAGCACAGCTGATAGTGTCCAACACCTTGACCATCAGCGATGCGTTTGAGGATATCTTGGCTAGTGGTGATACAAACGTTTTCTGAAATGGCAAAAGAAGACGCCCACTGAGGTTGTCCGGTATGCAGCACAAAGCCCACTTCAGGATACATAGGGCCACCTTCTAACGGCAAGTCATCCATCACTTGCGGATCGGTAACCTCAATGTCTAAATCCTCTAGTAATTTTCCCACCCGAGTTTGTTCCAGCGGACGATTGACCATGAGACCAAGCGCACCGTGTTTATCGTGTCGGCAGATATAAATTAGCGCCTGCTCAAACCTAGGGTCTGACAGCTCTGGCGCTGCAATTAAGAAATGATGGGTCAAATTGGCTTTAGACATAGAGACAAACGTAACCTACTAATAAAGGTGGGAGACCACTATATGGCGTTAATGGGTAAAAAATCAACTAAAGCAAATATTTAGCCATTATTAGATACTTAGTGTAGATAAGCGGTTTTTACTTAACATCGGACAATAAGCTACGGGCGTGGTCACGGGTGACGTCAGTGATTTTTACGCCGCCAGACATGCGTGCCAGCTCATCGACTTGCGCGCTATCGGTGAGGATTAACAGCTCACTTTCGGTTTGCTGGTCATGATGTTTTTGTACCAAAATATGCTGGTGTGCTTGTGCCGCGACTTGTGCTTGGTGGGTAATGGCCAGCAATTGCTGCGTTTGTCCCAGTGCGCGCAGTAGCTCACCGACGACTTGTGCCGTACCGCCGCTAATACCAACATCGACTTCGTCAAATACCAGCATGGGTTTGGCGGCATTATTATCAGCATTGGTTGCTTGCAGGACTTGCATCACCAGTGCCATGCGCGACAGCTCACCGCCCGAGGCAGTTTTGTGTAGTGGCTGCATCGGCATACCCACATTGGCGCTAAATAATAAATCAATATCAAAGCAACCTTGCCCATTATATTGGCTAGAATCGGCTTTTTTGTTAAAGACAAACTCACAGCGCGCATTGGGTAAGGCGAGCGGTTGTAATTGCTTAATCAGTTGCTTGCTGACAATTGGCGCCGCTTTAGTGCGCGCTTTATGTAGCTTAGTCGCGAGCGTTAGATAATCTTGCCATGCTTGTTCAATTTGTGCCGCCATTACATCACTGCTTGGCTCATTTTCTAGTTGCTCTAATTGCATCTCCCAACCCTTTGCTTCTTCAAGCAAATCGCTAGCGGGCAGGCCATGCTTACGTGATAAACGATGGCCCAAACTGATTAAACTGTCTAATGTTTGCAGACGCTCAGGGTCAGGCAATTGCTGTTCAGCATAATCTGACAACAAGCCCGTCACTTCAGTGATTTGCTGCTGCGCCAAATGCAGCTGTTCAGAGGCTTGCTCAAAGGTTTGGCTAACGCTGACTTGATTATCGCAGAGTTTAATTGCTTGCCCCAATAAGGTCATAACATCTGGCTCATCGGTATCATTATCGAGCAAATGCAGACCGTGACTGGCCTCTTGCATTAAGGCTTCTATGTTAGACAGCTCTTCATGCTCCGCTTCTATTTCTGCATAATCAACCGCCAATAGCGGCGCGATATCGGCCAATTGGCTTTGCAACAGTTGGATACGGTCTTGGCGCTGTGCCTCACGACTAGCAATATCATCAGCTTGGCGTTTGAGCTGCTGATAAGTTTGATAGCTGCTTGTTGTTTTTGCCGCTAGCGGTGTTATCTGCGCCATTTCATCTAGCCATTGCACCACAAACTGCGGCTTAAGCAAGGCCTGCTGAGCATGCTGACTATGAATATTGACCAATAACGACCCCAAGTTTTTTAGCTCAGCCAAGCTGACAGGAGAGCCATTTAGCCATGATTTTGAGCGTCCGGTATTACTCAGTTGGCGGCGAATTAATACTTCTGGCTCGTCTAGCGCGCGGTCATTTTTGGCGAACCAATCGGCAACGACGCTGTTATCTTGTACATCAAACTGCGCATAAATATCTGCGTGCGTGGCACCATGTCTGACCATCGCACTGTCGGCGCGCTCACCGGCACATAAGGATAGTGCGTCTAATAGCAGCGATTTGCCAGCACCCGTCTCACCAGTGATGACATTGAAGCCTTCAGCCACACTAAGCTCGTGCTGAGCGATCAGTGCAAACTGATGTAAAGTTAAAGATACTAGCATCAACGCCTCTCATGACAGACAATGAATCCTGCATATAATACAATGCTAAGAAGTCATCTCTAAGCCAATTAAATTGAAAAATAGAGTAAATAAAGGAATGAAAGTGTTCGGTTAATACTACTAAATATTATGGTAGCAAAAAGTCTTAAATACAAATTTTAAAGCTAATCAGTCATATAGTCAGTCTACTATAAAAGAGGTGCGTGAAAAATAGCGTTCTGCTGGCATGAATTGTTTGAAATTGGATTGACTATATCAATCACTATTTTAATAATGAGCGAAACTTTGATAGCCGCTTTAACAAACTTTATAGATATAATGTGGTAGCATAATCTCACATAATGATAAACTCTTGCTACTAAGTTTTAGGCGCGGTGCTAAGTTTTATGCACGATATTGCATGACAATCATTTTTCATCATAAAATTAGACAGCGTATAACAGCAAGGATAAGCACTTTCATCATTATACTAGAATGTTCCTATAGCAGAAACACAGATAGCAGAAACACAGACGTCGAATATCAAAATATGTAGTATTTAGAGTAAGCATTCTAGAAGTATTCGCATTTTAGTTGTACTTAATCCAGTTACTTATTTTTTAGTTTTGCAATAATTATTTGATAAGGAAGCCACTATGACAGCGGCGCAATTTACCAATGTAACAGTCAATGCTCAAGCCACGGTATCTTACGATGGTCGTTGCTCGAGCCATACCATTATGTTTGAGGACGGTCGCCATAAGACGTTAGGAGTGATTTTGCCTTGCGACAATTTGGTCGAGCATTATCATTTTAGTACCAATACTTCTGAGCGTATCGAAATTATCAGCGGTGAGTGTGAAGTCAAAATAAATGGTGATGAAGAATTTAGCTATTACCGTGCGGGACAATCATTTGTTGTCGAAGGCAATAGTGGTTTTAATTTGCGGACAGAAGAAATCGTACAGTATGTCTGTCACTTAGAAGGCTAATACTGCTGAAAGAGAGCACTGTTGGACGTGTCGTTAGATGATAGATAACGCCAAAAACCCCAGCCTTCAAACAGCAACTCTATCCTTCAAAAGTAATAACCTTATCGTATTGGTAAGGTTTTTCTTTTTTTAGTGATATTACTTATATGAAAATGTGTATTAGTTGCTACAATTACAGACCTGTCTTTTTATCGCATGGTTTTTATCAAAATAGTGCGATACCCACTTTATAATCAATAGGCCTATTATGGCAAAACCAACCTACTTCTATGGCATTCATGCGATTGATGCTTTACTCGAACACCGTCCTCTCGATGGGCTCAGCCTATTTGTGCAGCAGGGACGCGAGAGTGACAGCCATGTACAAGCGATTATGGCACAAGCAAGCGCTAATGGCATCAGCATTCAACCAACCCAAAAAGACAAGCTCACCCAGCTTTGTGGCAGCCCGCAACACCAAGGCGTGGTGCTTAATGCGCGTCCGTTAGGTTTCGCTGATGAAGGTTTGCTTGATACGCTTGCTGGTCGTGAGCAGTGCTTATTATTGGTTTTAGATCAAATCACCGACGCGCATAACTTCGGTGCGTGCTTGCGTACCGCTGTGGCAATGGGTGTCGATGCCGTTATTTGTCCAAAGCATCATGCGGCAAGCCTTACCCCGACCGTTGCCAAGGTATCAGTGGGCGCAGCAGAGATGATGCCCATTGTTAGCGTGACCAATTTGGCACGCACGCTGGCAAAGATTAAAAATGCTGGGGTATTTGTGTTTGGTACCGCGCTCAATGCTGACGCTAAACCAATGCATGCAGCAGACTTGACTGGCAAAACTGCCATTATTATGGGGTCGGAAGGCGAGGGAATGCGCCGCCTGACTACAGAAAGCTGTGATGAGCTGGTTTATATTCCGATGTCAGGCAATGAGCATGGTAACTTACAAAGCTTAAATGTAAGCGTGGCCACTGGTATGGCTTTATACGAGATTAATCGGCAGCGAACTTTAGCTGCTGGGCAAGCGTGATGTAGTCTTGATGCAGCGGTTTTAGTTGTAAATATAGAGCCGTAAGATCACTTTCATTTAACACCACATCATCAGCATGACGATTACGTTCTTCACGGCTCAGCTGATTGACCATAATCGCTTTGATTTTCTGCACGCTTTGCTCATCACGCTGACTGGCACGCGCCAGCTGCGTGTCTTCAGCCGCATCGATGACCAATATACGCTGGCATAAGTTGGCCAGCCCAGCTTCTGCGGCTTCAATCAGCAAAGGCGCTGACAACACCACATAAGATGACGTACTCTGTGCTAATTGTATTTTAGCGGCTTCGCGTATCGCTGGATGGGTGATTGACTCAAGCTCAATGAGCGCTTCAGGATGGGCAAACACATGCGTCCGCACAGCGGCGCGGTCCATCTCTCCATTGGCATTTAACACCCAATCACCAAATTTTCTTTGAATTTTGCGCAGAGTAGCGCTGCCTTTAGCCACCACTTCATGAGCAATAATATCCGCATCAATAATATTAATCCCTTGTTGGGCAAACCAGTCGCTGGCAGCAGATTTTCCGCTACCGATACCTCCCGTCAAACCCACAACTAAAGTTTTACTTCTAGGCTCAGGTGTTTGTGGTTGATGCGAATAAGGTGAGCGTGTTTCTATAGATTTTGACATAATAAGGACTTATCTGACGGATAAAAGGATAATGTAGTCGATGAACAGTAGCACTGTAGTCATTTTAAGTTTTTTGACTATAGCCTTGCAGTTGCGGTGACATTAGTAGTATTAGTGACATTGGTTGTTAAAGGTTAACAGTAACTATTAAGAATAGTTACTGTCTATGTGTACATACCAAGATACCAGCTGACGATATCTGACCCGTATAATAAAGCCACGATACCAGCAATGGCGATATAAGGACCAAAGGCAAAAGGCTGGCTCTCGCCCTGTTTTTTCATGAGAATGATTCCAACGATCGAGCCAAGTAAAGATGACAATAGAATAATTAGTGGTAGCATCAAAGGGCCAAGCCAAGCCCCCAGTACTGCTAATAATTTAAAATCTCCTTGACCCATACCGTGTTTCTTAGTGATTAAATAAAACACCTTGACCACTATCCATAAAGACAAGAAGCCAAATAGTAAGCCCCAAATCGATTGGGTTGGTGTGACAAACCAGCCTTGTGAGTTTACAGCCAGTCCTAGCCCTGCTAATGGAAAGGTTAGACGGTCGGGCAGCAATTGGGTATCAAAATCAATACCGGTTAAGGCCACGAGGGTCCATACCAACACTAATGCAGATATTCCAGCGGCACTGACACCAAATTTATAAATAACCAATACAGAGAGCAGAGCAGTAACTAGTTCAACGATGGGATAACGCAGGCCAATAGCCGCTTTACAATCTGAGCAGCGTCCGCGCAGCATTATCCAACTGATTAAAGGTATGTTTTCGTACCATTTAATTTTATGTCCACAGTGCGGACAGCGCGAGGCTGGGTGACTTAAGGTGATTGGTTTATCAGTGGCGACAATATCTGCCAGCGGCGCAGTATGTTCGCGCGGCATGTCTGTTTGCTCAGATACGAACTGGCTACATTCTTGTCGCCAAGCGACCATCATCATCAGTGGAATACGATGAATCACCACATTTAAAAAACTACCAACACAAAGACCTAATAGACCAAAGGCAACTAAAGCTAACGCCATGTTTTCTTGTAATAACTGTATAAACTGCATCAAATCGCTGTCCTTTAATTAGCCTTTAGCCTACCACTGAGCCCATCTGGAAGATTGGTAAGTACATGGCAATGACCAAGCCACCGACTAATACCCCAAGCACCGCCATAATCAATGGCTCCATCAAGCTGGTCAGACCATCAACAGCGTTATCGACTTCGTTTTCGTAATAGACGGCCACTTTATCTAGCATTTCCTCTAGACTACCAGACTCTTCACCGATACCGACCATTTGAATGGCGAGACTGGGAAATAAATTGGTTGAGCGTATCGAAAACTGTAATTGTTGACCGGTAGCGACGTCGTTTTTGATTTGTTGAATCGCGTCATAAAATACCACGTTATTTGCTGCACCAGCCGTAGAATCCAAGGCATCAATAAGCGGCACGCCAGCGGCAAAAGTCGTGGATAGCGTACGAGAAAAACGGGCGATGACTGCTTGGTAAGCAATGTTACCAAAGATAGGAGCCTTTAAGACAGCGCGGTCTAAAAAATCGCGAAATTTCTTAGAGCGCTTTTTGGCTTCTGAAAAACCAATAATAGTGCCGCCAATAAATACAATCAAAATGAACCACCATGCCTGCATCCACTCAGACATACCCACCACCATTTGGGTAAAAGCAGGTAGCTCTGCACCAAACGAGCCGAATAAATCAGCAAACACAGGGACGACTTTGACCAGTAGAATAATGGTGACAACAATGGCCACTGTGATGACGGCAATAGGGTACTTCATGGCTTTTTTAATTTTCGCTTTGAGTAATTCGCTTTTCTCTTTATAGGTCGCTACTCGTTCAAGCATGGTTTCCAAAGAACCGGACTGCTCACCAGAATCGACAAGAGAGCAAAAGAGATCGTCAAAATAGCGTGGATGCTTGCGTAATGCCGACGCAAAGGTGCCACCGGCTTCAATATCCGCTTTTATTTGCAAAACCAGCTCTTTCATACTAGGGTTATCAAGAGAATCAGCGACAATCTCAAAGGACTGTGTCAATGGTACGCCTGCTTTCATCATGGTTGCCAATTGACGGGCAAAAATAGCAATATCAATAGGCTTAATAGATTTTTTAAAGGTATATAAGGGCTTTGGTTTTTTCTTGATGCCTTTGACCGTAATACCTTGCTTGCGTAGAGTGGCTTTCGCCAGCTCCAAACTACGACTGGTGGTTTCACCCTTCACTTTTTGTCCGCGGCGGTTCACCCCATCATAGACAAAGTCTAACAACATATCGGTCTTAGCTTTTGCCATGTGACTACCCTCAAAAATTATCTAATTAGATATTGCAAGTATATAAATAATGCCTAGCTAATAATAGCTGGATTACTCTATTTTAGCGCAAAAAACCAGTGTCCATCTGTTTTATTTTTAATTCTGTTCAGCAATGGTTATTGCTGGCTTATAATAATAAGGCGCCTGACGGTTTAGAAGATATTATTCGGAGGTGACACGCATCATTTCTTGAATACTGGTCACGCCTTGCAACACTTTCAAAATACCAGAGCGACGTAGGTCTCGAAAGCCATTTTTGAGAGCCGCATCTTTGATATCTATGGCGTTTCCGTCTTCCATAATAATTCGTGAAATATCTGAATTGACTTTCATCACCTCGTAGATGCCCACGCGCCCTTTATAACCTTCACGGCATTCATTACAGCCTACTGGCTCATGAATGATATTATCTGGATTGTCTAAGTCGGCATTGGTGAAACCAAGCTCAAGCAGACTTTGTCGTGGGATGGTAATCGGTTTTTTACAGTTTTTGCATAAACGCCGCGCTAGCCGCTGGGCAATGACCAAATTCACTGACGTTGCGATGTTAAAGGAAGCCACGCCCATATTACGCAAACGCGTCAAGGTTTCAGGTGCGGAGTTGGTGTGTAGGGTTGACAGCACCATATGTCCTGTCTGCGCCGCCTTTATCGCAATTTCAGCGGTTTCAAGGTCACGAATCTCACCGACCATCACGATATCAGGATCTTGGCGTAAAAATGACTTAAGAGCAGTGGAAAAATTCAGTCCCACTTTCGGGTTGACGTTGACCTGATTGATCCCTTCAAGGTTAATCTCAACTGGGTCTTCAGCGGTTGAGATATTAGTATCACCCGTGTTAAGTATATTGATACCCGTATATAACGATACGGTTTTACCAGAACCTGTTGGACCCGTAATCAGTAGCATACCTTGTGGTTTGTGTAGCGCTTCTAAAAACATCTCTTTTTGATCAGGCTCATAACCGAGTGCTTCAATGCCGAGCATCGCCGACGATGGATCTAGGATACGTAGGACCAGCTTTTCCCCAAATAGGGTAGGCAAGCAGCTAACCCGAAAATCGATGGCTTTATCTTTGGATAACTTCAGTTTGATACGTCCATCTTGCGGGACACGGCGCTCTGAGATATCCATTTGTGACATCACTTTTAAACGCGCTGCGATTTTCCCTGCAAGTTGTACGGGCGGGTTGGCCATTTTTTGCATCACCCCGTCGACCCGAAAGCGAACGCGATAGGTTTTTTCATAGGGCTCAAAATGCAAATCAGAAGCGCCCATGCGTATGGCATCGACTAGCATTTTATTGACGAATTTGACGACTGGTGCTTCTTCTACACTATCGGTAAGCTTAGTTTCACCTTCTTCATCGGCTTCTTCGCCGTCTTCCAAGCCAACGTTGAAGTCACCGTCAGAGAAACTATCAAAACTTTGCATGGTGTCGGCGTAAAGACTTTCGATGTGCTTTTTGAGCTTATCTTCTTCGACGACAACCGTTTCAATAGATAGGCGGGAATTAAAAGCAATCGCATCAATGGCATCTATACGTGTCGGATCACTTAGAGCGACAAATAAGCGCTGACCGCGCTTAAAAATTGGCAAAGCATTAAATTTACGAACGATTTTTTCGTCGACTAAGTCTTTTGGGATAACATTGAGGTTTAATGCATCAAGGTCGAAAAGAGGGTCGCCAAAGGCTTGTGACAGCATCTGAGCCAGTTGCGAGGCTTTGGCCATCTTATTGTCTACTAAGTATGGTACCAGCCCTATTTTTTGCTGCTGAGACTCGGTTTGCGCGGTTTTCATGTTCGCTTCGCTGACAACACCTTCATTGATAAGTTGTTGTGCTAAACCACCATACTTATTGGTTGTAATAGACATTATGACCTCTCCTTAATACCAACTATTTTGTGTATTTACCTAGGGGTTATATAGCCCCTATCTAAATAACCCCTATTTATATAACCTTTAAGAGTCACGTGTTTTTATCAATAACAGCACTGTCGCCATTTTAGTTTAGCGTACTATTTATAGTGATGCTTTTTTATGAATAGGCAGTGTTTGGTTTTCTATCAGTATAATATAGGACTTTACTTCACTTTGAAGGCTTTATTTTAAAGGCTGTATATAGACCATTAAATGGATAGCTGGTGAAAATATATCAATAGCGCAAGCACAGCGTAAAAATATAAAACCAGACTACAATCAGACCTAAATAAAATAAATACTATAACGCGCTATTAGAATAGATTTTGCTTGCTATGCCTGCGTAGATGGAGGTTATGAAAAATTAATCTCAGCAGTACTATAGCCTTTTAAAGGTGAGTCAACTATATATAGCTGTTTTCTATCAATGCCATGGTCGGCTATTTAACCCACCCTAACCGTAAAGCTCTGTTTTGATTTGGGCAGCACTATACTATAGCACTTGTGAATTATTTGTTATACTGGCGCGCATATCAGCCGCATTGGCATGAATACATGAGACAAGGTAGATAGGTATGCAAGCTTGGGTAATTGGCAATTGGAAACAAAATCCAGCAACGAGCCACGACGTCAATGTGTTATTAGACGATTTATTGGTGGCAGTTGATGCCGAAAAGCAAGCCGCTATACAAGCCGCTATAGAGGTATCGAAACGATGCACGTTAATGGTGGCGCCGAGCTGTATTCATCTGGCGGCTGTGAGTGCACGTTTAAAAGGCAGTTCAATACTTAGTGCGGCTCAAGATATCAGCGCTCACAGTGCGAGCACTGGCGCGTATACGGGTGATTGCTCAGCGCAGCAAGTGGCAGATACTGGCGCAACGTGGACGATACTTGGACACTCTGAGCGCCGTCAATACCATAGCGAATCTAATGATAGCCTAGTAAAAAAGCTGACGCATGCACTGACGCATAACTTAGGTGCGATACTTTGTATTGGGGAAACCCAAGCGCAATACGATGCTAAGCAAACGCTTGACGTCATCGATACCCAGTTATCGGTTATTAAAGACTTGCTTGCCCAGCAGCCAGACCTGATAGCATCATTACCTGAGCGCCTAATCATTGCTTACGAGCCAGTCTGGGCGATTGGCACTGGCAAAGTACCGACCGTGGCTGAAGTCAGTAAAACCCACCAGCATATTAAGCAAAAGATGGCCAGTTTTGCCGAAGCCATTGATTCAATGACTGTTTTATATGGAGGTAGTGTCAATGCTGATAATGCCGATAGCTTTGCCTCAGATCCTATGATTGACGGTGCATTGGTCGGCGGCGCTTCATTAAAGGCCGAAAGTTTTTTGATGATTGCCAAAGCCTTTAGTAGTGCAAATATTTAGTTAATATAAGCAAAATACAGCTAATAAATATCTCATGCGTATATAAAATGTCTTTATCAGTTGGCAAAAGTAGGTTTAACAGTGCCCTTGCAATCGTGTACAATGCGCCTTATTTAACACAATCGAATTGGCGTTATTGCGCGCTAATTGCTATCACCATTAACCTTAAGATTTATTTTCCGTTATCAGTCGTCATTACGCGGCAAAAGAGGCCACCATGTTTACGTTTATATTAGCCCTGCACATTATCGTGGCGATTGCCATGATCGGCTTGATTTTGATACAGCATGGCAAAGGGGCAGACGCTGGGGCTTCGTTTGGTGCTGGCTCTTCAGGCACTGTATTTGGTGCAGCAGGAACGGCTAACTTCTTGACGCGTGCGACTGCGGTGCTTACGGTCATATTTTTTATCACCAGTATGACTCTTGCGGTTCATGCTCGTAAGCAGGCAGAAGATCAGTTTCGTTTAGATGCGCCGGTTTCAGCACCACAAACGCCACGCCCTTTGACTCAAAACCCTGAATAGCTATTTTTTCGTAAGCGTTTTTGAATAGGCAACGCTTGCTATTTTAAGGCGTTAGATTTACAATGCTTTTCTGTTTTTACAAGTCCTTGTCTATTGGTGCCTACCTTAAAGCATCTATTCAGATAGAGTAAAGGTTAGAAAACAGAGCAGTGAGAAGAATGCGATTGTGGTGGAATTGGTAGACACGCCATCTTGAGGGGGTGGTGGCGCAAGCTGTGGGGGTTCAAGTCCCCCCAATCGCACCAAGTTTTGAAGTATTAGTTTTTTAAATTGATATATTTCAAAGTATAAAGCTGTTAAGGTAGTATCGTATTAAGAGAGTTGATCGAGTTAAATACTTTATTTTAAATTATTTTTAAATAAGTATTGACACTTCTACAAAACCTCCCTATAATACGCGTTCTAGATTGATGCGGGGTGGAGCAGTCTGGTAGCTCGTCGGGCTCATAACCCGAAGGTCGTTGGTTCAAATCCAGCCCCCGCTACCATTTTTTATACTGATGTATTGCACGCTAAATTTGTCAGTACCGATTAGCCCACCATTATGTTTGTGGGTTTTTTTGTATCTGATGATTGGCGTTATCGCGGTATCTATCCTACTTATGCTAAGCTCTAGGCCTATAGAGTACGACGCCATTTATGGTAGCTTGTCATTACTCGTCGTCATTAGAGTGACGTTTCTTAAGCAAACTATTTTTTAGTACTCTTTTACTCCTCACTCTTTTATCGATAGTACTGCTTTATGAATAATAAAAGCATGGTTTGGCTGAGCTTGATGTTTTATACGCTCATCCTCATATAAATACACAGCGCCTCTATGATAATGGCCTATATAATAATGATAGGTTTGTGATTTAAAAATAAAACAATGACAGTGTCTCTTATGGTTAAATAAATACTATATGATGGCAGAGATAAGCAAAGACTTTAAAACAGTTTATTAAGTACGATAGATAAGTGAATAGGAAAATATAAATAGATTATGAAGCTTTCGACCAAAGTTGCAGAACTGACCAATATTATTGCCCCTGCCGTCGCCGCTTGTGATGTGGCATTGTGGGGCATAGAATTCGCGCCACAAGGCAATCGCTCTTTATTACGTATTTATATTGAGGCGCTGCCAGAAGAGCAAGCCCAAGATAAGCACGTGACCATCGAAGACTGTGCTGCGGTGAACCATCAAGTGAGCGGTATTCTTGAGGTTCATGATCCTATCGCTGGTGAGTATATTTTAGAAGTGTCTTCGCCAGGTTTTGACCGTGCTTTTTTCTCAGATGAGCAGATGCATGCTTATGTGGGTCAAACCGTCAGCTTGCGTTTAATACAAGCGATGGGTGATGGCGATCAAAAACGCCGTAAAGCCACTGGTACTCTAGATAGTATTGATGCAAACACCTTGAAATTGACGTCAAGTGATGGTGAACAGTTTGAAATTGCGTTAAGTAATATCGATAAAGCCAATTTGGTTTATGAAGATGCTTAATCTTTAAAACTTTACTCTCTAATAGCTTACTCTTCAAATAGCGTAGTCTCCAAATAGCTTAGATAGCTTACGGTGAAAATATATAGCAAGTCATAAATTATAAAATTTAAGTCAATTAAAAAATGATAGGACAGGTATAGTATGAGTCGTGAAATCTTAACGGTAGTAGAAACTGTCAGTAATGAAAAGGGCTTAAATCCTGAAGATATCTTTGAAGCCATCGAAGACGCTTTAGTGGTATCGACGAAGAAAAAAGTATATACCGAACAGCCAGAAGTGGCCGTACGGGTTGCCATCGACCGTACAACGGGTGATTACGATACTTATCGTTACTGGACAGTGGTTGCAGATGAAGATCACGAAATGCCTGCCTGTCAGTTAGCAATTACTGACCTTGATCAAGATGAATGGTCTATTGGTGATGTTAAAGAAGAGCAAATCGAATCGATTGAGTTTGGTCGTATTGCGGCGACTCAAGCCAAACAAGTTATCATTCAAAAAATTCGTGAAGCTGAGCGTGCGCTCGTAGCCGATGCTTTTGAGCCACGTGTTGGTGAGATGATGTACGGCGAAGTCAAAAAGCAAACTCGTGATGGTTATATTATCGATTTAGGTGACAACGCAGAAGGTTATCTTTCACGCGATCAGATGTTGCCACGCGAGCAATTACGTGCAAAATCGCGCATCAACGCTATCTTGTATCATGTGAATCGTGAAAACCGCGGTGCACAGCTATTGTTGTCACGTACCCATCCTGAGATGCTTTCAGCCTTGATGCAAAAAGAAGTGCCTGAGATTGCAGAACAAATTATTGAAATCCGTAACGTCGCTCGCTTGCCGGGTACTCGTGCTAAAATAGCGGTGAAGACTAACGATCATCGTATCGACCCTGTTGGTGCTTGTATCGGTATGCGTGGTACGCGTATTCAAGCGGTACAGCAAGAGCTTGATGGCGAACGTATTGATGTGGTGGTGTGGTCAGATGATCCAGCACAATTCATTATCAGTTCTTTAGAGCCAGCTGATGTCAGCAGTATTATTTTAGATGAAGACATGCAGATGGCCGATATTATCTTCAGTACCAACGATCAGTTGGCGCGCGCGATTGGCTCACAAGGTCAAAACGTCCGTTTGGCGTCCGAGCTTACGGGCTACAAGCTTAATATGATGCTAGAAGAAGAGTATCAGCAGCGTCAAGAAAACGAATCTAAAGCATTCATCGAATTATTCTATGAGCGTTTAGAGGTGGATCGCGACTTAGCACATGCGCTTGTTGATATTGGTTTTACCAGTATCGAAGAAGTGGCTTATGTACCAGTCGAAACCTTTTATGATATAGAGGGTTTAGATGATGAAGCGATTGATATGATTCAAGAGCGCGCCAAAGAAGTAGTCATTGCAGATGAATTATTTAAACAACAAAACATGAAAGAGCCAAGTCAAGAGTTACAAGATCTTGAGGGTATGACCGTCAGCTGGGCTTATAAAATGGCACAAAAAGACATCATCACCGTTGATGACTTGGCAGAACAAGCCGTCTTCGATTTAGAAGATATCGAAGGATTAGATACTGAAACCGCAGGAAAACTCATCATGAAAGCTCGGGAATCTTGGTTCAATGAATAAGCGGTGACTGCATATCGCTGTCTTTTGGTGATATGCTATCGATAATAAAGTGTTGGTATGATTGCAATACAAATACCAGCCTTACCCCAATCATTTGTAGCCAACAACTGAATTGAACATATAGCAAATAATAGACAGTAGGTGATATTAAATGGCAGATAAGACCGTCAAAGAACTGGCAGATATGGTAGGCAAAACTACGAGTGCTGTACAACAGCAACTGGTAGATGCTGGACTGCCTACTCGCGCAGAAGATGACTTAGTTACTGAGGTTGAGCAAGAAAAACTGGTGACGTATTTAAAACAAAGTCATGGTCAGCAAGAAAAGCGTCGTATTAGTCTGAAGTCTAAGACAACTAGCACCGCGCGTGTGACCGGCTCTTCAGGAAAATCTAAGAGTGTCAATGTTGAAGTGCGTAAAAAGAAAGTATTCGAAAAGCCTGATCCAGAGAAAATGGCTGAAGAATTGGCTGCGCGTGAGCAAGCGATGATTGAATCGCAAGAGCGTGCTGCTAAAGATGCTGAAGAGCGTGCTGCCACCAAGAAAAAGTCTGAAGAGCGTCAAGCAGCAACCTTAGCGGCGATGCGTGCAAGCTTAGGTTCTAGCAAAAAATCAGACGACAAGAATGACGATATCTCAACCTCAGTGGTTGTGAAAAAAGGTGGTAAAGCCGCTGTTGAAGTTAAGCCAAAAGAACAGCCGAAGAAAAAAGTCGCTGCAACCAAACCAAAAGTTGAAACGGCAGCTGAGCGCAAAGCTCGCGAAGTACGTGAAAAAGAAGAGAATCGTTTACGTCAAATCGAAACAGAAACTCGTCAAGCCCAAGCGAAAGAAGCGCAAAAACGTACGCTTGAGCAAATGCGTAAAATGGCGGGTCAATATACGGATCAGCCTGCTGCTGAAGTTCGTAAAGACGAGCCACTGGCAGAAGGTCTAGTCGGTGATGCGTTAGAAGAATCGTTTGAAAAAGAACGTCGTGAAATTAAGCGCGGTGCAAGTAGCACTGGAGCTCGTGGTCGTCGTCGTAAGAATCAAGATGAGCGTGAAATCAAAAACCGTAAAAATGGTTTACGTTCAAGTCAGTCGACACAGCATAAGTTTGAAAAGCCGCTTGATAAAATTATTTATGATGTTGAGATTAGTGAGCAAATCACAGTAGCAGATCTCGCTCAGCGTATGGCGGTTAAAGCTCGTGAAGTGACTAAATTGCTGATGAAAATGGGTGAAATGGCTCGTGAATCAGATATGATTGATCAAGCAACAGCCAGTCTACTTGTTGAAGAGATGGGTCACAACCCTGTACCAGTCAGCGATACCAAAGTTGAAGATGATCTACAATATGCCGTTGATGAACGCAGCAGTAATATCCAAACGCGTCCACCAGTGGTTACTATCATGGGTCACGTTGACCATGGTAAAACATCACTACTCGATAAAATCCGTGAAACTAAGGTTGCGACTGGCGAAGCGGGTGGTATTACCCAGCATATCGGTGCTTACCATGTAAAAACAGATCGCGGTGTGATTACTTTCCTTGATACCCCAGGTCACGCAGCTTTTAGTGCCATGCGTTCACGCGGTGCCCAAGCGACAGATATCGTCGTAATCGTTGTTGCTGCTGATGACGGTATGATGCCACAAACTGCAGAAGCGATTGATCATGCTCGCGCTGCTGGCACACCTATCATTGTTGCTATCAACAAAATGGATAAGCCAAGTGCTGATCCGGATCGTGTCCTAAATGAGTTAACCACGAAAGAAGTGGTATCAGAAGAATGGGGCGGCGATACCCCAATGGCGCGTATCTCAGCCAAAACTGGCGAAGGTATCGACGAGCTATTGGAATTCATTAGCCTCCAAGCTGAATTGATGGAATTAGAAGCACCATTAGATGGCGCGGCGCAAGGTGTGGTCATTGAATCAAGACTTGAGAAAGGTCGTGGCCCTGTTGTTAGTGTTCTAGTCAAAAAAGGTACCTTAAAGCAAGGTGACTTGGTCTTAGCCGGCGAACATTATGGTAAAGTTCGTGCGATGACTAATGAGAGTGGTCAGCGTATCAAAACAGCTGGTCCTTCTATCCCTGTGGAGATTTTAGGTTTGCCTGAAACGCCAGCGGCTGGTAGTGAATTCTTAGTCGTAACGGATGAGAAAAAAGCTCGTGAAGTGGCGGACTTTAGAACCAACCGTGAGCGTGAGCGTCAACTTGAACGCCAGAATGCCATGCGTTTAGAGAGCATGTTCGATCAGATGGAACAAGGCGATGTGTCATTCTTAAACATCGTATTGAAAACCGATGTTCGTGGTTCTCTTGAAGCATTACTTGCTGCATTGAACGAGCTATCAACTGATGAAGTAAAAGTCAGAGTAATTAGCTCCGGTGTTGGCCCTATCTCTGAATCGGATGTCACTCTTGCAGAGTCGAGCGAAGCAGTACTATTAGGCTTCAATGTCCGAGCAGATGCGACCGCCCGTCGTAAAGCTGACGCGGCTAATATGGATATTCGCTATTACAGTGTTATCTATGGCTTGATTGATGATGTTAAAGCAGCCATGAGCGGTATGCTCGCGCCAGAACATCGTGAGAAAATCTTGGGTGTGGCGGATGTTCGTGAAGTATTCCGCTCTAGTAAATTTGGTGCAGCTGCTGGTTGTATGGTGGTTGAGGGTACGATTTATCGCAACAAACCTATCCGCGTCTTACGTGATGACCAAGTTATCTTTACTGGCCATTTGCAATCATTGCGTCGTTATAAAGAAGACGTCAATGAAGTACGTACTGGCATGGAATGTGGTCTTGCAGTTCGTGGCTACGATGTCGAAGCGGGTGATAAAATCGAAGTCTTTGAAATCCAAGAGTTCGCACGTACTATCTAAAGTTACTGTTTAAAACGAAGACAGTTGGTTATGTAACTTGCTTTATTAAGCATGACGTAAATAACCAGCTATCTTATGAATATTCAGCTGTACTTAGGCCTAACAGGTACATCCTGCTAGGCCTTTTTTGACAACTATTAGTCTTCAAATTTACAGTCTTCAATTTATTGATAAACAAATATGTTAGTTAATTAATGAATGAAGACGAGCCATATAAAAAATAAGGTAATAATATGAATCAACGCTTACAACGTTTGGCTGATCAAATTCAGCGCGAGCTTGCGGTCCTCATTCGTGACGAAGTCAACGATCCTCGTTTAACAGGTTTTGTCACAATCTCTAGTGTTAAGGTCAGCCCAGATTTAGGCTATGCTGATGTCTACGTCACCATCATGGAGCCTGAACTTAATGATGCTATGACCAAGACCAACCACGAAGAAAGTGTCAAAGTCCTCAATAAAGCCGCTGGGTTTTTACGTACGGAGTTGAGCCACAGTCTGAAAACACGTACCACGCCGCGATTGCGCTTTCATTATGATGAAGTCACCGCTCGTGGTAACTATATGATGGACTTGATTAATCAGGCGGTCACCAAAACTGAGCAAAACGAGAACGATGAGTAAGAAATCAAAGAGTAAAAGCCATTATGTCTAGACCGCCCAATCAAGCTGATAAAAAAGCCAATAAGATGGCTGATAAAATAAAAGTCTCTGGTGTTATCTTAGTGGATAAGCCTAAAGGTATGACCTCGCAGCAAGTGGTGTCAAAGGTGAAGTATCTGTTTAAATCACCGATACACGATAGCAAAAAAGCCGGTCACACTGGTACGCTTGATCCCATGGCAACGGGGCTACTGCCTATTTGTATGGGTGAGGCGACGAAGTTTAGTCATTATCAACTTAATGCGGACAAATCCTATCAAGCGACTATTTTACTTGGTAGCCAGACAGATACAGGCGATGCCGACGGTCAAACCATGGCACAAGCACCTATTCCGAAATTTGACGATGCGCTATTAGATAAGGTTGTACAACAGTTTTCGGGTGCCCAGCAGCAGATACCACCGATGTATTCTGCCCTAAAAAAAGATGGCAAAAAACTATATGAATATGCTCGTGCTGGTATCGAAATAGAGAGAGAGCCAAGAGATATTATTCTCAAGGCGATTAACCTCGAAGCCATCGATGATACGCAGATTCAATTGACGGTCACTTGTACCAAAGGCACTTACGTGCGCGTACTGGGTGAAGATATCGCTAAAGCAATGGGAACGCTGGGGCATTTGACTGCGTTACGACGTACGCAAGTTGGCAATTTCAACATTGAGGAAGCGATTGCTTTATCAGCATTAGAAGAGATGGCTTTAGACAGTCGACAGTCTCATTTATTAGCCATTGACGCTTGCATTGATATCGATGCTGAGCTGACATTGACGACTGAACAGTGTGCTCGCGTGCATATGGGTCAGCGCCTAAACGTATTTGAACAGCTGACGGAAGATATCAGAGATTATATATCGGAAGTTATTAACCAGTCGTCTAACTCTATAAGTGTAACCAATAGTCAGAATGATAAAGTCCAGCCATTGGAACATGAAATACCCGTAGATATTCGCTTAATAGACGAGCAAGGTTGCTTTCTTGGGTTGGGTGCGGTTAGTCTTAATGGGCGATTGCAGCCTAAAAAACTGATTCAACGTTAGTCTTGCGGTGTTAAAACTATATTCTGTTTATTGCTTCTCAGCTTACTAACAGTTTACACTAATCACATATCGTCACATTTTATTGCAGGTTTCACCTATGGTGGAACCTGTTTTTTTTGTACATTGGTTAAGTCAGCTAGGGAAAGTTAGACAAAAATAAAAAATAAGAAAAATTATAATAATAAAATACAACTGTAATAAATAATAAAAAAAGTTTAATACTATAAGAATAAATAAAAATAATTTGATGATATAACAATAAAAAAATACTAATACTAATAAGGCAGGATGCTATAGTCACTGCACTACAAAAGAGTTATAATTTGGATGAATATCATAAAACAATTTAGATAAGTCATTTTCCATCCAACCTTGG
>NZ_RRYW01000234.1 GCF_014861365.1 Psychrobacter sp. FME6
TTGACTTCCTCCCCTCCCTAAACGGAGGGGATTCCTACCGCTAGACGCTCAAGCCCGAGCGCAAGAATGTTTTTAGCCGCATTAACATCGCGGTCGTGAGTGACACCGCACTCGCAAAACCATTCTCTTATTCCAAGATCCGCTCTACCTTTCGGACTGTTTTGGCGTGAGCCGCAACACGAACAAGTTTGGGTGGTGTAGTGCTCATTAACCTCAGCATAGTGACAACCTGCGTACTCGCATTTATAGGTCAGTTGCCGCTTAATTTCAAACCAACCTGCGTCATAGACAGACTTAGCTAGTTTGCTTGAGGTGAATGATTTTGATTGAAGTTTGCCAACGATGATCACATTATTATCTTTGACAAGCTTTGATGTGAATTTATGAATTAAGTCTTGACGTGTGTTCTTAATCTTGGCGTGAATCGCTTTAACGCGCTTTTTGTTCTTAGCCCGCTGAGCAAGCCCTAATTTTGGGGCGTATTTATGGGTCAGGTTGGTGGCTAAGACCTCGCCATTACTAGCGGTTGCTGAATCCTTACAACCTAAGTCGATACCAGTCTGATTAACACCGCAGATTGTTTTTGAATGTTCTTTAACGGTGATACAGGCATACCAAAGACCGCGACTATCCTGCACAAGCTCACAAGTATTGATGGTGTAGAGAGCTAGGTTATAGCTGTCCCACACGTCAATGGTCAGTTTCTTGCCTTTGGCTA
>NZ_RRYW01000235.1 GCF_014861365.1 Psychrobacter sp. FME6
TTACGAATCAATCGATGAGACAAATGCCATAAATCTCTTGCTCGTACCCTTTGTATATTAAATCGTTCTGATAGCTGACCAATGACTGTTTCAACGATACGGCGGGCTTTCATTAGCCGCCTTACCACAGGTTTGGGTCTATCCTCTTTCATATTGGCTCTGAGTGGCGTTTGTAAATCCACTCCTTGAGCGTCGTAGTACGATGTCAGACTAGGGCTGATATAGCCTTTATCAGCGCCGAGCAAACCATGGATATTGTCAGTAATATCAGGCGCAACCGCTCTTTCATCAACATTGGCAGGGGCAACGGTAAAGCCTTTAATCATGCCCGATAAGTTAACCAGCAAATGTCCCTCAAAGCCATAATACCTCTCTTGCTTAGCCGCACAGTAGCTAAAAGCCGCTAAGTCTTGATAGTTTTTATGCCGATACGCGCGTCCATAATGACAGACGGGTATCGGAAAACCATCTATAAAATGGATGTTGTCACGGCCTTCGAGTTGACTGACTGTATCTTGTATCCGCTGTTTGACCTGCCACAAATTCGCGCAATGCTTTGCGAAGTTAGGATATGAGCCGATGGCTGGAAACCAAGATTGCCAGTGCTGGGTAAAGTATTGCCAAATCTGTTTGTCTTGATCAAGGTGTAAAAACTCACCGACCAGTTCCATGCAAATAATCTCAGGATCACTCAGCTTTGGCGC
>NZ_RRYW01000236.1 GCF_014861365.1 Psychrobacter sp. FME6
TATAGTCAGTTCAAAATAAAACTGTTATGGCCAGGACAAATATCATAAAATAATTTAGATAAGTCATTTTCCATCCAGCCTTGGCGTAGAAACTTCACCTGAGCCCATTTTTTCTCGATAGGGTTCAAGTCTGGGCTGTACGGTGGCAGCCAGAGAATACGATGCCCATGTCTATTGAGTAGCTTTTGAATGCGTTTATTCTTATGGAACCGAGCATTATCCATGACAATCACGCATTTGGTTTTAAGGCTTGGGATTAGCGTGAACTTGCACCAGTCATAAAATATGCTGCTGTTGATGTTGTGCTCAAAATAATCAAGCGCAAACAGCATCTTTTCATACAGAGCACCGATAACGTTGGTTCGAGCTTTAGATTGCCAATTGTAGCTATCGATACAGGGTGTACCTATCGGTGCATAGCCATGAGAGCGAATGGTCTCATGCTCAAAGCCGCTCTCATCCATATACACAATGGGATAGCCTTGCTGCATAAAGCTATCAAGCTTACTCTGATACGCCGCTCTTTTTATTGGACACGCTTTTGGATGTTCCAAAGTCTTTTTTTTGACTGATATCAAGGCGCTTTAAGGCATGATAAATGCCTGTTTTACTACAGTTTAAACGACGTGCTCGCTCATATTGGTAATCATCAGGGTGTTTTTTGACATCATTGAGTAGCACGTCATCTGGTATTTTATA
>NZ_RRYW01000237.1 GCF_014861365.1 Psychrobacter sp. FME6
TGTAGTGGTCAACTAATTTAGGACACCTGATAAGAGGTTTTGATTAAAGTAACGTCTTTCTGTTTCAGCTGGTGTTAAATAATTGTTGAAAGTGTGCGGTCTCACGGTTTGATAGTAGCCCCAGATATAATCACTAATGGCACTTTTAGCCTCAGCGATATTCTCATAACCGCCCTTTGGCATCCACTCTGTTTTGAAGCTTCTAAAGAAGCGCTCAGTTGGGGCGTTATCCCAACAATTTCCACGACGGCTCATACTCTGTGTCATACCGTCGCAATCATCGATTGATTCAGCAAATTTCTTACTGGTGTAATGCGTGCCCTGATCTGAGTGAAATAACACACCACTTGGTTTGAGTCTCGTCTGATACGCCATTTTCAGAGCGTTACCTGTCAGAATACTATCGGGTGAGTCTGAGACACTAAAGCCCACCACACGACGGGCGTACAGGTCTAAAACAACGGCTAGGTAACACCAGCCGCCTTTAATGCGAATATAAGTGACATCGCCCGTCCAGACTTGGTTGGGCGCCGTTGGGCTAAATCTGCGTTTTAAAAGGTTGTCATGGGTTTTATGTTCCTGATCAGCGTGCTTGTATTTGTGGGTCTTGAGCTGGCAACTGACCAGTTTCATTTGCTTCATAATCTTGGCAGCTAAGTAACGCGTTAGCCTAATACTG
>NZ_RRYW01000026.1 GCF_014861365.1 Psychrobacter sp. FME6
CTGGTAATCGTTTAATTGATTTATTTTATAACATTTTTGTGGTCATCTGACTATATCTTTGGGGTTACCTTCCTCGGGGCATTCGTCGAGATTTTCTTAAGTCAGTTCATCACTAAGCTTAAATCTTTGATGAGTCCAATCGTTACCGGTTGTGTTATTGTCACCATTGGTCTGTCGTTGACCAAAACAGGTCTAACCGATTTAGCAGGGGGTGTTGGTGCTGAAAACTTTGGTAGTATGGAGAATTTACTACTAGGCGGCGGTGTGTTAGTGAGCGTGGTGCTAATCAGTATCGTTAATAATAAAGTCATTCGCTCAAGTGCTATTTTTATCGGTTTAATGTTAGGTCTAATAGTAGCAGCATTTATGGGCCGTATTGATTTTTCATTGGTCTCAGAAGCCCCTTTATTAACGGTACCCGTACCCTTTAAGTTTGGTTTTGGTTTTGATTGGCAAGCCTTTATTCCTATTGCCTTTATGTATATTATTACCAGTATCGAGACCTCAGGTGATTTGACCGCAACGTCGATGATCTCAGGTGAGCCGATAAAAGGCCCACTATATGAGAAACGTATCAAAGGCGGCGTATTAGGTGATGGTGTCAACTCCGCCATTTCTGGTATATTTAACAGCTTCCCCGTAACCACATTTAGCCAGAATAATGGTGTCATCCAAATGACTGGTATTGCCAGTCGCTATGTTGGCTTTTATGTGGCAGGTATCTTATTTATAATGGGTCTGTTTCCTGTTTTAGGTGCTATCTTTACTCAGTTGCCAAAGCCGGTGGTTGGCGGCGTAACGCTGTTGATGTTCGCTACTGTAGCGACTGCGGGTATTCGTATCCTCTCGACAGTGAACTTTACCCATCGTAATGTGTTAATCATTGCCACCTCATTGGGTCTGGGTCTAGGTGTTGCGTTTGTTCCTGATGTCTTTGCGCAAATGCCACAACTGTTCCGCAATATCTTTGGCTCAGCAGTGACCATGTCAGGGGTAATAGCCATTGCGCTCGATGTGATTTTGCCGAAGAACTATGGTGTCGAATATGATACTGAAGAGCAGCATATCGAAGACGGCCTAAAACCGCTTAGAAAAAAAGCGTCTTAGTAGCTGATTTACAAATGCTTCATCATGATGTATAAAATAAAGCCTCAATAGTATTGAACTACTGAGGCTTTAGCTTGGTATCCATAAATAATATCGGCAACGCTAGCTAGCTGTAATCGCTATTCAATGCCACAGCCACGTAAAATGAATGGCACTAGAAAGTCAGCAGCCCGTGCTTCATCTTGTTCATCGTACTCAGTCTTGTTCATCAAGCCGACGATTTCTGTTTCAAATTCAGCGTAGCGCTGCGTCGTGGCCCAAATCAAAATCAGCAGCTGCAATGGATCATCGATAGCGATTTTGCCTTGTTCGTGCCATGTTTTCATCACTTGAGTTTTATCAAGCGCCCATTCTTTCATCACCGTCGACATAAAGTCATGTAGATGTAATGCCCCACCGATGACCTCAAGCGCAAACAGCTTATGCCGATTTGGGTGAGCAAAGGCTTGATGTAATTTGGTACGCACAAACTTTTCGATGACTGTTTTGGGATCGCTGTCCACCGTCATCGTCACCAAGCCCTCATTCCACTCTTCAATAATAGAAAGCAAAACAACCTTATACAGGTTTTTTTTATTCTTAAAGTAATAATGAATATTGGCTTTTGGCAAACCCGCTCGATCGGCGATACCTTGCATCGTGGCACCGCGATAGCCTTGCAATACAAATTCTTCTTCAGCAGCGGTCAAAATCAGTGCTTGATTGTGTGCACGAATATCCTGCTGATTACGGTGTACAGCGCTCTCAGAGGATGATGGTGCGTTTGATTTAGCGTTTTGAGTCATAGGATGAACCGTTAGACATTAATGTGAATAAACAACCATATTCCAGCGTGAATTTAAGATAAACTAATAGATTAATACGCTAATTTTTATGGAACATGGCAAGCAAATATAAAATATTTTTCATAAAGTAGTTGACCAAATGGTCAGGTTTAAGCAGAATGGTTAATATTAAACCAATTACGACTCATTCGATACTACTTTAACATGGGTTTTTACCCTGATTTATGTAATCAAGAGAAATGATCCTCTTTATAAACTTATATCAATCGAATTATAAACTCGTATCATTCAACTTTTTTGTGTCAAAAGATAAGGATATCACTGTGAGCTTATCACTATCGCAACTCAATGCCCTGTCGCCAGCCGATGCTACCTCAAAATTCCTGACCTGTTGCACTAGCAGCCGTTGGGCGAGCCTATTGGCAGATGCGCGTCCGTTTGAAGATGTAGATGCTCTAATGAGCGCAAGCGATGCAGCATGGGGCCAGGCGCAAACAGAAGAAGCCAATTTATTAGAGGCCTTTGACGGTCATCCACAGATTGGTAATGTTGACTCATTAAAAGAGAAATATCGTAATACGCAAGACAGCGCCGCACATGAGCAATCAGGTGCTAATAACGCTGATGACGCTGTGATTGAAGCCTTAGCACAAGGCAATCAAGACTACCTCGATAAATTTGGTTTTATCTTTATTGTTTATGCTACGGGTAAAAGCGCGCAAGAAATGCTTGACTTATTACTCGCTCGCTTGCCAAATGATCGTGAAACAGAACTGGGCAATGCAGCAGCTGAACAAAACAAAATAACCCGTTTACGTTTGCAGAAAATGCTAAGCGACGCTTAAACTTAACTTTAGAGTTAGACTCATTTTTTCCACACATATAAAAGGAATTATTATGTCCGCTACTTTATCATCACATATTCTAGACACGCATCTTGGTAAACCAGCTGCTGATATCGCTGTAACACTACATCGTGTGTCTGCGAGCGGTGAAGCAAAACTATTGGCCAATGGCGTTACCAACGCTGATGGTCGCGTGGCACCAGACAGCTGGGCGTTTGACCCATCTATTGATATCGCTGAATATCATATTGATATTGGTCGCTATACATTGACGTTTGATACGCAGTCTTATTTTGATGCGCAAAATCTCACTGCATTTTATCCGCAAGTTATTATCGACTTTATGGTCAGTGATGGGAATCATTACCATGTGCCGTTGTTGCTTAGCGCACATGGTTATAGTACCTATCGCGGCTCATAATTTTATCTCTTTATCACTCGAAGCCTTATACGAATAAGGCTAAACGAGCGCTGTAAACTCTAAACGTCTGACAGTGAGGTCAGTGGTTTAAGACCAAATAAATAATGCTGGTATCGCTACGTTGTATCACAATCTTTTATAATAACGAAGGTGAGCAAAAGTCGTTACGAGTTACCAAGATATAACAATATAAAAGGACATTGACAACATGGGTGCATATCTTCTCGATTGGCTAAGTTTATTCTTCCGCTGGTTTCACGTTATCGCTGGTGTAGCATGGATTGGCGCATCTTTTTACTTCGTATGGCTCGACATGAGTCTTCAGAAGCCACCAGAGTGGAAAGCCAAAAAAGGCATTTCAGGTGACCTTTGGGCAGTTCATGGTGGTGGTTTCTACGAAATTGCCAAGTACAAGCTCGAACCTGAAGAAATGCCAAAAACACTGCATTGGTTCAAATGGGAAGCCTACACCACTTGGCTGACCGGTATGATGATGCTTATCATCGTGTACTATATCAATGCCACAGCGTACTTGATTGATCCAAGTAAAGTGGATTTTGGTAGCAGTGTGGGTGCCATATCTACCAGTTTACTGTTCTTATTTGGCAGCTACTTTATTTATGAAGCCATTGTACGCAGCAGTATCGGCAAAAATAAACTGGTTTTTAGTGTCACTATCTTTATATTAATGATTATTGCCACTTGGGGTTCTTATCAGTTATTTAGTGACCGTGCTTCCTTTATCCATGTTGGTGCCATTTTAGGTACAATCATGGCAGGTAACGTATTCTTTGGAATTATGCCTGCTCAGCGCGCATTGGTAGATTGTGTAAGTCGTGGCGTAAAACCAGGTCCAGATGTAGCAGCTTTAGCATTAATGGCCAGAAACCGCTCGGTGATGAATAACTACTTTACTCTACCGCTAATCTTTATCATGATTAGTAATCACTATCCAATGATGTATTCACATGCGCATGGCTGGTTGGTATTGGTATTCGTCGGTATTATCACTGCAACTGCTCGTCATTACTTCAACGAAAAACACTTGGGTCGCAATAAACCAAAATTCTTAGTGGTTCCTGCGATAGCAACCGTATTACTAATTATTTGGATGCGTCCGACACCAATTGAGAAATCACCAACCCCTGCCGTCAGTGCGACTGCTCCAGCAGAAGACGCAGCACCGACAGATACGCCACCTGCTGATGGTGCAGAAGCTGATGCTGCTAGTAATGAAAACGCGGCCGAAGCCGTCCCAGTGTCTGCATCTGCTGATGATGATGCTATGGCTATAGTTCATGAACGTTGCACCACTTGTCATGCCGTGCAACCGACTCACGAAATGTTTAATGTACCTCAAGCCGGTATTGTTTTAGAAACTCCAGCAGATCTAAAAACCTATAAAGCAAGAATCATCACGGCGGTACAAACAGAATATATGCCTTTTGGTAACCTGACTAATATGACAGATGACGAGCGTCAGCAATTACTCGAGTATACCTCAGGGTTATAAGCAAACCGTTTAGCAATCTACCTAACGCTGGTTTTTATATCGAAGCCAGCGTTATCACAGTATGGTTTTTGACCCTATCTAGCTTTATAAAAGTTCAGATACTATGGCTCAAATAAAAGACCGCACTTCTTGTTCTACCCTATTTCGTTTTAGTTTATCTAGGATAATCATAATGACAAAAAAAATAACCAGCGATTTTAATCAGGATGCCTATCCGCGTGACCTAAAAGGCTATGCCGGTAATCCACCAAAGGCTAACTGGCCAGGTGGCGCTAAGATCGCGGTGCAGTTTGTACTTAATATCGAAGAAGGTGCAGAAAACAGCGTCATTCATGGCGATGGTCAGTCAGAACGCTTTTTATCTGACGTATTAGGTACGCCTGAATTTCTCAATCGTCACCAATCTATTGAGTCAGCATTTGAGTACGGTAGTCGTGTCGGCGTTTGGCGTGTATTAGATACCTTTAAAGAGTACGGTTTACCGATCACTACCTTTACTTGTGCTGCTGCTGCTGAAAAGACACCGCATATCGTTGAACGCGTCTTAGAAGATGGTCATGAAATTGCTAGTCATGGACTACGCTGGATTACTTATCAGGATATGTACCGTGAGACTGAACGCGAACATGTACGCCGCGCCACTGAAATCTTTGAGAGCATGCTTGGTAAGCAGCCACTCGGTTGGTATACCGGTCGTGATAGCCCCAATACTCGCGAACTGGTCGCTGAACAAGGTGGCTATATTTATGACTCGGATTCTTATGCCGATGAACTCCCCTACTGGCTCAATGTCAAAGTAGAAGAAGGCAGTAAAATCGCCCGTAAACCGCATTTGGTTATCCCTTATACACTTGAGACCAATGACATGCGTTTTGCTTCTAGCCCTGGTTTTACCAACGCTGAACCTTTTTACCAGTACTTAAAAGACAGCTTTGATACCTTGTATGAAGAAGGCGACAAAGACGGTAAGAACGAGCCAAAAATGCTAACGATTGGCTTGCATTGCCGTATCATCGGTCGCGCTGGTCGTATCACTGCGCTCAAACAGTTTTTAAAATACATCACCAGTAAACCCGATGTTTGGGTATGTCGCCGCGATGAAATCGCCAAGCACTGGTATGAAAACCATCCAGCAACGGCAGATAACACCGCCAACTGGATGTAACTATCGACATTAGAGACGTATCATCATATTAATAAGCAAGTATGTAATAGAAGCTAAGCTCGCTGATGATACGCTCAAGGCCATTTATAACTTAATAAACGGCTAAAAAATCAAATAAATGATATTATTAAATAATATAAAGGTGAACTCATGAAAACCACGATAATTGCCCAACCTTTAACCAAAGCTGCTTTTGCGCCTTATGGTTCAGTGATTGAGCCTTATGACGATGAAGAAAAATGTCCTGAAAACAGTTGGGATATCAATCGTGGCTATGCGTGTCGTCATGATTCTATCTCAAAAGTGGCATTAGACGGCGGTGAAGTTGGTTTTAGTATTTTTCGCACTAAAAGACGCGACTGCCCTATTACGCTATCGGTCATGGAATATCACCCGTTTGGTACGCAAGCCTTCTTTTCTATGAATTCCACAGATTATCTGGTTGTGGTAGCTAAACCTGGCGATGCGCCCAAATCAGCGGATGATTTAGAAGTATTTTATGCTCACTCGCATCAAGGTGTTCAGTATGACGCCAATGTTTGGCACCATCCGCTACTAGCACTAAAAGCAGATTGTGACTTTTTAGTTGTCGATCGTATCAATGGTGAGGGTAACAACTGCCATGAATTTGAGATTGATGATTGGGAAGTTTGCGTTGATGTGTCTGCTGAGCAGGCTAAATCAGAGAGAGCAAAGGCTAATGCTGTTTAGACATTAAATAAATAGTATTTTGATTATGCTTTAATTTGATTGTGCTCTAAAAAGCACACTGACATCAGAGTTAGCCAAAATTGACATTAAAAGAACACCAAGTTAAACACTCTAAAATACTTATTGAGCTTTTTAGATAGACAACACATTCTTCTAACGGTTTATTTTAATCGATGTCTGAGACGGCCGTTATTGCCTTCTATACCTACGTTGTACTGTTTTCCCATACATAAGCCACTTCTTGCGATGCACGTAAGTCCAAAACTTATCAACCTCTAACAGTCATTAACCATATTTAATCTTCTATTCTAGAATGACGGCCATGAGAGGTTAAGGCCTGATTATCAATGAACTGACGCTTGCAGTCTTTACATTGATAGTTCTGCTTAACATAGCTTTTTATTGCATTTTTCTTTAGACTTATACTATGACAGTCAGGGCATCTGATTTAGGCATGAGCGCTTCTAAGGCGCCTGATATCAATGACATTGGGCTCATGGAAAACAGAGCAACTTTACATATTTCTAGTCAGCATATCTACAACTGATTAGAGCATGGGTTTTAGATTTAGAGCATGGAACCTTAGGTTTAGAGCATGGAGCTTTAGATGAATCATAGGTCTGTGCGTCATTAGAGAAAATGACAGCTGTTGTCGATAAAAAATGAAAACGATCCAAATTACCGGGCTATGTCTAACGTCTAATAATTTTGACAATAGCTTAGCCCTTCAAGCAAGCCGCAAATGATTTAGTGTTTAAAGGGAAATCCCAGCCAAACGGGTAACCCTCTCCTTTGCTCCACGATTCAAACTCAAAGACTTAAACTCAAAGGTTCAGACACAAATTTATCGCGGCACAAAACCACTAAGGAACATTAACCATGTCAACAAAAAGCACTTATTACGCACCAACTGGCGGCTTGCCTCCACAAACACAACTACTATCTGATCGTGCTATCTTCACCGAAGCTTATGCGATTATTCCAAAGCGTGTATTAACGGATATCGTTATCAGCTATCTACCGTTTTGGACAGGCATGCGCATGTGGGTACTGGCACGTCCACTTTCAGGTTTCTCTGAGACCTTTTCACAGTATATCGTCGAAGTTGAGCCTAATGGCGGCTCAGAAAAGCCTGAGCTAGATGCCAACGCCGAAGGTGTGGTATTCATCGTTGAAGGCGAAATGGATATGACTATCGAAGGTGAGACGCATCATCTTGAATCAGGTGGTTATGCATTCTTACCACCTGGCTGCAAATGGTCATTGAAAAACAACAGCGACAAGCACGTTAAATTCCATTGGATCCGCAAAGCGTATCAACATTGTGAAGGTATTGATGTACCTGAAGCGTTTGTAACCAGCGATCACGATGTTGAAGCCATTGAAATGCCGGGTACTGATGGCGTATGGACAACCACCAGATTTACCGAGCAGTCTGATATGCGTCACGACATGCATGTGAATATCGTTACTTTCCAGCCAGGTGGCGTGATTCCATTTGATGAAACGCATGTGATGGAACATGGTTTGTATGTACTAGAAGGTAAAGCTGTTTATCACTTAAACGGTGAATGGGTAGAAGTTGAAGCAGGCGACTTTATGTGGCTGCGCGCATTCTGCCCACAATCTTGTTACGCTGGCGGACCTGGTCCATTCAGATACTTACTATACAAAGATGTGAACCGTCATATGCCGTTTATTCGTCCAGTAAAATAAGCAATCTGGAATAATTACCAAAATAAAAATAGTATAGATGCATAATCGTTAATTCGAAAATAAAGCCAGCTAATTACCATTAGCTGGCTTTTTATTTTATGTCGAATTGAATATTTTTAAACAGAGCTTTAATAGGGGCTGTATAGAATTCATCTATTAGGACTGCTGATCGCTAAAATAATTCCAGACTAGGCGTAAATCGAAGGTAATGTCGAGACCTTAGCTAGATTTACAACAACGTCTGGGGCGATTTTAGCATCAGTCCGAAGGAACAGGACTATTTTTTGCCACTTCATAGCCAAAACTATCGCGCTTAGAATGACTAAACTTACTATTTTTGGCGTCGAATTGCCTAAAAAATAGTCTCTGTCATTTCCTTAGCTGAATTCTATACAGCCCCTAACGTAATGCTAAAACATCCATCACTTTACTTGTTTTTTATGTACTACTGTACTAGAATACTGAAACAAGATGATAATCAATCTGTTTTTAAATGAAGACTACATATTATGAGCACCGATCCTTATCACAGTTTACTAAAGCATTTAGCCAATTGTACTGACAGCTCAGATATTGAAGCCTTGCTAAGTGCCTTACTGACAGACAAAGAGCAATTTGAGATTGCCAACCGTATTCGTATTTTTGATTTATTAGCACGCGGTGTCACCCAACGTGAAATTTCTGAGCAGCTAGGCGTTGGTATTGCCACCGTCTCTCGCGGTGCTAAAGCGATGCAAACTCATGACGTCAGCGCGCTGCTAGCAACTCACAGACAAGACGATTAAAACATCAATCAACGCTAATTACATTTATTCTAGCTATACCTATTTGAATTACTTTGGACCTCGTTATGACCTCTCCTACCCCACAATATGATCAACCTACTACTATTGATATTCCTAGCAAGCCGCAACGCATAAAGCTGACGCAGGATATCGATTTTTTAGCTTTATTTAAACGCATTGAGCGTGCTTTTGATACTTGTTATTTGCTCGAATCCTTAGGCGAAGATAGCCATATGTCACGCCATCATGCCATTGGTTTTGATCCAGTGATGACCATTGCTGCTATCGACCGCACTACCCTGGCGATTACCGATAACAAAACTGCGAGAACTGACCACTATCAGACGGACAATCCCTATCAGCTGCTACGTACTATCACTCCACAGCACGTCATTGCCCGCGAACAAAGTGGCGGTTTGGTTGGTTATCTGGGCTATGACAGTGTCAATTTCTTTGAGCCAAGTGTCAATGCCAAGCCGAGCGTCGATTTTGAACCGTTTAAGTTTGGCGTTTATCTAGATGGCTTAACGCTCGATAAGATGACTGGAGAGATTTTCTACTTTTATTATCCAACCGAGCAGCAAAACAATCGTATCGAACAGATTAAAGCCTTGCTTGATGCACCGACCCCAGAATACGAGCCACCTACAGTAGAATTTTTAGGCGACGGCATGAGTCAAGACGAGCATGCTAAAGTAGTGATGCAAGTCAAAGAAGACATCATCTCTGGGCGTATATTCCAGTGTGAGGTGGGCTTTAAATCTAAATATCGTATTGCTGGCGATAAAATGCCCATTTATGAAAAACTGCGGGCGGTTAATCCATCGCCGCACATGTACTTTATGAAATTTGCTCAGCAGTGCATCATCGGTGCCTCACCTGAATTATTGTTTCGCTTGCGTCAAGGCGAGATGGAAACTTATCCACTCGCAGGTACGGCAAAGCGCGGCGGCGATGTCGTCGAAGACCGTCAGCTTGCCAGAGCGCTGCTTAACGATGACAAAGAGATTGCCGAGCACAATATGTTGGTCGATTTGCATCGCAATGATATTGGCCGTGTGGCACGCTTTGGTACGGTAAAGGTGCGCAATTTGATGGATATCAAACGCTTCTCACACGTGCAGCATATCTCCTCTGAAATCGTCGGTATCTTGCATCCTGATGAAGATATGTTTAGCGCCCTTGCCAGCAACTTTCCTGCTGGAACGCTGTCAGGCGCGCCAAAGGTTGAAGCCATTAAAGTCATTAACGAGCTGGAGCCAGATGGTCGTGGCGCTTATGGCGGTGCGCTTGGGTCCTTTAACTTTAATGGTGATTGTATCTTTGCCATCCCTATTCGCAGCTTATTTATCAATGGCGAATCAGCCTACGCACAAACCTGTGGCGGTAATGTCTATGACTCCAATCCCGCTGATGAATATCTAGAAATTCAGCGTAAGCTTTCTGCCATGAAGGTAGTATTAGACAGTTTTATGAATCCGTAAATTGCTTATATTTTTGCCAAAGAGTTGATAACCAATGAATGTTTTAATTATAGATAACTACGACTCGTTTACCTTTAATCTTTACCAATACATTGGTGAGATTTTACAGACGATGGACAGTGATAAAGAAGCAAACGTCATTGTTAAACGTAACAATGAGATAACGTTAGCAGATGTACAGGCCATGAATCTTGATCGTATTATTATCTCACCTGGCCCTGGTGCGCCTGATGATCCTGCCTATTTTGGTATTTGTGCCGAAGTGATTGAAGTCATGGGCAAGACAACACCGCTATTGGGTGTTTGCTTGGGTATGCAGGGCATCGCCCATGTTTTCGGCGGTGATGTAGTACGTGCCAGTGTACCGATGCATGGCAAGGTTTCAGCCATTCGCCATGATGCTGCGAGCGTTTATCAAGGCTTACCACAAGAGATAGAAATCATGCGCTATCACTCATTGATGGTACAGGCAGATACCCTACCAAATTGCCTAACTGTCACTTCAGTCGTCGCCAATGATGCTCATGCTGAATTAAGCTTGGCTGAATCAGCGCTAGCAGGCGATGAGATTATGGGTGTTCAACATAAAGACTATCCCATTCAAGGGGTACAATTCCATCCTGAATCTTTTGCGACCGAAGGCGCTAAACGCTTGCTGACTAATTTTTTGCTACAGGTGTAGATTTACTATGTCCGCCTGCTCTCTAAACAAATATAGCTTACTAAGATACAGGCTATTAAGCCGAATAAGTTTGTTTACTAGCCTGATGCTAGGCGCTTCTGTTAGCTCAGCAGTAGCGCTTTTAGAGACAAATTTTATATTAGGGATGGATGTACAAGGCAGCTGATTTAAAAAAAGAGCAAATACAGTGGATAAAACAACGTTCTAAAGACTGCGGTGCAGATGCTACGCATCAACCCAGAAGCCAAGCTGAAAAAGCATGCTTTATTCAGCAAAATGATACTCGAGAACAAGCGTGGTTTTTGTGGACTGATTGAGGTGTGTCCTAATTTTAATAATAGACCTACTGCATAAGACCAGTGACTTAGCAGGATTTTTCACGCAGTATTAGGCAACTTTAGCAGCAACAATACCTACTTATGACTCATCAAACACACCCTAATATAGATGGTTCCCTTATATCAGTCTGTTTTAAGTGGTCTGTTAATTGATTTGAAGGATGAAATGACTGGTTCCGTTGAAGTATATCCTAGTAAAAACTGGCTTATATGCCATAAGAGTATTTTTTTAATGGCTAAGTTTGTCTTTGTTTGAGATATATATCGTGCCAAGCTGATAATGAGCTTCTTCATTTCCTTGTTCATAGGCTTTCCAGTACCATTCACTCGCTTTAGCATGATTTACCTCTACTCCTTTCCCATAACGATACATTGAACCCAGTTTACTTTGTGAACTTGCGAGTCCTTGATTAGCAGATTTTTCATACCATTCAAACGCTTTGCTATAATCCTGATTTACGTCTTCACCCATGTCATACATCAAGCCAAGTCTATACTGTGCTTCAGCATTGCCTTGTTCGGCTAATCTGTTTAGTTTTATAAGCTCACTATCTTCTTCAGGTAATGTTTGAACTTGAGAATTTTGTTGATTCGTTGTGTTATGGATTTTGTAGCAACCTATAAGCAGTATGGGTGATAAGAAAATAACGCAAAAAGTGGTGGTTAACTTGGTTCTAGGAAAAATCATAGGTGCGGCTCAGTGATTAAAAATTATTTATTTTTTGATCGGAAAAAGTACGCTGGTATGTACACTGATTTTATATGAATAGATTTAGAGTACTGACAGCAATACCTAACAGCCGTAGATTCAAGTCCTCACTAGGGAACCGTCCTTGTTCCCATAACAGACCTTATGATAAACAATTTTAGAACGTAAACAATGCAGACTTATGCAAGTGGTCTAATACTGATAAAAATGAGGAATGAGCCAAAAAAATCATCAGCCGAGACTGATGATTTTTTTATAATTGAATACGTTACCACTGAATAAGTAGTTTATAGCTGAATACGCTGCAAAAATGCTTGCGTGCGTGGATGTGTCGACAACTCAAACATTTGCTTAGCGCTGCCCTCCTCGACCACATGACCATCTTCAATCAACACCACATGATCGGCGACATCACGAGCAAAGTTAATCTCATGGGTCACAACTACCATCGTCCAGCCTTCAGACGCTAGCTGTTTCATAGTCCCGAGTACATCTTGTACCAACTCAGGATCCAGCGCAGAGGTTGGCTCATCGAACAATAACAATGACGGCTCAATCGCTAAGGCACGAGCAATACCAATACGCTGCTGCTGACCGCCAGATAGCTGAAACGGGTAAAGGTTGGCTTTGTCAGACAATCCTACCTTATCGAGTAGTGCCACTGCTTGCTCGCGTGCTTGCGCTTTACGTTGCCCTTGTACCACGGTAGGCCCAAGCATCAAGTTTTCAATTGCTGTCTTATGTGGAAACAAATTATAAGACTGAAACACCATACCTGATTTACGCTGCAAGGCCAATAAAGTTTTTTTATTCGGCTTATGAGCAAAGTCGACCGTCAAGCTGCCATCATCAAAGGCAATCACGCCTTGATCTGGAATCTCAAGCGCATTCAAACAACGTAAAAATGTCGTTTTACCTGACCCTGATGGCCCTAATATCACCACCACTTTACCTTTATGAATGGTCAAATCAATGCCTTTTAGCACTTGATTACTACCAAACGCTTTGTGAATATTACTGACTTGAATCATAAAGATTTCCGTTTAAACATTAGAAAAGATGCTTTATAAAGAATAGGTTATAGCATTCCCAAAACTTGAGTAGCAAGGAAAACGAGCGTAAGTACTACACCTAATAGGCTAAGCACGTTTGACGCCACCAATCGTACTTTTGGGTTGGGTATTATTTAGCGACGTAGCGATCTAGGCGGGTCTCAAGCTTACCTTGGATAAAGGTCAAAAACAGACAAATACCCCAATAAATAAACGCCGCTTCGGTATAAACCAGCATAAATTCATAGTTACGCGCCGTGATAATCTGCGCCTGTTTAAACAGCTCAGTGACCAATACTAGTGACGCCAACGAGGTATCTTTTACCAAACTGATAAAGGTGTTCGATAACGGTGGCACTGACACACGCAGCGCTTGCGGCAAAATAACATGGCGAAAGGTTTGCAAATAGGTCAAGCCAACGGTTGAACCTGCCTCCCACTGTCCTTTTGGGATAGACAAAATAGAGGCGCGTACCGTCTCTGATGCATAAGCACCGATATTGAGTGAAAAGGCGATAATCGCTGAAGGAAATGGATCAAGTTTTAACCCAACGCTCGGCAGACCGTAGAAGATAATAAACAACTGTACCAGCATCGGCGTACCACGAATGGCAGACACATAAATACGGGCAAGTCTGTAAATCACCTCATGAAACCAGCCAGCACGCGGCACGATACGAATCAGCGCCACTGTCAGCGCAATGGCCATACCGATGGCGAATGAGATCAATGCCAGCGGTATCGAATAATAGATACCACCTTTGAGCATGGGCCAAAAAGACGAAATAACGATTTGTGCCCGATCAGGACTCATAAAAGGCAATAACGCCAATAGATCTGCGAGCCATGACGCCGACATAACAGACGCTGGTATAGTGGAAGCTAGCATTATTTTTGTTGACTTATATCGGCACCAAAGAATTCTTCGCTAAGTTCGGTTAGCGTCCCATCAGCTTGTAATGTCGCCATCGCGTCGTTAAGTTTTTCTACGACTGCGTCATCACCTTTAATCAATATCAAACCTGAACCACGCTGCTCGCTCTTAGGGGCCGTCAGCTTAATCTCAAGATTGGCATCTGGGAATTTTTTTAGATAATCTAACACGGCAAGTCGATCGTTCATCGTAAAGTCAGCACGGTCTTGTTTGACCAATTGTACGGCTTGGGCCATACCGTCGACAGGAACGATTTCTGCTTCATAGCGTTCTGCCAGCTCACCGTAATTACTGCTCAGTGATTGCGCGGTACGCAAGCCTTTTAAGCCTTCCCACGAACTGTAACGATTGTCATCAGTCGGTGCTAATACGACGGCTCCTGACCAGCTATAAGGTGTCGCGATATCATACTTTTTCTGACGCTCAGGGGTGGTCAAGCTCACTTGGTTCGCCACCATGTCAAAACGCTTTGAATCCAAACCTGCCAGCATCGCATCCCACTGGGTCTCTTTAAAATCCACCTCAACGCCTAGCTTATCTGCAACCGCACGCGTGACTTCGACATCATAACCGGTGAGCTTGCCGCTCTCATTGTGATAAGTGAACGGTGGATAGGTGCCTTCTGTACCAACGATGATAGTATCGCCATTATTGATACGTTGCAGCAAATCTGAGCCACCACTCGCAGCACTGTCTGTTGCAGTGGTATCGGCGTCATTAGTAGTGGACTGACCACAAGCGGCCAGTAATACGGTACTGGCGGCAAGGGCTAAAAGAGTACGACGTTTCATAAGGCGTCCTTATAAGATGAATGAATAATACAAAAATATAACTGGAGCAAAACTATATAAGCCGAACAAAATGGCTAACTCATGAAATACAGGGATGGCGATAAAGCCTGTGCTCTATTATCTTTGGCCTTGGCTGCCCGATTTGAGGATACGCAGTATATTTTTCAATACTAAGGCTATATTATCTTTAAACTTTAGGGTTTTTAGAACAAAACAGAACTTTGGCGCTATTGTCTAATTGGCGATGTCGTCTAATTGGCGCTAGTGTCTAAATAGTGGCTATTCCATATGTTAGCGTAATTGGGAGAGAATAAACGTACAAAAACAGTGAGCATGCGTAAGGTTACATCTCATTTATAACTCGCCTGAGAACTGATAGCGGTCACCTGCATGCCACATTTTGACAAAGGTCAGCACTTGACCTGACGAATAGGTTTGCCGACGCAAGACTAAAGTTGGCGATTGTACCGATATCTGTAAGGCAGCTGCAATCGCATCAGGTGCTGCTACGGCACGGATGGTATAGCTGCCGCGCTCCAGTGGACTTTTGGCAATGAGGTAATCGCTGGTGTTGACCACACTAAAATCCTGCTCGATAAATTCAGGAACTTTGACGGCATCGACCCAGCGTTCTTCGAACTGTATCGGTTGACCATCAGCAAAGTGGATAATTTTTACCTCATATAAAACCACTGCGTCGCTATTATTAGTATCAACATGACTGACCTTTTGTAAACCAAAAGGTACAACCGCTGCCTCAAGATCAAACTTACGCCGCAGCTCATCATCTAGCATAGCGGCTGTCAGAGGACGCTTACTCACAACCTGCGCCTGATAATCGCGGTTGGCTGATTTCAAATCTTGAGCGATATTGCGCACTTCCACAAAGGTGTGATTAAACTGCTGCTGAGCGACAAAAGTCCCTGAGCCTTGCCGACGCTCCAATACCCGCTCCTCGCTCAGCTCTTTTAAAGCGCGATTTACCGTCATCCGTGACACACCAAACTCTTCTGCTAGCGCCATTTCTGTAGAAATCGCATTACCTGCCTGCCATTTACCAGAATGAATATTGTCTAATATCGCATTTTTAATCCGCTGATACGCTGGAATTGTCTTTGTCATATCCGCCTTTAACCGTCAACTGTACTCATGGGAATAGCGCCATAATATCACGAGATAACCTGACAAGCCTCAGCAAAACTACATGGTAAGTACCTAACTACAAAATCACTAAAAAATTAATGGGTAATAAATAAAAAACCTTGCATAAAAAAAACATTCCTGATAATTTGTATATACAAATTTAAAGGCTTTATTTTTAAAACACCACTGCTTAGAAAATCATAAGGAACGATGATGACTAATAAAATGACCCGCCGTGACGAAAGCCGCAATATAGCCGCACCGACCGGCAGCACCCTACACTGTAAGAGCTGGCTGACCGAAGCGCCTTACCGCATGCTGCAAAACAATCTGCATCCTGATGTCGCTGAAAACCCAAAAAGCTTGGTCGTTTATGGCGGTATCGGACGCGCAGCCCGTAATTGGGAAAGCTACGATCAAATCCTAGAATCACTAAAAGAATTAGAAAATGATGAAACCTTACTGGTGCAATCAGGCAAACCAGTCGGCGTCTTTCAGACTCACGAAAATGCACCGCGTGTATTGATTGCTAACTCCAACCTTGTGCCGCGCTGGGCCACGTGGGAGCATTTTAATGAGCTCGACCGCAAAGATTTATTTATGTACGGTCAGATGACTGCGGGTAGTTGGATTTATATCGGCACCCAAGGCATCGTCCAAGGTACTTATGAGACTTTTGTCGAAGCTGGTCGTCAGCATTATGACGGTAGCTGGGCAGGCCGCTGGATTTTGACTGCCGGTCTTGGCGGTATGGGCGGCGCGCAGCCATTGGCCGCGACCTTTGCTGGAGCGACTTCGCTAAATATCGAATGCCAACAGTCTAGTATCGATTTTCGCTTGCGTACGGGCTATGTCGATAAGCAGGCTGATAATCTAGACCATGCTTACGAGCTTATCAAGCAGCATACCGATGCTGGTGAAGCGGTTTCTATCGCCCTACTTGGTAATGCTGCGGACATCTTACCTGAAATGGTCAAACGCGCTAACGCTGGCGGCATGAAGCCGGACTTGGTCACTGACCAAACCTCAGCACATGATTTGATTAATGGTTATCTACCAAGTGGCTGGACCGTTGAAGAATGGAAAGCTGCTCAAGAAAATCCAGAGCAACATGCCGCGCTAGCCAAAGCAGCGGCTCAGTCTTGTGCGGTTCACGTACAAGCAATGCTAGATCTACAAGACATGGATATTCCAACGACCGATTATGGTAATAACATTCGTCAAGTTGCCTTTGATGCAGGGGTTAAAGATGCCTTTAATTTCCCAGGCTTTGTACCGGCTTATATTCGTCCGCTGTTTTGCCAAGGTAAAGGTCCATTTCGCTGGGTAGCATTATCAGGTGATCCAGAAGATATTTATAAAACCGATCAAAAAATTAAAGAGTTGTTTCCAGAAAATCAACATATCCACCGCTGGCTTGATATGGCAAAAGAGCGTATCCAGTTTCAAGGATTGCCTGCGCGTATTTGCTGGTTAGGTCTTGGTGAGCGTGACAAAGCGGGTCTTGCCTTTAATGAGATGGTCAAAAATGGTGAGCTAAAGGGCCCTATCGTTATCGGTCGTGACCATTTAGACACAGGCTCTGTTGCCAGTCCAAACCGTGAAACAGAAGGCATGAAAGATGGCTCAGATGCCGTATCTGATTGGGCGCTATTGAACGGTATGCTTAATGTCGCAGGCGGCGCAACTTGGGTCTCTCTACATCACGGTGGTGGTGTTGGCATGGGCTATTCGCAACATTCAGGCATGGTCATCGTCGCTGACGGAACTGATGCGGCAGCCAAACGCTTATCGCGGGTACTGGTAAATGATTGCGGCTCAGGTGTCATGCGTCATGCTGATGCAGGATATGAGCTGGCGATTAAGACAGCCAAAGAATACGGCCTAAACTTGCCGATGATTAAGTAGCCCAAATCATTTTTACCTTATAAAAATAAATATATAGTTGATTCACTTTAAAACTGATACGAGTGCTACTGGAGTAATTTTTTCGCAGCCTCTGTCACGCTCGCGAACAGCAAGCAAGAAAAACTTATAACAGTAGCACGTGGTTATTTACTCTATTACAGTCGTATCGACTTTATTTAGAATTGCCTATATAACAAGGATTCTCCCTATGAACAATATCAAACAATTAACTCTACACCCTCGCCAATTAAGTTTTGCGATGTTGCGCGATATTTACGAGCAACCGGTCATATTGACGCTACCTGACAGCGCTTATAAAGCGATAGATGCCTCACTCCAAGATGTACGCACCATCATTGCACGTGATAAGAGCGCTTATGGTATCAATACCGGTTTTGGTCTTTTAGCAAAGACCCGTATCAGTGATGATCAGCTCGAGCTACTTCAGCGTAACCTTATCGTTTCTCACTCGGTGGGTACTGGTGAACCCTTACCAGATGGCGTGGTTCGATTGATTATGGTCATGAAAGTTGCCAGTTTGGCGCAAGGTGTCTCTGGTGTCCGTCGCGAGGTCATTGATAGCTTACTTGGCTTAATTAATAATCAAATCACGCCAAACATTCCTGCCAAAGGCTCAGTTGGCGCGTCAGGAGACCTCGCCCCTTTGTCACATATGACATTGGCAATGATGGGCGAAGGCGACGTCTATGTCGCTGGTAAAAAACTACCAGCCGCTGAGGCGTTAGCGCAGCATGGTCTTGAGCCAATTACCCTTGCCGCAAAAGAAGGGCTAGCCCTTATTAATGGCACCCAAGTATCAACTGCACTGGCATTACGCGGTTATTTCTTGGCGCGTGACTTACTTGAGACAGCAACTATCGTCGGCTCACTGTCTATCGATGCCGCTAAAGGCTCAGATGCACCATTTGATGCCCGTATTCACGAAGTACGTGGGCACCATGGTCAAATTGAAATCGCCAAAGCCCACCGTCAGCTTATTAAAGGTAGCGCCATTCGCGCCTCCCATGACGGCGAGCAAGACGATAGAGTACAAGATCCTTACTGCTTACGTTGTCAGCCGCAAGTAATGGGTGCCTGCCTTGATATCATCAATCAAGCAGGCAAGACACTATTGATTGAATCAAATGCCGTCACTGACAACCCACTTATCTTTAACAATGAAGACGGTCCTGTTGCTATTTCAGGCGGTAACTTTCATGCTGAGCCAGTGGCCTTTTCGGCTGATATTCTAGCCTTAGCCATTGCCGAGATTGGTTCTATGTCTGAGCGCCGTATCGCCTTGCTAATCGATGCGACTCTCTCAGGTGATTTACCGCCATTCTTGGTTGACAATGCTGGGGTCAACTCAGGCTTTATGATTGCCCATGTGACCGCCGCCGCACTCGCCTCAGAGAACAAATCCATCGCTCATCCTGGCAGCGTCGATAGTATTCCAACTTCCGCCAACCAAGAAGACCATGTATCGATGGCAACCTATTGCGCACGACGCTTGTATGAAATGGCGCAAAACACTGCCACTATTATCGGTATTGAGCTACTTGCTGCGGGTCAAGGAATCGACTTCCATCGTGGACTAGATACTTCAGAAGCATTGACGACCGCGCATCAAACACTACGCGCGCAAGTGACGTTTTATGACAAGGACCGCTACCTAGCGCCTGATATCGAAGCGGCAAAGCAATTAGTATTAGCTGGTACCCTTGCTGAGCATTGGCAAGAATTACGTAGCAATTGGTACGAGTCTAAGTAAGCAGATAGCTTTAAATGTATGTTAAAGGAGATCGGCGATGACTACAATAAATGTTAGCCACACTGCTGCTGATATGAGCCGCTGGACAGGACGCGCAGAGCCGTTTGAAACTGACCGTGCCTGCTACTGGTATCAGCTGGCACAGTCTTATGCGTTTGATAACGCTATATCAAGGGCAGGACAGCGTATTGGACTGACTGGCTTTGCTTGTGACCAAGGTGTCAGACGTAATCAAGGGCGCGTCGGCGCAAGAGCTGCTCCGCCATTGATTCGTCAGGCATTTGCTACGCTACCAGTCATCGCTGACTTGCAACAGCGCTTTGAAGGTCAATTGCTAACCTTATTAGGTGATGCCGGTGATATCAACTGCCATGACAATGATAATTTTGCCGCGAACACTCTAGAACAAGCCCAAGCACATTATGCCGATAAGGTGAGCCATATTATTAAACAAGGCAGCTTGCCCATTGGTCTTGGCGGTGGTCATGCGATGGCTTATGGTAGCTTTTTAGGGTTATGGCAGGCGCTACGACAAACAGATGCTGCCAATGATATAAGCTCGACTGATACAAGCGCGACGCCGCGTATTGGCATTATCAACTTTGATGCGCATTTAGATATTCGTCAGTCTGATGTGGCTACTTCTGGCACACCATTTCGACAAATAGCAGAACACCTTGATGAGCACGGTCAGCCATTTAACTATTGCTGTATTGGTGTCAGTCGATTTTCGAATACTGCGGCTCTATTTGATCGTGCTGAGCAGTTGGGTGTACATCATATCATCAGTGATGAAGATTGTACCAATAAAAAATGGAAAAAAATTGCTGCTCAAATAACAACCTTCATCGATAGCGTGGATATTATTTATTTAACGATCGATATGGACTGCTTGCCATCAAGCGTTGTTCCCGGCGTTAGTGCGCCCGCTGCCTATGGTATTCAGCTGAGTTTCGTTGAACGCGCGGTCAAGCTTATTATGGCATCAAATAAAGTAAAAATAGCCGATATTGCTGAGATTAACCCAACCTTTGATATTGATGCTCGCAGCTGTAAAGTCGCGGCGAGACTATTAGCAACTATTATTGAGCAACACTTATTAACGACACTGGTTTAAACACATAACCACTTTTATAACTCACCTGATTATCAGCACTTAACAGGAGTATATTATGACTAACACAGCAAACCAAACAACTGATGCTGCAACGATGACCTCTTTTGATCACATCATTATCAATGCCAATCTTGCCACATTTTCAGCACAACACGGTTTCGATATTCATGCTGGCAACAAGGACAATGAATCGGCGGTAGCAAGCAGCACCTCAATAAAAACCACCCCTTATGGTCAACTAGAAAATTCAGCTATCGGTATCAAAGACGGGAAAATTGCATGGATTGGCGCGACCGAACAGATGACATCACACCTTTCTCATTATCAAGCGGATCAAATCAAAGATATTAAGGGCGGTTGGATAACGCCAGGCTTAATCGACTGCCATACACATCTGGTCTATGCTGGTAATCGCAGCAATGAGTTTGAAGCGCGTCTACACGGCGCCAGTTATCAAGAGGTCGCTGCACAAGGTGGCGGGATTGTCGCGACGGTCAGCGCCACTCGTAAAGCCCGTCAAGAAGAAGTATTTGCCCAAAGTGAAAAGCGCCTGCTTGCTTTGATTAAAGAAGGCGTGACCAGTATCGAGATTAAGTCTGGTTATGGCTTGGACTTAGACACCGAACGTAAAATGCTCACAGTCGCACGCCAGCTCGGGGACAAATACGACATACATGTCAGCACCACTTATCTGGCGGCTCACGCCCTGCCTCCTGAATACCAGTCTCACATACAGGACCGTGCCGACGACTATATCGAGCAAGTTTGCGAATGGTTGCCAATCCTACATAAAGAAGGCTTGGTCGATGCGGTCGATGGCTTTTGTGAAAACATCGCCTTTAGTGCGGCACAAATCAGGCGCGTCTTTGAGGTTGCGCGCGCGCTGAACTTACCGGTTAAACTGCACTCTGAGCAACTATCTGATATCGGTGGTAGCGCCTTGGTTGCTGAATATCAAGGATTATCCAGCGATCATTTAGAGCATTTATCAGAAGGTGATATAAAAAAGATGGCCGCAAGTAATACGGTTGCTGTACTCTTGCCTGGTGCATTTTATACCTTGCGTGATACCAAGTTGCCACCGATTGAAGCGCTACGTAAGCATCAAGTGCCCATGGCAATCTCTACCGATTGTAATCCTGGTACATCACCACTGACATCGCTGTTATTAGCGATGAATATGGGCTGTACGCTATTTTATTTAACCCCTGAAGAAGTATTGGCAGGCTCAACCGTCCATGCTGCGCAGGCTTTAGGACTACCTAATAAAGGGCGTATAGAAGTTGGCTGTGATGCCGATTTAGCGCTTTGGGATATTACCCGCCCTGCCGATTTATGCTATCAGATAGGACTCAACCCTATCCAAGGTATTATGATCAAAGGACAATGGCGTAAAGGATAGCATAGCCAGATCTAAATCAAAAAGAGTCATTCATATTAGGGGTTGTATAGAATTCAGCTAAGGAACTGAGAGAGGCTGCGAAAAACTTTATAGCAATAGTACTAGGGCGTGTCCTCATTTTAAAAATGGTGATGAAAATGAGTTAAATTGCAGTTAAACAAGGAAAATAGTGCAGATAATATCGGGATATTAGCCAAATATTTGACGATGTTTAGCAAAATTTAGCCATTTTAGCCCATTTAGGTATTATCGTTTAGATTGAGGACACGCCCTACACCCATGGTTTAACTTATATCATTAGGCGATTACTTTTTAACCTTACGTTTAAACACTGAACCTGTATTGGCATCGATATTGAGTTCAATAATTTTCTGACCCTTGAGTACTTCAACCTCATAATATGAGGTATGTTTTGCATAATCACGGTCGTTTTTAAACTCAATTTCCATCACCTGACCGCCTGTTTGCTTTTCAGCAAGGTTCATCGCCGCCACAATGTTGATTTTTGCCTTTTTCTGTACTTTATAATCGTTAGTATCATCGCTATCTAAACGCTCAGATTCAGATTTGACAACTTTACCAGTCATAGCATCTATTTTGATTTCATAGTTGATACGGTCAGTGCTGAACTCTACTTCATACACGCCACCATTGCCGTCAGCATCACTATCATCGTCATCGAATTCGGCACTAACTAAAGTACCAGTAGCTTCTTTACTGGCTATATTAATGGCTTGCTTTAAGCTGATTTTTGCAGCTTGAGCAGCGCGCACCTCATCTGAATGACTAGAGGCACTGGCGGCTGTCGTCATGACACCTGTTGTCAAAGCCAATGTCAAACAAGCACCTAATGTCGTTAGTTGAAAACGCTTAAGAGCCTTATTCATAATAATTATCTCCTTATCTATGCTGTATAGATTTTTTTCTAATTATACTAAACCCAAAAAGTAAGATTAGCTGTGTCAAACTCGTTTAGTCTACAGTACGTAGCACTGGCATTCGTTTTCCTTGCTACTCTAATTTTTGTGAATGGTATTACCTAAATTTTGAGTATCTAACGTTATCGTGTTTCCTATCATAACGCTGATTAGAGAGCTCTTTGGCGCAAAAAAGCATCTCAATGTATTATCATTGTTTATAGAAAAAAAACGCGCCTACTCATCAAAGTAGGCGCGGTATGTATGGTGTCCTTTCAGGCGCTATTCATGATAGCGACCATAACTCAATCTTATACCAAACCCAAAAAGTAAGATTAGCTGTGTCAAACTCGTTTAGTCTACAAAGCGTAGTACTTGCACTCGTTTTCCTTGCCACTCTAATTTTTGTGAATGGTATAAGTTTTTATATAGCACTGATAGAGAAGTAGTACTGATCAAAACTTAGTTCAAAATACCATAAGCACATAACGCGTCAGCAACACGCTTGAAACCAACGATATTTGCGCCCGCCATATAGTCAATATAACCTTTATCCGTTTGGTTATATTCTTCTGACGCTTCAGCCGCACAGTCATGGATGTTTTTCATGATGCACTTTAGGCGCTCATCTACTTCATCAAAGGTCTGATACTGACGCACTGAGTTCTGTGACATCTCCAGCGCTGAAACAGCGACGCCACCAGCATTTGCCGCTTTTCCTGGTGCATAATGCACACGATACAAGCGAATATGATCGATGGCATCAGCAGTCAGCGGCATATTTGCGCCTTCAACGACGTATTTGACCCCATTATCTACCAACTGTTTGGCTTCATCTTCATTGACTTCATTTTGGGTCGCTGAAGGTATCGCAATGTCCGCTTTGAATTGCCAAGGCTTTTCGCCTGCAAGCCACTTACCACCAAAAACATCGACATATTCTGCTAGTGGTTTGCTTTGCTCTTTTTGCGCTTTGAGCCAATCGATTTTTTCTTGATTGAGGCCTTTTTCATCATATAAAGTGCCTTGAGAATCGGAAACCGTCAAGACAATACCACCAAGCATGCAGACTTTTTCAGCAGCATGTAGCGAGACATTCCCCGCGCCTGATACTAAGACTTTCTTTCCTTTAAGTTCTTCGTTTTGTGCGGCAAGCATATTTTCTAAGAAATATACGGCGCCATAGCCCGTCGCTTCAGTACGCATTAAACTGCCGCCAAAACCGACGCCTTTACCAGTCAGAACACCGGTAGATTCGCGCGTCAGGTTTTTGTACATGGCAAACATATAACTGACTTCACGTCCACCAACACCGATATCGCCCGCTGGTACGTCCATATCTTTGCTGATGTAGTGATGCAATTCACGCATAAAAGCATAGCAAAAACGGCGAATCTCAGTGTCTGTTTTGCCTTTAGGGTCAAAATCAGAGCCACCTTTGCCGCCGCCAATAGGCAAGCCTGTCAGTGCGTTTTTGAATATTTGTTCAAAACCTAAGAATTTTAGAACCGATTCGTTCACGGTTGGATGAAAGCGCAGACCACCTTTATAAGGGCCTAAAGCATTGTTGAACTGTATACGCCAGCCACGGTTGACTTGTACTTCACCTTGATCGTTTTCCCAGTTAACACGGAAGTTAAAAATACGGTCAGGCTCAGTCAGGCGCTCAAATATCTTCAAAGTTTCGTATTCAGGATGCGCATCATATAGTGGCTTAATCGTAAGGGCCACTTCTTTTGCCGCTTGGATAAATTCAGATTGGTGGGCGTATTGTGATTCAATTTTTTCGATAGCCTGACTGATGCTCATATAGGTTCCTTAAGGTAAAAATTGTGGTCGTGCTGATTTACATTGGCGTTTTATCGCATTACTGCAAACGATCGGATGGCAAACGCTAATGTGGGATTGCAGTCGCTCCTGTACGCTGTTCTGTCTAGGAACTGGTGGGATTAGAAGTCCGTTAATTGTGTCTCTAAATAGTACATCCAGAAGCACAAACTTTTTTGCCTTACATCTATATATCATTTTTTAGGCGTATAAGTCTAGTAAATATCACCATCATCAAAAGTGATGAACAACTTTTTTATAATTATAATGTATAAAATGACCGTTGACGAAAACTTAGTAGTCAAAAAAAATCAAAGCCAATGTTGAATATTTTGACTGCTTTATGATTAGAAACTTAGGTTCTTTTATTGATTTTATCAAACTTACTGTATGGAATAAGCGTCAAGCTAAAAATAAAAGTAATAGTTAAACCACTAAAACAAACTTTTGTTATATAAGATTAAGAAGTGAATGACGAAAGGTTATTAAACTGCCTTGAAAGGTTAAAAAACATTGAATATTTGGCCTTTTATTCACCTCATATCATATCAATATTAATAGTAAGGGCTTATAATATTGCCGCTAGTTAAAGACTGCTTAAAACATTATTAACCGTTATTTTGTTCAATTAATAACCCGTCATAGAGAGTTCGATATGCGTACTGATTCATTCCAGCAAATTTTGGAAGATTTAAACAGCTCATCAGCTGATGTTGAGGCTTCTGCCTTGATTTCTAACGATGGCCTTATGATTGCATCTGCTCTACCAACAGGTGTTGATGAAGACCGCGTTGGTGCAATGTCAGCAGCTCTATTGTCACTAGGTGACCGTGCAGGACGCGAATTGGCTCGCGGTAGCATTGACCGTATCATGATTCAAGGTGAAAAAGGCTACGTCATCATGACCTCGTCAGGTGATGAAGCGGTACTAACTATTATGGCAAAACCAAACGCCAAACTTGGTTTGATATTTCTAGACATCAAACGTGCTTCAGAGGCGCTGGCCAAACTTATCTAATCGTTGGTTTTAACGTGCTAACGTTCTTAAAGTGCTAACGCTGTGGTTCTCTTCGGCGTCTACAATATAGACTTCTTCTGTGTATAATACTTTAAATGAAAATGAGCTCACTGTCTCATAAAAATAATTTAAGGTATTACACACTGTTTATACTGAGTCAATGATTGAGGTTTTTGAAACTTGAGCTTTTAAAAATTGAGAAAACCCAATCCTAGCGCGTCATCATATTCAGCACCGTATAAGTGCTACTCATGAAAAATAAGCATGTAGAAGCACATTAAAGACCAGTACCTTGAAAATAAGCATGAAGCAAACCCGCTTATTCATTATTATCTATACCACAATAAATAAAGGAGGTTACGATGGGTTCTCCACTCCCTGACGCAATGAAGCCTGACACGCCAGCTGAGCAGATCACGCTGACCTATCATGACGGCACCTCACGTACTATCTATGATACTGGTGTTGAACGCCCTTATCCTGACGGTAAGCTGATTGTTTCACGTACCGATTTAGACGGTATTTTGACGCACGTCAATGATGCCTTTGTCGAAATTAGCGGCTACACTGCTGATGAACTCATCGGCCAGCCACAATCTATTTTGCGCCATCCAGATATGCCAAAAGCCGCCTATAAAGACCTATGGGCAACTGCTGAAGCAGGACAAAAATGGCATGGTTATGTTAAAAACTTGTGCAAAGACGGCAGTCATTATTGGGTTTATGCGACGGTTGTACCTAACGTTCGCCGCGGCGAAACGGTTGGCTATACTTCGGTACGCCGCAAGCCTTCGCGCAGCAAAATTGACGCCGCCATCGCTCAGTACGCCGAAATGAAACAAAACGAGGAAGGATAAATCATGACGACACACAATATGTTAATCGCCCCTGATTTTTCGCCTGAGCGTTTTGCAGGCTGGCACATGTTTAATATCTTGATTCAAAAACGTGCCAACCTAAACATGCATCTCAATATGCCTGCCTCACATGCTGAGCAAGAGGCGCTTATCGATGCAGGCGACATGCAAGTTATTTATGCCAACCCTTTTGATGCAGCGACGCTTATCCGTGAGCAAGGCTACCGTGCAGTTGCCCGTCCTATCGGCAAATCTGATGAAATGGTCATTGCCGCTGGTGCCAATAGCGACATCAATAATTTAGAAGACCTAGCAAATGGCGCGACCATTGCGATGGCCAATAACCGTGATGTTAAGCTCATTGGTTTACGCTTGCTTGAGGCGGTCGATTTAAACGAGGGCGATTTGAATTGGTCGGTGACCGAAACCTATCAAGCAGCAGCACGCCAAGTTATCAAAGGCGATGCACAAGCAGCATTCTTTTTGGCTGAGATTTTTCACAGCTTTTCACGTTTGACCAAAGCCCAATTAAACGTATTAATCGAAAGTGATTTGGCAGATATTAGCCATGTATTACTAATTAAAGACGGCTTTCCTGATACAGACATTCTGATGAATGCCGTGTTGAATTTGCATAACGATGATGACGGTAAAGAAGCCTTAACAGAGCTTGGTATGCCTCAAGGTTTTGAAGCCATGGACGAGGAAGATGCTGAGTTTATGATAGACTTGATGGAAACTTTAATGGACTAGCAGGTTCACTGGCATCTAACTTAGGTCATAGCCTATTGCGCTACAATATTGGCTATGACTGACAGGACACGATTATGTCTGATTTAGACCTTATCAAAGAAAATGAAATGGAAGCGCGCCGAGTGTATCGTTATTACTCACGCAAAATATTTATCGCCCCAAACAACCGACATTTTCATGAACAACGTATCAATGCTGCCTTATTACTAAACGAAAAAGAGCCGCTGCAAGGCGCCGTCGCCGACTTTTTTTATGGCTGCTGGTATGACATCCCTTACGATGTAAACAATCTGTTTACGCGTATTAAAGATCGCCTCTACCCTCATGTAGAAAAAGGCTTTCGCGATTGTATTGATAAAAAAAGCTATATCAGCCGAAATAGTATGCTGGCGACCCGCTGGAGTGTACTGATATCGCCTTCTCTTAACGAGCAAAAACAACGCTTACGTATCAGTAGTGATGACGCCAAAGAAATCTCTAAGGACATCACCGAAGAGCTAATGCAAGCCCGTGAGGATAAGGACTGGAGTACGATTGAGCAAGTCGAAAACGAGTTCTTTGCTCATTGTATCGCTCGTCATGATCGGCTAGCCTTTTCTTTGGTTTGGTTCCGTTTGGGCAAAAGCGACTGGCAGTTCGATGAACGCTGGAACGATTGCCAACAACGCCTTGAGCAAACCGTTAAGACTTAATTTATTGCCTCTTTACCCCCTTCATCACAATGGTAGCCGCTATGTCCTCTTACTTAAATGCTGATAAAACCTATCTAACTTTAACCCCAGCTGGTATTTTTGAAGCGTTTTCACAAAATGAACCTACTGCTGAGCAGCTGGCATTGCAAGACTTGTTGTCCTATGGGCAAACACTACTGGCCGCCGATTGGCTTGAACGCTATTCTGACCAATGGCTAGATACTTTTATTGAGCATGGATGGATTGAAAAGCTTTCTTTATTTTTGCCAGCGCCCAATTTACCATTAGATCAGTTTTTACCCTATGTAGTGGCAAGCTTATCTGGTAAACGCCGTGCAGCAATTGGCTCTGATGAAGGGTTTTGCCTAGCGCGTATCGGCTACACTCAAGAAGAAGCCGATATGCTCAGTGTGGCAGCGGCGGATTTTTCAGGATTTATGTTACGCCAAAAACAACGCGGCTGGGCAGTAGAAAGCCAAGCTATCTCCTTCTTTCAACAAGTCGATTTGCTGATTCCTGAGACCAGTTTTGTGTTTTTGTGGATTGACGGTTCGGGCTACGTACTTATCATCGATGGCGAGCCCTTAACCAACAGTCGAGCCTTTGTAGAGCTGGTTTGGGCGTTAAAAACGTCTGGATTGAGATTCCTTAACTAGGGCCTGCCCTCAGTTACTCTAAACTCAACATTAAACCATTAGCCTGTGCATTCCATAAAGTAAAGATGTGCCTAACTCTATATTAGGCGCATCTACCTCACCCCCCAAAGCCAGTAATAAGAATACCCTCAAAATTAACAACAACTTGTCAAATGTTAGGTCATACTATCACTCACTATATTATTTAATTGAAAACTTTATAAAACTACCATACATTAATCATTTATCCTCTTAAACCAACCTCCTATTTGAAAGTGGCAATCACTGCCAAACCTTGCACTCTTGCTTATTTTTTAGGAAAGTTTATGACTTCGCTGACTACTGTGCGCGTACGTTATCAAACAATTGAAATTGGCAGCACCGACATCCACATTTGCACCCTCCGTGACAATCAGCAATTTAGTGATCCAGACGATGAGGCGCTTAAGCTAGGCATTTGCTCTGCTTCTTGGCCGATGTTTGGGGTGATATGGCCATCGAGCTTGGTACTGGCCAACCATATGCTTGATTACGATATTACGGGCAAGCGGATTTTGGAAGTGGGTTGCGGTATGGCGCTGTCAAGCCTATTACTCAACCATCGCCATGCCGATATTACCGCAACCGATTATCACCCAACCGTTGAGTACTTCCTCGATAGGAATACCACGCTCAACAATAATAAAGAGATCAATTTTGAGCGTTTAGATTGGGCCCAAGACAACAGTGGACTTGGTCAGTTTGATATGATTATCGGTAGTGATTTATTATATGAAGACCAACACATCGATATGTTGGCTGAGTTCATCGAGCGTCATGCCCTGCCAAAGTGTGAAGTCATCGTCGTCGACCCAGGACGTGGTCGCAAAAACAAACTCACAAAGAAAATGATAGAGTTTGGATTTAGCAGCAAGCATATTAAGCCTGAGGATACCACTTACCTTGACGTACCATTTAAAGGGCATATCTTGACGTTTTCGCGTGCGGCTTTATAGGACAAACCTGTTACGCTGTATTGAAATTTCTGATACTGTATAAAATAAAAATACTGTATAAAATAAAAAAGACTCCATTGATGGAGTCTTTTTAGGGTGTGTCACCACTAAAATCTATGTATTTCGAACCAAAGGTGGTTGTACACGTGAATACATAATCAGCGATATGCCGTTTGAGATCAGCTCAACTGCCAATAATATACCAAGAATATAGGTCGCCGAGCGCGGATATCCACTAAATATCATAACAGCTAACGCAATCGAGATAAGTCCTGAGATTAATACGGGTATAAAAGCCACTGTCTTGCGTAGGCCGAAAGCAACAACCACTCTCACGATACCTGTTGCCATAAATAAAATAGCAACCACCATGGTCAACGTTAATATACCTTGCAGCGGATCTTGTAGCAGCTCAATACCGATCAATATGCCAAGCACACCACCGATTGCAGCCAGCACTTTGCCAGTGGTACTATGAGCGCGGAATAGGGCAATAAACTGTAACACCCCCACCAAAAGGAATATAAACCCTGCTAGTTGTTCAGCGGCAAAAGTGGCGCTAAGCGGATTAAAGAATGCAAAAATCCCTCCAAGAATACTGATGATACCGACCACCAGCCATAACGTACGACTCATAACACGACCTTACTTTATATTTAATAGAAAGCATATTATATCGTAGCGCGTTTTTCATCTTGTATGACGGTGGTAATATATTCGAGTAGTCCTGTTAAGATCAAGGTCTGGGCGTTGTATTATACTCATAAGCCTGCTAACTGTTTATGATGGTTTATCAAAATTAATCCATACTATGCTGCTGTTGACGCGTAATTTTATATAATACATGCTCAGCCAGTGGATGATTCGTATCAAGCGCAGGGTGATAGAAATTATCCTGCATGTTGGTCATGCCAATACGCTGCATAATAAGCTGCGAGCGCTTGTTTATAGCAGCAGTAAATGAGACGACCTCATTGAGTGCTAACTCGTTAAAAGCAAACGCTAATGAAGCACGTGCCGCCTCGGTAGCATAACCTTGTCCCCAAAACTCTTTGCGCAGTCGCCATGCAATCTCGACAGCAGGGGCAAAAGACATATCTGTATGGGTTTTATTCAAGCCAACAAAACCGATAAAATTTCCAGACGTTTTTGAGCCGTCTTTCAAACTTACCGCCCAAAGTCCCCAACCTTGATCAGCAATAAGCTGCTGACATTTATTAGCAATCATATTACTGACTTTAGGAGTTAATAACTTAGGAAAATAGCGCATAACTTCTGGATCGGCATTCATCTCAGCAAATACCGCAAAATCAGCTGGCTGCCATTGCCTAAGAAAAAGACGTTCTGTTTCTAAAACCTGTATCATGGAATATTCGCCATCGTTAATATTACTCATCAATCCAGCCTTGTTGCTTGGCATAAGCAAGATGCTCGGGTGTGTCGATATCATAACTGAGTTGCTTATTTCTGACGGTACTTATATGACTTAGCGGCAGTCCTCTAATCAAGTGGCGCAGTCCTTTATCACCTACTAGCTCTGCCTGCCATTGCTTTAGTAGGTCATAATTAATCGCTAAAGGCAGTCCGATGATATCTTTTTTAGCCTGTGCAGTAACGGCAGTTTTATCTTCTGTTGCGCTATCTAAATACATCCAGTCATCATTGTTACTATAACTGCTTGCAACCACTATCTTCTTGCCAGCTAATAATGCATTTAAATGCGGCTTATCTAATAAAACCTGATCAACGCCCATGATTAACACACGATCAATAAGCCTGTCATCAAGATTAACCAATGTCTCAATACCCAAGCTCAAGCTATTCGCCATACCTGTTTCAGGCGTAGGATTTATAACCGTATAAATAGTTGCATACTGTACAGCTATTGGCTCAATTGCTGATTGAATCCTATTACTAATACACGACTTGTTTTGAGTCACAGAATTGTCATGAGGAATGACAACAATAATAGCTTGTGGCTGAGTGCTCAATGCCAACTTAAGCATATGATTAATTAATGGTTCGCTATTTTTGCAAAGTAATTGCTTGGCTTGACCAAGACGGCGACTCAAGCCACTTGCTAATATAATGATGGCGTGGCTGTTATGTGGCGGATGGGTTTTATGTTGAGTATAGCTTTGCTGTTGCACGCCATTTAGCTGCTGTGTTTTAGCTTCTACTGTTGTCGATTTATCCTTATTCATACGCAGCTCAGCGTTGCAATACTGCTCATGGCTGCTGTACCTGAAAGTTCAGTTTCTAAAGTACCTGTTAGCGATTTTTTATGATGCACAACGGCAGTTATCTGCGCCATGATACCAAGTGCCAATGCTTCAGGTCCGTCTCCGCCTAATTTATAGCCAATAGGATAGTGTAGTTTACTAATACCTTCCTTTAAGGCAGTAGGATTCTTTTTGACGGCATTAATCTCATTAATTAGACGCTCGGTACGATAACGCGGACCCAATTGCCCAAGATATTTATAATGGGTCGAATGCTCTAGTAATACTAAAAGACGAGCACGGTCTTGGGTAAGGCTATGTGACATCAAAGCTACCGCTGCATTCTCACTCAATCTGAGTAGTTTCTCGTGTGCATCTAATAACAATGGCATCACGATATCAGCTTGAGGAAAGCGTAGGCGACTGGCATATTGTGCGCGACTGTCAATGACAGTGACATGCCAGTCTTGCAGCTTTGCCATGGTCACCAGTGGCATCACGTCGTTACCGGCCCCGCAAATAAGCAAACGTATTTGTGGTTGTAAGCGCTGTAGCAGCCACTCTGTCGTTAAACCTTCATTTTTTAAGATCACGTATTCAGTGTTTTTATCAGAAACCTCATGCTTTGATAACGCTTCAACCGTCTCTCTAAGCGCATGAGTAACAGGGTTTGAAGCATCTATTAAAGCTTGATTAGAAATATTATCATCCTTAATAATAGTGAGTTTTCCGCTATTAATATAAGTTTCTATATCTACTCGTATACCAGCTGGTAACGGTCTAATATCATTGCTATCCGAACGGATTAAAGTAGCTATCATTGCTGGCTGCTGAGTACGACGTACGTGGCGGATAATATCTAGGAATGGCAGCGCAGCTTTTAAACGCTCAAATAATACGTGTATCTTTCCATTACAGCCTAAACCAAAATTTAGCTCGCTCTCTAAATCACTACGACCACTATATTCATTATTTTCGTCTAACGGCTCATCGCCAGTTTGGTAAACCTGCACATTTGCACCGTTGCGAGTCAACCAAAAGGCGCGTTTTATAATATGCGGCTCAAGGCAACCGCCACTAATCATGCCAACTGAGCGTCCATCTGCACAAATAAGCATCATCGCGCCCGCACGGCGATATGCCGAGCCTTCGGTACGCACCACTGTCGCCAGCACCGCGTCAACGTTTTGCTCCTGCGCGGTGCTTGCTAGCTTAAGAATATCAGCGACCTGATTCATAATTCCTCTTATAGGGGCTGTATAGAATTCAAATCAGCGGCAGCCAGATAAAGACACAAGCGAGAA
>NZ_RRYW01000238.1 GCF_014861365.1 Psychrobacter sp. FME6
AACAATCAGCTGGAGCTCGCACCATTGTCGCCATCCTGTGGAATGAGCACAGTATGAACCGCCCCGACTTTATCGGAGAGTGTTTTACTTGAGTCAGGCAGCAATGCCTGACAGGGTTAAATTATCATAATACCGCTTTTCAAATTCAAAAGGTGACACATATCCAATCGTGCTATGCAAACGGGTTTTGTTAAACCAGTCCACCCATTCAAGGGTTGCTAATTCAACATCGTTCACGCCATGCCATTGTTCTTTTAGATATTCAATCACCTCAGACTTATAAAGCCCGTTAACTGTCTCAGCCAATGCGTTGTCATAAGAGTCGCCTGTTGTACCAACAGAAGCAATCACTCCAGAGTCCGTCATCTTATCGGTATAGCGAATAGATAAGTACTGAACCCCTCGATCACTGTGATGAATCACATCTTTGGGATAGTTTCTATCTGCTATTGCTTGATTTAACGCCGCCATCACCATATCGGTATTCATGCGATTAGATACTTTCCAGCCAACGATAGCGCGAGCAAACACATCAATAATAAAAGCGGTATACACCCAGCCGCTTGTCGTCTTGATATAGGTAAAATCTGCAACCCATAGTTGGTTAGGACGATGAGCATTAAAGTTACGATTGACTAAGTCATCAGCGCGCTTTTGGTCGTCACGGCTGTTGGT
>NZ_RRYW01000239.1 GCF_014861365.1 Psychrobacter sp. FME6
GTCGACATCTCAAGCAGCTTGGTTTCCAGAGTCACTGACAACATCTTGGATGACATCACCGCTTGGCAGAACCGGCCACTGAGCAGCGTCTATCCTATCGTCTACTTAGACTGCATTGTCGTCAAAGTTCGTCAGGACAAGCAGATCATCAACAAAGCTATCTATCTGGCCTTAGGCGTTGCTCTTGATGGTAAAAAAGAGCTGCTTGGCATGTGGCTATCAGAGAACGAGGGCGCTAAATTCTGGCTTGGTGTTCTCACTGAGCTACAAAACCGCGGGGTTCAAGATATCCTTATTGCCTGTGTCGATGGTTTAAAAGGCTTCCCTGATGCCATCAATACGGTCTACCCTAACGCTCAGGTTCAGCTGTGTATCGTGCATATGGTGCGCTATTCGATGAAGTTCGTACCTTGGACGGACAAGAAGGCCGTAGCAGCTGATTTAAAGGCCATCTACGGTGCTGATACGCTTGAGATGGCAGAGGCCAACCTTGAGCACTTTGATGAAGTATGGGGTAAAGAGTACCCGCATGTCATCAAGTCTTGGCGCAATAACTGGGAGGGCTTAACGGTGTTCTTTGGTTATCCTAAAGACATCAGAAGAGCGATTTATACCACCAATGCGATAGAGTCGCTAAACAGTGTGATTCGAACGGCGGTGAATAAGCGTAAGGT
>NZ_RRYW01000240.1 GCF_014861365.1 Psychrobacter sp. FME6
CTTTTACATCAATTATGGCTACGTCTGATGCCAGCATACTTTTTAGAACACCACCGTAAATTTATGGTAAAAACGATACCGTACTATTGGCTATAAATTTTTTGCAACCTCTTACTTTACTACAATCGTATCGCTTTTATTTTGAACTGACTATAGAAGAACGACCCAGTTAAGTAGATGTATTGCTTATCTATTCTGACTTTGACATAATGCAGCCGATAAGATAAATAACATATCTTATGGATAAAAAGCCTTCGACGTTCGCGTCGGAGGCTTTTGTTTTTTTCTAAAATTGCCAAGTATGTGCGCTCATTTTTAAGGCTATGGTTATGCTTACCACCAATCAAACATCGCAGGGTACTATCGCTGCAGTGGCTGCAAACTTTTTATACTCTCTGCTATTCTTGTTTGGCCTATTGTTACAGCCGTTTTCAGGGACACAGGTAGCGTCATGGCGCGTGTTGATGATGCTATTTAGTTTGGTTTTATTGGTCAGCGTACTAAAGCAGTGGCAGCATATTTTTGATTATTTAAAAACTTAGATTAACACATGAAGTGCAATACCAAATGTGAGGTGAAAAAAAGACCTAGATGCGCTAGCATCAAAGTTTTTATCCACCGACCAAAGTGAGATTGCAACCATGAACTATACACATCTAAGCCTAGG
>NZ_RRYW01000241.1 GCF_014861365.1 Psychrobacter sp. FME6
GTGTTCTAAAAAGTATGCTGGCATCAGACGTAGCCATAATTGATGTAAAAGAACACCATATCAAACACTTTGAAGTGATTATCGAGCTTCTTAGAGAAGCAACAAGTCTTTCTAACCGCTCGTCTTAATCGGTGTCTAAGGCGACAGTTATTACCCTCTATACCTATGGTATGCTGTTTGCCAACCTGTTTGTGATCACCTTTAAAGGCCGTTATAAAGCTGTCCCAATTATCCATGCTAATAGAGCCGTAGCTTACTTTAAGTTGCTTTAAACGTGCTCTTAGCTTCTTAGCCGTTTTTAGGTCACGTTTGCCCCAAACATAAGCAACAATCTCATTGGTAGCGCGATCATAAGCATAAATAAGCCAAACTTTACGCTTTTTTCGATACACGTAAGTCCAAAACTCATCAACCTCTAAGCGTTCATAGTAGCTCTTCTTAGGCGCGATCTTATAAACAGATGAGCCTATGGTGCTCAATACTTTACCGATACTGACTGAGGCTATAACAGCTATGTCTCTAACGCCGCAACCTCTAACCATCATTAGCCGTATGATGTCTTCTATTTTAGAATGACAGCCGTGATAGGTTAACGCATGATCGCCAATAAATTGACGTTTGCAGTCCTTGCATTGGTAGTTCTGCTTGCCATAGCTTTTT
>NZ_RRYW01000242.1 GCF_014861365.1 Psychrobacter sp. FME6
CTCAATATTGGCAGCTTAGGCGTTACTTTTTACGAAATTAACTTTCCATCTAACGATGGGACTGCTACCTTTAGCTACCCTAACGTTCCATCACTCACTGTTGACAATGTGGGTATGACCTCAGGCTTCTATATTCATGATAAACCTAAACGAGGCATACAGTCGGTTCGAATTGATTTCTTCATTCCTAACTCTCAAGGCAGCTATGGTGTTACGAAAAAAGATGCCTATGTCGCTGTGCAAAAACTGTTTAAACAGCTAGAAGGGCAAGGTTGGTTAGATGATCACCGCATTGATGACCCTCGTATATCTATTCAAGATAGCTACACTTACGGTACCAGCGAAAACGTTGCAGATAATTTTGTAAACTATCAATACCCTTTAACTTTTAATCAGTTTAAGCAGTTACCGAGCTTACAAACATGGAGTTTGCGACATAGTACTGATGTTTTTTTAGACATTCGAATGCAATATAACTTTGAAGAAGAAATCAATAACTACGTTTATATGATCAGCTTAGATTTTAGCTCTGAAGAAATTCATATCAACAGCTATATCAGTTATGACAATCCAGACGATACTTTGGAATCAGTCTTTACAAAAGCTTATCCAGACTTACCTACGTCTAGGTTATACGCTGAAAC
>NZ_RRYW01000027.1 GCF_014861365.1 Psychrobacter sp. FME6
TATGTCCATTAGCGACTACCTTCTACTTTTTAGCATGAATTTTGTCCATTACACCTATTTTTGCTTTTTGGTCAGGCAGTTGTATATAGTTAAAATACTTTAAAAACGCTACGATACTGCGGGTATAGTTTTTTTGTAGCCTCTGTCTGCGTAGGCACAGCAAGCAAGAAAAAACGGTACCTGCAGTACGTGATGTATCGATTTTACGTTTCACTGACTATACTGTCTTATTTTTTAAACGTCTGCTTTCTATTCGAATATTCTAATATAGGTTCTACCCATGTCTGACTCTTTACTTGCCAACCCTAATACTCCCACTGAGCACTCTAACTTGACAGAATGGCTTGATTATATGCAGCAGATTCATGTCTCGGCGATAGATATGGGGTTGTCTAGAGTACTGCCAGTGGCTGAGGCGTTAGGCGTAGTAAAGTCAGCGAAAGACGACGCCTATGTATTTACTGTGGCGGGCACCAATGGTAAAGGCTCGACGACGGCTGTTATCGCCCAAATGTGTCAAGCAGCAGGTTATAAAACGGCTTTATATCAATCACCGCATTTAAGTGTTTTTAATGAGCGCGTGCGTATTAATGGCGAAATGGTCAGTGATGCAACCTTAATTAACGCCTTTAACAAAGTAGAAGCAGCGCGTCTAAAATGTGATTTAACGTTATCGTTTTTTGAGATGACGACGCTAGCTGCATTACTGATATTTGCGGAAGCGGATTGTGATGTTTGGGTATTAGAAGTTGGTTTGGGCGGTCGCTTGGATGTGGTCAATATTATTGATCCTGATACGGCAGTGATTACCAATATAGCTATCGATCATGTCGATTGGTTGGGTGATAATGTCGAAGCTATTGGTGCCGAAAAAGCAGGTATTTTACGTGATGATATTACCGTGGTTTATGGCGCTACTGAAATGCCATCTAGCGTACAACAGGCTATCGATTCCCATCAGGCGACTTGTTATCAAGTGGGTGTGGATTTTAGTTACCGTGAAATGAATGCAACTACTTGGCAATATAGTAATGCCGCTGTCACTATGCAGCTGCCACGACCAGCATTATCGTTAACCAATACTGCCAATGCGTTATCAGCGGTACTCGCAAGTCCGTTAAACGTTGATACCAATGCTATCGAGCAAGCTTTGCAAACCACTAAGCTCGCTGGACGATTTGATTATCGCGAGATGCATAATCGTCATTGGTTGTTTGATGTGGCGCATAACGAGCAAGGCGTTGAGTTCTTATTGGCACAATTATTACCACTTTGGCAGCAGCATTTAACCAAGCAAAACACCACTGATGCCCCAAATCAAAACAACAACCAAGCTAACAATAAACCTGCCAGTATTAAAATGCTGTTTTCCATGCTGGGCGACAAAGATATTAATAAAGTCGTCCAACGTTTGACCGCCGCAGGGTTACCCATTAGTGATTGGTTCATTGCTGAAATTGACTATCCACGCGCAGCCAGTACTGAGCAGCTGCAAGATATATTAGTAACTTATGTCGATGGTGCTCAAATACATACGTTTGAACATTTACCAGAGGCGACCCAAGCGGTTATCAAGGCTAGTCAGCCGCAAGACTTAATTGTGGTATGCGGCTCGTTTCATACCATTGGTGAGGCGCTAGCGGCATTAAGAATGTGATAATTTAGGTTAAAACAGCAACAGTTTAATGTTAATCTTAGTAATTGCGTGATGGCAGACAGCATGAAAAATATGCTTTATAATCAAGATGATTTAGAGCGCTGATATTAGAAGCTCTGCATACGATTTGAAAATCGATGAACGTAACTGGCGGCAATGTTTGTTTAGCAACGCTATCTATATTAGAGTTTTGAGACAATAGCTGCGCCGCTCAATCAACCTTATTACCAACTAAGAGACGTAAACGGATGAACTTTTCGAGACAAGCCTTATTGGGCATTGGGATGATTATCGGCGGTAGTGTGATGCTATACGCCATGGTGCAACAAATTGGGGATAGTAATAAATCACAGCCAACGTCAGTTATGGTCGATAAACCAAGTACTGAGCAAAAAGTGTCTCAGCCACTCACGACTGATATCGAAACTGAAAAACGTATCTTGGCCCAAAAACAAAAAGAGCGAGCCGCGCGTGTTGCCGAACAAGAAAAGCGTGCTAAGCAGTTCTTAACCGAACAAGAAGCCGCTGAAGCACAGGCATTGGCAAAAGCACGTGCTGAAAGTCAGCAGTATTTGGCAAGCAGTAAGCCTACTACTAACGATAAAGACAGCGAAGAGAAAAAAGACACACTTGAAACACCAACCACAAAACCTACAAGTGATAATACAGCAACGACGACTGCTGAGACTGACACTGACTCGAATGCTAGCGAGCAGAAAAAAGCGGCCGAGGCACAACAGGAAGCCCAGCGCCAAGCTGCTGTTGAAGAACAAGCGGCCGCTAAAAAGCTAGCGGAGAGTAAAAAAGAGGCGGAAGCAAAAAGGCAGGCTGAGGCTAAAAAACAAGCCGCTGCGAAAAAACAGGCTGAAGCCCAAGCTTTGGCTGAGAAAAAGAGAAAGGCCGAAGAAGCAGCTAAAAAAGAGCCACCAAAATCACCTTCTGATTATCAAGTCAAAAGAGGCGACGGGCTGATTAAGCTGGCTAGACAATACAATATGCCGGTAGAGGTGTTGGCACAGGCTAATAATATCTCACCAAAGGCATCACTACAGCTGGGTCAAAACATAACCATCCCATCTCGTAAGCAAGTACAACGTCTAGAGCGTGAAGCGGCAGCTGCCGAAAAAGCGCGTGAAGACAAGCGTCAAAAAGAAGAAGCATTGGCTAAGAAAACGGCTGATGCCAAGCGTGAAGCCCAACAAAAACTTAGTAAAGCTCGTAAAGAGGTGAAAGAGACTGATGCCAAAGGTAGCTTTGGGGTGCAAGTAGCATTGGCGAATAATCAGACCAAAGCCGACGAGATGGCAAAGACATTTCAGGAAGCTGGCTATCAAGTGAAGACCAGTCGCACCAGTCGCGGTGTCCGTGTCATAGTGGGACCTGAGCGTGGGAAAGTAGCGGCTTTGGCATTAAAAGACAAGATTAATAGTGATCCTAAGGTCAATACTACCGGTGCTTGGGTTTTATACTGGCGCTAGGTATTTTTTAGTCTGTTTTCAGGTAATAATCTTCAACCAAACATTATTACTTGAACCAAGTTGGCTTAGATTTTCATTGCTTACTACCATTCATATTAAAACACGACACCTACTGTCGTGTTTTTTGTTTTAGTGTTTGCCGATTGCTATCAGCTTAGCTACGATGAGCGCCGTTTATTTTTTCTGTTTCTCTCTGTATAACCTGTCAGCCTATAAAGGCTGCCTTGCAGCGGTCGGATATGCGTGATGATTTGAATCATCCATCAACCACAATCGTCTGCTTTAATCATGTATAAGGTAAAACCATGTCATTTGGCGTTATATTTTTAATACTGGCGGTTGGCTTTTTAGGGCTAATTACCTTACCAAAACTGTTGTCCAAACCTCAAAGCATTGAGCCTGATCCAAAGCCTGTACGCGGTGATGAATTGGCCATTTGGCCATTCGCGCCCATGCCAATCATGACCGATACTGAAGTAATATTTTTTAATAAGTTAAAGAACGCCTTGCCTGAATATCATATCTTTGTCCAAGTCCAGCTGTCACGAATCATCGAAGCCAATAGTAATGAAACCTCCGAACGTAGTTTTTGGTTTAATCGTATTTGTCGCCAAAGCGTCGATTATGTGATTGTTGATATCGATGCTCAGACGACACTGGTTGCCATCGAGCTGGATGATTGGACGCATAGCAGCAAAGCACGGCAAAAAGCTGATGATAAAAAAGATAAGGCGCTTGCTAGTGCTGGCATTGCTATCGTGCGTTTTCACGCCGAGCGTATGCCCAGTGCTGATATGCTGAGATATGAGCTGATGCAGGTGATTGAGAGTTATTAATGCGGCAGGTGCATCACTCATCATAAAATAATTGTCATTTAACAGAGTATAAAATACATACTTAATATTTAAGTAACATATCCATAATAATTATTTACCTTATAGACTAAATTTGCTAATAAATGTATGATTCATTATTAATAAGTAGACTTAAGTTTTCTTATTCCTAAACAGACTTTTAGGCAACTAAATATTACGAATATGAATAAGTCGATTAATTTCTATTCTAAAAATATCACTACAGGGTAAAGGATTATTTTATGAAAATGTTTAAATTAACGGCATTAGCGCTAGCCAGTACATTAGTATTAGTAGGTTGTGGTGATGATAACGACAATAATGTGTCAGCTGGCAATGGGACAACGACGCCAGATGTACCCGTTAAGCCACCTGTGGATAATAATTTGTCTGAGATTGATCAAGCTAAAGAGATGATTCGTACCGCTAAGCTATTCGTTAGTGATAATTTAGCCGTGACCAATGTATATAAAGGCGCGAGTGATATTCTTACGGAGAAGCAAGAAGCGCGACTTAGTTATACTTTTGATGTGCCAAACAGCCTTTATTATTACATGCAAGAAAATGATTTATCACAATTAAAAGCGGTTGATATTGTTGCTTTGGCTAATGATCAAGAATTCAATAATATTTTAGGTGATTTAGCATTGACGCCAGAGAGTGGTTTTTTAGCGACATTGAATGCTGATGGACAATTTCAGCTTTCAGGTGCTACTAAGGTAGTCGTTAAAGAATACGATTATATATATAACCCAAGTACTGGTACATATAAAGAAACGCTTGTTAATCAAGATACTTTCAAGACTGTCTATGAAGGTTTTGAAAATGCATTAAGCTCTAATACGAGTAGTGCTAGTTTCAATGGCGGTATTGGATTTAAGAGTCTGAAAATAGGGTCTGGCTCTGATCTTGTGACTCTTAGCTCAACTAAAGGCTTCACTGTTAGTGGTCAGTTTAGTGATAAAATCGTGGTCGATGACGAGTTTGACCTTAATGATGTAAACAGAGCGGGCATCACTTTAGAAAAAGCGGTAATAAAGTTAGGCAATCTAAAGCTAACTGCTAACGATAGTGTTATCGAAGCAAAAAACTTTGAATTTGCTGCGTTAGATATCAGTAAAAAGCTGGCAGATAATAGCTTAGTGGTAAGAACCATCCCTTACAAACTTGCTATAACCGGCAATATGACTAAGAAAAAGCCTGCGACCAATGTAGAAATTACACTTAACGCTAATGCCAATGATGCTGACATTAAAAACTTCTTGATAGTGACTGATGCAGGTAATATTGAAGAAACGGCGAATAAATACGTAGGTATGGAAATAGTGTTGGCTATCAAAGGTAATGTGACCAAAAAGGGCGCAACGACTATTCCACTTGATTTTCAAGCCAATCTTAAACGTACTGCTCGTAACATCATTGAGTTAGAAGGCCTCAAAGCCAGTGTAGAAGGTAAAAGCTTATTTGTCACAGGTAAGTCCACCTTAGACAGTAATTACGATGTGGTCAGCACACAGTTTTTAGTTGAGCAAAACAAAGCGTCGATCAAATTAAATGTCGATGCCGATGGTGACTTCATTAAAGACACTGCCGGCAAGCTGGGTGATATCATGGTTAATGACAAAGACTATGGTGATTTGATGGATAATGATGGCAAAATCACAGCCAAGTTTATTGATGATAGTTTGATAATCCTATAATCGAGCCTTGTCTCATATTAACTCTCAAACGTTGTTAGTAGCGATTGAGATATAGCAAAAATAAGAAAAGAGACAGCTCATACTGTCTCTTTTTTATGCCCTCTAATAAACATGAGAAACTTATGTCTTGCTATCATTTATCTTGTTACCCTGTTTTATCTAATATTTTAGTCTCGCGTTCTTATAAGCGTTTAGTGTTTGTTATGCCAACGGTGGTTGCGATAGCAGTATCCACACCTGCTATCGCTCAAGATAATCAGATTGCTAATATTGCTGAAACAAGATTTGATCTAAACACTCAAACAATAGGCTTGCTAGACAGTCAGCCCAAACAATCAGATGCTCAGATAGATTGGTCTGTAATGGCTACGGCTCATAGTCCGACGCAGCCTATCGCGGCATTTTTGGATGATTGGAATGCACCGCTGGACTCGGGTGATCATGCTTATGCTCAAGGAAGAACATCACTTGCGATTCGTCCTGCTGGCAGCGCTATTAGCTATGGATTAGGGTGGCGTTATGATTATTTGATGACTTTTAGTGAGGAAACTGCGGAAGTTTATTGGCAATATGAAAATGAACAGCCTTCAAGTACCAGCCAGACGTACCCTTTATTTTTAGAGGCCAAGCATAATGAAAGGTTCGGTGCCAATATTGGCTTGACGCAGCAGCTTATGCCTAACTGGCAATTGACGACTCGTGCCAACGTTTGGCAGGGCTTACATGCGTTAGAAGGTAAGGTAGTAGGCAATTTAAGCACCAGAGCCTTACCAAATAATGAAATAACAAATATCCGGGACAGTTTGGACAAAACCAATGCTTATATCGACTATTATTATGACGAACCAGCGTTAGGGGAGGAAAATCTAAACTGGAATCCCGCGAAACCTTCGGGATATGGCTATTCACTCGATTTGCAGCTCATAGGTCAGTTATCTGATAGCACACAATTATCTCTTCGCGGCTACGATATTCTCGGGCGTATGCATTGGAAAGACATGCCAAGCACGCGATATGCGTTGGATTATGATGTCAATGGTCGACCTCTATATACGATAGAAGGGCAGTTAAGTACTGATGATGTCACTCAAACATTGCCGTGGCGCGTTGAAGGTAGTATCCAGCATCAACTAGACAATCAATGGCAACTTGGGATACATGGTCAGGTGAATGATATCCATGATTTGTACCAGCTATCAGCAGGCTATCAAACGACTCATGATAATTTTCCTATCATGATTACTGGTCTAGTAGAACCGCAGACGCAGGCATTGGGTTTGGCGCTAGACAGTCGCTACGTTGGCATCAAATTACTGACGGATAGTCTTGATTCAGAAAAAGCTAAGCGTAGTGAGATTAGTCTATATGGACGTTATGCTTGGTAGTTTAGTAAATATGTATCAATGAATAAGTGCAATTCTGATCTAGAGCGATAAGGGTTACTGATATTTATCATCTACTGGATCGTGCTGGGTAGGATAAATGACTATTGGTCTATCGCCTGCAAAGTACAGTCCTGTTTTTAGTGTGCCATTTTCATCGTAGGTAAAAGACGGTTGACATCCATCGTAAAAATCACGTTTACTAAACCATTCAATATAATGGGCGGATCGCAAGATGGTCATATCAATCGTAGCAAGATTAAGCTGGTCATCTTTATCACACCATTCGTGCATGGGAAAGCTTGGCGCTAGCCAATCAGGATAATCCAAGTGACCAAACTCCTTGGTATTTATCGGTAAAAAGAAACGTCCTTTTATCACGCCATAACGCTTATCAATTTTGACTTGTCCATGCTTTTCAGTATCCACCCAAACCGTACGAAATTGCTTAGTTTGCATGTGGGTCATTTTACGCTGTAAATTATCATTAGAATTAATCCCAACCCAATTTTCAGGAGCAAATGGCGCTGACCCCATAAAAAACTTAATCGCCAGCTCCCAGTGTTCGACAAGTTTCTCTTGATGATTATACAAAATCAAATCAAGCTCGCCGGTCGTCTGCTTACCATTGTATAACTGCACGTTATTAGCGAGTGTCTCGTATGGATGTAAATTGCGCGCAAAGCCATCCTCTAACCAAAATGACAATAAGCCTTCAAAGTGAAAACCTAAGCGATTGGGGCTAGGACGTTTTAACAGATAACGTGTCAGCTGCTGATATTCATTGGTGCTGTCCAGCTCTTTTAAACGCTGCTGATATGCCTCAAACTGCATTTGCCAAAATATGGCGCTATGTACCTCAACCTCATGCGTATTTTGATGCGGCACGAAGTCCAGCCATTTGGTCAAGACGTTAGGGCAGGCAAGCACATACGCCAAATCACGTACGTAAGGTCGCTGGTAAGCTTCCCAAGGTGCGGCATCTATAAGGTGAGTAGAGAGAGGTTGAGCAATAGGCTCGGCCATAGGCTAGACCATCATAACGTTGTAGCATTTACCCTAGCGGCTTGTTTGGTAAAAGTCTATAGGCAATCTTAATCTAGATAATATTAGAAATAATCAATCCAAAAAAAAGCCAACCATTGAAAACAATGATTGGCTTTTCTCTTTACTGCTATGTTTGGTCGGAACGGCAGGATTTGAACCTGCGACCACTACACCCCCAGTGTAGTGCGCTACCAGACTGCGCTACGCCCCGAATGACTGACTATTTTACGCAAAATTATGTATATTGCAAGGGCTATTTATTTTAGCCAAAATCTACAATAGTATTTTACCTATAATAGTCAGCATAACCAATCAGCAATTGACCTTAACCCAATAGCTCTTTTAGGATTTGGTTGACTTGCTGAGGGTTGGCACTACCGCGACTGGCTTTCATCACTTGTCCGACTAGACCGTTAAAGGCTTTTTCTTTACCGCCGCGATACTCATCGACCATCGTTTGATTATTAGCGATGACTTCTTCAACGATAGCTTTAATCGCGCCAGTATCGGTTTCTTGTTTCAGTCCTTTTTCTTCGATGATTTTATCTGCCGCGTTATCAGCATCGCCGCCTTCGCGCTCATATAGCGCGCTAAAGACTTTTTTGGCTAACTTCCCAGACAGGGTATCATCTTTAATTCGCGCTAGCATGCCAGCCAGTTGCTTGGCACTGATAGGCGAGTCAACGATATCGGTATCGTCTTTATTCAGCGCACCAAGTAGGTCGCCCATGACCCAATTACCAGCCATTTTAGCATCTGCTTGCCCAACTTCTGCAACCACATCTTCAAAATAATCGGCAAGCTGACGGCTACCGGTCAAGATACGGGCGTCGTATTCTGATAGACCCAGCTCCTCTTCAAAACGAGCGCGGCGAGCAACCGGTAGCTCAGGCATCGCCGCTTTAATCTCATCAACCGTATGCTGCTCGATACGCACTGGCAGCAAGTCAGGGTCAGGGAAGTAGCGATAGTCGTTGGCGTCTTCTTTAGTACGCATAACACGAGTTTCGTCTTTATCAGGATCATAAAGCATGGTTGCTTGGATGACTTTACCACCGTCCTCGATGATATCGATTTGACGCTCGATTTCGCGATTGATGGCGCGTTCGATAAAGCGGAATGAGTTGAGGTTTTTTAGCTCAGTACGTGTACCCAGCTCGCTTCCAGGCTCACGTACAGAGACGTTACAATCACAGCGGAATGACCCTTCTGCCATCACCGCATCTGAGATGCCGAGCCAAGTAACCAGCTGATGAATAGCCTTGATGTAAGCAAGTGCTTCATGAGCGGAGCGCATATCAGGCTCGGAGACGATTTCGATTAGCGGCGTACCAGCACGGTTCAAATCCACGCCAGTCATACCATCGACAGCATCATGAACCGATTTACCAGCGTCTTCTTCTAAATGCGCGCGGGTGATACCCATACGTTTGGGGTATTCGTTTTTCTCACCTTCATTGACCACGACATCGATATAGCCTTCGCCTACGATAGGGTTGGCCATCTGGGTAATTTGATAGCCTTTAGGCAAATCAGGATAGAAGTAGTTTTTACGATCAAAGGTATTGAATAAACCCAGTTCGGCATTGACGCCGATACCGAACTTTAGCGCACGCTCTACCACGCCACTATTCAGCACTGGCAACACGCCAGGCAAACCCAAGTCAACGATACTGGCTTGGCTGTTTGGCTCGTGTCCAAAGTCAGTCGGTGCGCTGGAGAATATTTTACTTTCTGTATTAAGCTGGCAGTGAATCTCGATACCGATGACCACTTCATAACCATCGACGAACAGCTCTTTACGAACAGCGTGCTGGCGGACGGCATTGTTATCAGTAGTAGTTGCTGTGTTCATTATACCGTCTCCTTCGCGATGGTAGAGTGTTGCAAGTGGTGATCTGTCTGTTGCTGAAATAGGTGCGCGGTCGATAATAGCTTGCTTTCTTGCCAATATTGACCAATTAATTGCAAGCCAATAGGTAGACCTTCTGATGTTAAACCAACAGGCTGACTGAGCGCAGGTAGACCTGCTAAGTTAACCGCGATGGTATAAACGTCACCCAAATACATAGTCGCGGGGTCAAGATTCTCACTCAGCTTATAAGCAGCTGTTGGTGCCGTTGGACTAGCAATCACATCACAATTGGCAAAGGCTTCCTCGAAGTCTTTAATGATTAAGCGGCGTATTTTTTGTGCTTTGGTATAATAGGCATCGAAGTAACCCGCAGATAGCGCATAAGTACCTGTCAAGATACGGCGCTGTACTTCAGGGCCAAAGCCTTCAGAGCGTGAGCGGGTGTACAAGTCGATTAAGTCTTTTGGGTCTTCACAGCGATAGCCAAAACGCACGCCATCGAAGCGAGATAGGTTCGAAGAGGCTTCTGCTGGTGCCAACATATAGTAAGTGGCAAGGGTAATCTCAGGGTCGGTGATATTGACTTCTACAATCGTCGCACCAAGCTCTTCGTATTTTTTCAAAGCAGCACGTACGGCTTGTTCTACCTCAGCATCAAGCCCAATGCTAAAGTACTCTTTGGCAACACCAATACGTAAGCCAGCAAATGGCTTATCGCCAGCCGCCGCTTCTGCATCGTTTAGGTCTTGTACATAATCAGGCATATCATGGTTGATAGAGGTTGCATCACGTGGGTCATGACCGATCATTGGCTGCAACAGATAAGCGCAGTCTTTGGCGCTACGGCCCATACTGCCAGCCTGGTCAAGGCTTGACGCATAAGCAATCATACCAAAGCGAGAGACGCGACCATAAGTTGGCTTAATGCCGGTTAAGCCACAAAATGAGGCAGGTTGACGAATAGAGCCACCTGTATCACTACCCGTTGCAACTGGTATGAACCCTGCAGCGACGGCTGCTGCACTACCACCTGATGAGCCACCGGGGACGCGTTCTAGATTCCAAGGGTTCTGTACCGTGCCATAGTAAGAGCTGCTATTGTCTGAACCCATCGCAAACTCATCCATATTGAGCTTACCAAGACTAATCATGCCCGCTTTTTCGATGTTAGAGACGATAGTAGCGTTATAGGGTGAGACAAAATTGTGCAGCATTTTGGAGCCACAAGTCGTCAACACACCTTGGGTACAAAAAATATCTTTGTGCGCCATGGGGACACCAAGTAATGGGCGTTTATCGCCTTGCGCGCGCATCTCGTCTGCCGCTTGTGCTTGTGCTAATGCCGTCTCAGAAGTGTGAGTGATAAAGCTGTTAACTTTGCTGTCTAGCGCGTTGATACGCTTGATGTAGTGTTCGGTTAATTCCGCGCTGCTAAATTGTTGGTCTTGCAAGCCTGTAATAAGCTGCTGGGTACTCAATAAATGAAGTTCAGACATAAGGTGTCGTCCGTCAAAATGTTAATAGCATAAAATAAAATGAGATAAAGTTAAAAGATAGCGTCGGCAGCCTATTCAATCACTTGTGGTACTAGATACAGCCCTTCTTCAACAGCAGGCGCGACCGATTGATTGCGCTCACGATTGATATCGTGCTTGGCAATATCAGCACGCAATTCTTGGCAAGCTTCATGAATATTGGCTAACGGTTTGATATCGGTAGTGTCCACATTGCCAAGGGTATGCATCAGTTTTAATACTTTACTGATGTCATCGGCATAGCTATCGGCAGTGCTTTCATCGACACCCAAACGCGCCAGGTTGGCAACTTCTAGGATTTCTTCGCGGCTGACGTTGCTGTCAGACGTTGATGGTTGCTGAGACATGATTTCTCCAGTGCAGGACAGTTTTTGTTAGAGTGGAATATGGTCAAAATAGGCAAATATTAAAATAAACCAAAATAAGATGTGTATACAGTGGCTTTATTATAAAGCATCTCACTGAAGATTACAGAGCATGACGCTGGATTGCTGCACAATCTTTACTCGAAGCGGCTTTGCAAAGTTGACCAGACAGTTATGGGTTAACCATCAATTGCGCCCCGTTGAGTGACAAAATACGTTACAGTGGGCATTCGCTGCTAAGCAAAAATATCGCCTGGCTGTAACGCCTTGTTAGTTGTTGAATTAAATGATGTTTCGTTAAATGAATTGAGATTGTTTACCATTTTAAATTTTGTAACAACTTTTAGCGCTTAAGCGTAAAATTCTAGCTAACTGGTGCAAATATCTGTGTTTTTTTTGAGCCAAATCGGTATAATTTAGCTCAGTTTTTTCATTTCATCATTATTGCTTCGGTTTGACTTGTTGCGATGATAAACTCTCGCCACAGGTAATGTCTAACGACGACCTGCTCAACACTGATGAGTAACCCCTCAGTCACTCTCATTCGCCTCATTCGTAAGACGCTGGATATATTAGTCATGAACCTGTTTGGATTTTTATCAAATAATATCGCAATCGACCTCGGTACTGCGAACACCCTTATTTTTATTCCTGGTAAAGGCGTGGTGCTCGACGAGCCTACGGTGGTCGCGCTACGAAGCAATCGTACCCAGAACCCTACCGTTGCAGCTGTAGGTGTGGATGCCAAGCAAATGCTAGGCCGTACACCTGCCAATATCACCGCTATTCGTCCCTTAAAAGACGGCGTGATTGCGGACTTTGAAGTGACGCAAAAAATGCTGAAACACTTTATTGCTAAGGTAAAAGCCAAGCGTTTTATGGCGCAGCCTAACGTGGTGGTTTGTGTGCCTTGCAAGTCTACTTTGGTTGAGCGCAAAGCGATTCGTGAAGCGGTGTCGTCAGCAGGCGCAAGCAAAGTACTACTATTAGAGGAACCGATGGCAGCAGCGATTGGTGCTGGCATGCCCGTCCATGAAGCCAGTGGCTCGATGGTGGTTGATATCGGTGGTGGTACGACTGAAATAGCGGTTATCGCGCTGTCAGGTTGCGTTTATGCCGAGTCGATTCGTATCGGTGGCGATATGTTTGACGAAGCCATCATTACTCATGTCCGCCGTACCCATGGTTGCGTGATTGGTGAAACCACCGCTGAACGTATCAAACAAGAAGTCGGTTCTGCATTAAATGAGGACAGTCAACTAGAAGTCGAAGTTCGTGGTCGTAGTATGGCAGAAGGCGTGCCAAAAACCTTTACTGTCAATTCAGAAGAAGTGCAAAAAGCCTTGAGTGACCCACTAAGCGGTATTGTTAGTGCCGTAAAAGCCGCCCTTGAGCAGACGCCGCCAGAATTGTCATCAGACATCGCTGAGCGCGGTATCGTATTGACCGGCGGCGGGGCATTATTACGCGATTTAGACAAGCTGGTTTCAAGAGAAACGGGTTTGCCTGTGACTGTGGCAGAAGAGCCATTAACGTGTGTGAGCCGCGGCGGTGGTATTGCCCTTGATTTTATCAATAACAAGAGTTTGAACATGATTTTTGTTTAATTGATTTTGGTTAAGCATTTTCAATGTGATGGTGCTTAATTATTATTGGTATCAACGATTAAGCGAAAAATATAAAGTTAAAGGTAGCCGGTTGCGCTGCCTTTAATTGCCTTAATAAATGCCAAAATCTATTACTGGTTACCGCTTATTTTATCATCCCTGAGTTGACGACTTATGACCCCAAGTATTTTTGCGCGCCAGCCATTAGCACTACGCAAGGCCGCTATTGTATTGATAGTAGCTTTGATACTGATGTGGTTCGATAGCAAAAACTCAGAGTGGTTTAAGCCAATACGTAATACCAGTCATGCCGCCATGCAGCCTATTTATGAGCTGTCGTTGTTACCGAGTTACGCCACGCATTGGGCCAGTGGTAGCATGCAGTCCAAAGAAGCGCTACGCCGTGAAAACATGCAGCTAAAGTCGCAACTTATCCACGCTCAAGCCAAGCTGCAGCAGCAGGATTATATCTTGGCACAAAACGCCCGCCTACAAGGTATCTTATCAACGACCAAGCCTGAACAGTTTGATTTAAATTTGGCACAGGTAATTGGTACAGATACCAATTTACTGAGACAGATTGTGGTACTGAATAAAGGCGCACAAGATGGGGCGCAAGTCGGACAGACGGTTATCGATGAGGACGGTATTTTAGGACAGATTATCAATGTCTATCCCAATACCAGTCGTTTATTATTGATTACCGATGAACAGCAATCCGTGGCGGTTACCGTCAAGCGTACGGGGCAGCGCGCTATTGTTACCGGTCAAGGTATACCTACCTTACTTAGCCTCAATTATGTCTTTAAAACCTCAGACGTGCGCGTGGGTGATGAGCTGGTGTCATCGGGTTTGGGTGGACGCATACCAGCAGGCTATCGCGTTGGTCAAATCGCTCATATTGAGGACACGCAAGCCGATAACTTTAGAAGTATCGAAGTGACGCCAGCCGCGAACTTTATTGATAACGCTTATGTGCTGATACTACAAGATAAGCTAGTCAATAAAAACAACAGTGTTATCAATGAGCGTTGATGGCGTGGCAGCTCGCTTAAATTTATACTTATGAGCTAGCTGTTTATCAATACCTTTTCCGCTACGACGTTCAAATCTATCGAACCCCAATCAACACGTTAATAGCTCTCGCTAAACACTTCCTAAGGTAAGTACTCATGTCGCATCCTGATTCTGACAATATAACGGTACTGTTGGTTGTTGCGATTATTCTTAGCTTCGTCGCCGCTTCATCGCTCAATGTCTATCCATTAAGCCCTAGTATGGCAACACTACGGCCTATGGTTATGATAATGGTGCTGATTTTTTGGTTGCTATTTCAGCCACGCTACGTTGGTATCTTTACCGCATTCACCATTGGTCTTATTGCGGATCTACTGATGGATACCCATTTAGGGCAGCAAGCCTTTGCTGCGGTGGTCGTGGCACTGGTTATCAGGATAGCCAGTATCTATATTAAGCAATTAAATACGATTAGTGCATGGTTGATAGCGAGTTTGGGTTTGATAGTTTTTCAGTTGAATCTGTGGATATTACAGATGTTTGTTCAAAATGTCTTTTTTGCAAAATCCGCATTATCTTTAGTGATGAGTATCATAAGTTGGCCGCTGGTATTACTGGCTTTACGCAAGTTTGCACGTTAATAATTTGCACGTTAATAAAAAGTACCATTACCCGTCGTAGATTCAATCTCAAGACGATATATAGGCAGCTCTACATAAAACTGATACGTTGGTAGCACTTGTATCGGTTTTAAAGAGAGTCAATTATAGTACGATTGCTTATAAAAGCTCTCAGAGAGAAGCACACTATAAATTTACACAATAAGAGAGTAACGATGGATATCCTTTTAGCCTCTGGTTCACCGCGTCGTCGTGAATTGCTAACAAGAGCGCAGTTAGATTTTAGTACCCTAAGCGTAGACATCGATGAAACGCCACACGACAACGAATCGCCCAAAAACTATATTGAACGCATGGTCGCTGCCAAAGCAGATGCGGCGGTACAACACATCAATCAAACCCTCAAAACTGACCAAGACAATTTTGCCCAACCGCTTATCATTTTGACCTCTGATACCATTGGCGTGCTACCAGATGGTAAGACGGTGCTGGTAAAACCAACCAACCGCGAACATGCGTATAGCATGTGGCAGCAAATGTCTGATAGTGTCCATGAAGTATGGACGGCAGTGCAAGCCACGCAAGTATCATTATTCCCTAAGCCTTCTAACAACTCAACGCTGGCTAACGGCTCAAATGATGAGCAAGCGTTTCAAGTGGTTAATCAGCAGCAAATTACTGAGCGCACAGAAGTGACCTTTATTCCATTAACTATGGAGATGATGAGTGATTATTGGGATAGCGGCGAGCCTGCTGATAAAGCGGGCGGTTACGGTATCCAAGGCTTAGGTGCTGCATGGGTCAGCCGTATCAATGGCAGTTATACCAATGTCGTTGGTTTACCGCTTTCGCAAACACTAGCACTCATTAAAAAAGTTACAGAAAATAGGGCGTGTTGAACCTTGCTTAAGGGTTACTGGCTACGTTATTGCACATTAAGTTGCTGCACATAATGACACGGTAGGGTGATGGGCAAGAGCAAGTCGCATTTGTTACACTGTCATAATAATAGGCAATGACCGTCTAACCAAAAAAGCTGAGAGATAAGAGAAAAATATTATGTCCGAAGAGCTGCTGATTAATATTAGTCCAATGGAATCCCGTGTTGCAGTTTTAGACAATGGTATCTTGGGTGAGATTTATATTGAACGTCACCATAAATTGGGGCTGGTTGGTAATATCTACTTAGGTACAGTCGTACGTGTCCTTCCTGGGATGCAGGCCGCCTTCGTTGATATCGGTCAATCGCGTACCGCATTCTTACACGTCAATGATATGCAGCGCCAGCCTCGTCCAGTCGCAGAAAACAAAACCGTGGCAAATACCAGTAAAGAAGCGGATGCAGATAACCATAAAGCGGGCACTATTATAGAAGATAGTTTGGCAGTGACGCCACCCGTTATCAGTACCCAGAGTACGGACGTTATCCCTGTTTCTAAGACCCTCATTCAACACCGCTTGCACGAGAGCCAACGCATTTTGGTGCAGGTTACCAAGGATCAGTTGGGTAGCAAAGGGGCGCGCTTAACCACCAATATATCGCTGCCATCTCGCTATTTGGTTTATTTGCCATCCAGTGAGCATATCGGTATCTCGCAGCGTATTGATGGCGACGAGGAACGTACTCGTTTAAAAAGTGAGCTTAGTAGCTTGATGCAAACCGTTAACCTAAAAGGTGGGCTTATTGCCCGTACCGCTGCTGAGCGTGTCCCTGTGAATAAGCTGGAAGAAGATATTTATTATCTATTGCAGCTGTGGCGTACCATTTGCGCGCGCCGCCAAGAGATTAACCACCATCAAAGCTCAGAGCTTATTTATCAAGAGTTATCACTACCACTGCGCTCTATTCGTGACTTGGTGCATGCCGATACCGAAAAAGTCGTGATCGATAATACCCAAATCTATGAGCAAGTCAGATATTTCGCCAAAGAATTTGTCCCTTTTATCTATGATCGCATCGTGCATTACACCGCTGAGCAATCCTTGTTTGATGTACACCGCGTCGAGGACGATTTACGTGATGCCCTAAAACGCCGTGTAGATTTAAAATCAGGGGGTTACCTGATTATTGATCAAACTGAGGCGATGACGACTATTGATGTCAACACAGGCTCTTTCGTCGGGGGGCGTTCATTAGAGGATACGGTTTATAAGACCAATCTTGAGGCCACTCATGCCATCGCCCGTCAGTTACGTCTGCGCAATCTGGGTGGCATTATTATCCTAGATTTTATTGATATGCTGGAGCAGCAGCATAAAGATGATGTGCTCGAGAGCCTGCAATCGCAGCTGACCCAAGATTATGCTAAGACTAAGATTACCCAAGTCAGTGAGCTGGGCTTGGTAGAGATGACCCGCAAACGTACACGTGAATCGCTCGGGCAGCAACTTTGTGAGCCGTGCTCAACTTGCCAAGGACGCGGTTTCGTCAAAACAGCTGAAACGGTTTGCTTTGAGATATTCCGTGAAATCATGCGCTGCGCCCGTACTTATAACTCTCCCAAGAAATTTACCGTCGTCGCTCATGCAGCGGTCATTGATTTACTGTTGACGACAGAATCGGATACGGTGGCAGACTTAGAGTACTTATTAGGTAGGGTGATTACTTTTGATGTAGAAAACTTATATACCCAAGAGCAGTACGACATTGTTTTGGATTAATGTTGTTTTAGACTGATGTTCTCATTATTATTTATGGCTATAGACTCAGTTATCGCAAATAACACAAATAAATAGCGTCATTCAACCATGATGTTTATAAAGAGTAATATCTTGAATCACCATAGATATTACTCTTGCAATGAATGAAATTCTATGTATAATATACACCACTGAATTATATATGCGCAGCCAATCAAACAGCTGGCGCTATGACAGCTAGAGCATCGTTTCTAGCACTATTTCATTATGCCTTTGCTGACATCCTATAATGGAAGGGTCGGCGGGGCTTTAAACTATTTTGCTTTTGGCACGCTATAAGTTCCGATAAAGAACTCATTCTGGTTAAGAACAGAAGGCCGCTTAAAGTGAATATTTAACCAAACGGCTTTTGCTCATATCTTTGCGAAGCAAAGATGACAAAGGCCCATATTAGGAGCTTGCTGGCATGGCTAACCAGAGAATCCGTATCCGTCTTAAGTCTTTTGATCATCGTCTAATCGATCAATCTGCACAAGAGATCGTTGATACTGCAAAGCGCACTGGTGCGCAAATTTGTGGTCCTGTACCGTTGCCGACTCGCATTGAGCGCTTCAACGTTCTAACCTCACCACACGTTAATAAAGACGCTCGTGACCAGTACGAAATCCGTACTCACAAGCGTATGGTTGATATCGTTCAGCCTACTGACAAGACTGTGGATGCGCTAATGAAGCTAGATTTAGCGGCGGGTGTTGACGTTCAAATTGCTTTGGGTTAATGCACATCACACACCCAACCCATTAATATAAGATATAAAGAGGTCTAAAATGGCGATCGGTTTAGTCGGTAAAAAATGCGGCATGACCCGTGTCTTCACTGAAACAGGCGCATCTATCCCTGTGACAGTGGTTGAGGTCGATGCAAACCGCATTACTCAAGTAAAAAATACTGATGTAGATGGTTATCAAGCCATCCAAATTACCACAGGCACCCGTCGTGACAGCCGCGTAACAGCCGCACAAAAAGGTCACTTCGCTAAAGCTGGCGTTGCCGCTGGTCGTGGTGTTTGGGAATTTCGTGCCAATGAAAGCGATCTTGAAGGTCGTGAGATTGGTGGTGAAATCCTAGCTGACTTGTTCGAACAAGGTCAGATAGTTGATGTCACAGGACAAAGTAAAGGTAAAGGCTTTCAAGGCGGCGTAAAGCGTCACAACTTTAGCATGCAAGATGCCACCCATGGTAACTCAGTATCTCACCGTGCCCTTGGTTCAACTGGTCAGAACCAGTCACCAGGTAAAGTCTTCAAAGGCAAAAAAATGCCAGGTCAGATGGGTAACAAACGCGTTACCGTTCAAGGCCTAGAAGTGATATCGGTTGATGTTGAAAAAGGGTTAATTGTCATCAAGGGTGCTATCCCAGGTGCCACCGGTGGCGATGTCATCGTACGTCCGTCAGTCAAAGCCTAAGCAAGGGGATTAACGTGGATTTAAAAACAGTTACAGGTGCGGCGGTTGAGCTTTCTGATACGGCTTTCGGTCGTGAATTCAACGAAGCATTAGTGCATCAAGTCGTCACCGCATATCTTGCTGGTGCTCGCCAAGGTACACGTGCGCAAAAAACCCGTGCCGAAGTTTCTGGCGGTGGCATCAAGCCATGGCGCCAAAAAGGTACTGGTCGCGCTCGTGCAGGCTCTATTCGTAGCCCAATCTGGCGTTCTGGTGGTCGTGCATTCGCTGCAAAACCACAGGATTGGTCACAGAAAGTTAACCGCAAGATGTATCGCGGTGCAATGCAGTGTATCCTCGCCGAATTGATTCGCCAAGAGCGTTTGGTTTTGGTTGAAGAGTTGAGCGTTTCTGGACCAAAGACTAAAGAGCTGATTGCAAAGCTAAATGAGCTTAATGCACCTCGTGCACTAATCGTCACCAAAGAAGTTGACGAAAACTTATACTTAGCCGCTCGCAACATTCCACACGTCAATGTACTTGGTACAAACGAAGTGGATCCAGTGAGTTTGATCGCATATGATAAAGTGATCATGTCAGTTGAAGCTGCGAAACAATTTGAGGAAGCACTAGCATGAATAACGCAAGACTTTATCAGGTCTTAAGAGGACCTGTATTCTCAGAAAAATCTCAAATGCTTGGCGACTCACTTGGTGTGCAGGTATTTAAAATTGATTCTAATGCTACTAAGCTTGAAGTCAAAAAAGCAGTTGAGTTGATGTTTGAAGGTGTTGAAGTCATTAAAGTGAACACTTTGAATGTTAAAGGTAAGACAAAGCGTTTTGGTAAAAGCATCGGCCGTCGTAACGACTATAAGAAAGCCTATGTTACCTTAAAAGCTGGTCAAGATGTACAAATGGCTGATGCTGGTGAAGACGTAGTGAACACTACGGATTCTACTAGTGAAACAGCGAACAACGAATAAGGATTACACTCATGCCTATCGTAAAAGCAAAGCCAACATCACCAGGCCGTCGTTTTGTTGAAAAAGTGGTGCATCCACACCTTTACAAAGGTCGTCCTTATGCAGCGCTTCTCGAATCAAAAAGTAAGTCAGGTGGTCGTAACAATAATGGTCGCATAACTACCCGTCATGTTGGTGGTGGTCATAAGCATCATTATCGTATCATCGATTTTAAACGTACTAAAGACAATATCCCAGCAACGGTAGAGCGTATCGAATACGATCCTAACCGTACCGCTCATATTGCGTTACTTAAGTACGCTGACGGCGAGCGTCGCTATATCATTGCTGCTAAAAAGCAAGCAGTTGGCGATACCGTAATGTCAGGTGAAACCTCACCAATCCGTCCAGGTAACTGTTTACCGCTTAAAAACATCCCATTGGGTACTGTGATTCACAATATCGAGCTTAAAATCGGTAAAGGTGCACAGATGGCTCGTTCTGCGGGTGCTAGCGTTCAGTTGTTAGGTCGTGAAGGTATTTATGCTATTCTACGTTTGCGCTCTGGCGAAACTCGCCGCGTACACGTAAATTGCCGAGCTGTTATTGGTGAAGTATCTAATACTGAAAACAACTTGAAATCACTTGGTAAAGCCGGTGCTTCACGTTGGCGCGGTATTCGTCCTTCTGTTCGTGGTGTCGCTATGAACCCGATTGATCACCCACATGGTGGTGGTGAAGGTCGTAACAAAGGTCGCCATCCAACCAGCCCTTGGGGTCAGAAGTCTAAAGGACTTAAAACGCGTCATAATAAGCGTACTGACAGTATGATTATCCGTCGCCGTCGCGCCAAGAAGAAATAAAGGAAGAATTTCATGCCTCGTTCATTGAAAAAAGGTCCATTCATAGACGCGCATTTGTTTGCCAAAGTTGAGAATGCATTAGACACCAACTCACGCAAGCCCATTAAAACTTGGTCGCGCCGCTCGATGATTCTGCCCCAAATGGTTGGCCTAACTTTGTCTGTTCACAACGGCCGTACTCATGTACCGGTTATCGTAAGTGAGCAGATGGTTGGTCATAAACTAGGTGAATTTGCCCCGACTCGTACGTATCGTGGTCATGGCATTGACAGAAAAGCTAAGAGATAAGGTGCTTACCATGGAAGTAACTGCAAAATTACGCGGTGCCGCCATTTCGGCACAAAAAGTTAGACTCGTCGCTGATGAAGTTCGTGGCAAATCTATTGAGCGTGCTTTGGATATCCTAACGTATAGTAATAAAAAAGGCGCTGTATTTGTTAAGAAATGCCTTAACTCAGCCATCGCCAATGCCGAACATAACGACGGTTTAGATATTGATACCCTTAAAGTATCAACCATCTACGTTGATGAAGGCATTACGCTAAAACGTATCCTACCACGTGCCAAAGGTCGCGCTGATCGTATCAGCAAGCGTACTTGTCACATCACTATAAAGGTAGGAGAATAAGTTATGGGACAAAAAGTACATCCAATCGGAATTCGTCTTGGTGTTGTCAAAAAGCATAACGCAAACTGGTATGCTAACCCTAAACAATACTCAGAATACCTCATCAACGACATTCAAGTTCGTGAGTATCTACGCAAAAAACTAGATAAAGCTATGATCAGCAACATCATGATCGAGCGTCCTACTGGTGCTGCTAAGATTACCATCGCCACTGCGCGTCCTGGTATTGTTATCGGTAAAAAAGGCGAAGATATCGAAAGACTTCAAAAAGAATTGACCAAAATTATGGGCGTACCTGCTCAGGTCAACATTGAAGAAATTACATCACCGGATCTTGATGCACGTTTAGTAGCAGACGGTATCGGTAGCCAGCTTGAGCGTCGTGTTATGTTCCGTCGTGCGATGAAGCGCGCGGTACAGAACAGCATGCGTTCTGGTGCTAAAGGTATCAAAGTTGAGCTGTCTGGCCGTCTTGGCGGTGCTGAGATTGCTCGTACTGAATGGTACCGTGAAGGTCGTGTGCCATTGCATACACTCCGCGCTGATATTGACTATGCGTCAATACGTGCAGAGACAACTTACGGCACTATCGGTGTAAAAGTTTGGATTTTCCGTGGCGAAATCCTTGACGGTATGAACAGTGTTTATAATCCCGTGAAGGAAGATAAGCCTCGTGCGCCAAAACGCCGTGGTCGTGGAAACGGAAACCGTCGAAACTCAGACAGAGGTTAAACTATGTTACAGCCAAAACGTACCAAGTTTCGTAAAATGCACAAAGGTCGTAACACTGGGCTAGCTCATCGTGGAAGCACCGTTGCATTCGGACAAATTGGTCTAAAATCGTTGACTCGTGGTCGTATGACTGCCCGTCAAATTGAAGCAGCACGTCGTACCATCACTCGTAAAATTAAGCGTGGCGGTAAGATTTGGATTCGTGTATTCCCAGACAAACCAATTACTAATAAACCACTCGAAGTACGTATGGGTAAAGGTAAAGGTCCTGTAGAATATTGGGTATGCGAAGTCAAACCTGGTAAAGTGCTATATGAAATCGAAGGGGTCTCAGAAGAGCTTGCTCGCGAAGCCTTAACGCTTGCTGCAGCAAAACTGCCCTTTAAAACTACCATTGTTAAGCGGACGATAATGTAATGAAGATCAGTGAATTACGTGATAAATCATTAGAAGAACTGACTCAGTTACTTGATGAAAAGCAACTTGATGCTTTCCGTATTCGTATGGCTAAAGCAACTGGTCAGTTGGGTAATACCCATGAAGTACGTGGCAATCGTCGTACGATTGCTCAGCTTCAGACTTTGATTAACGAGAAACAACGAGGCGACTCATGAGCGATAACAATCAAACAGCTAATGCTAGCGTATTGACAGGACGAGTTGTCAGCGACAAGATGGACAAGTCCATCACAGTTTTGATTGAGCGTCTGGTTCGTCATCCTTTGTATGGCAAGCAGCTTCGTCGTTCTACAAAAATCAAAGCTCATGATGAGAATAATGTTTGCCAACAAGGCGACCTTGTCCGCATCAAAGAAACGCGTCCAATCTCAAAAACCAAGTCTTGGACTTTGGTTGATGTGGTTGAAAAAGTAGAAAAAATCTAAGTAAATTGCATTAAAAGCCAGAAGCTGTTAAAATAGCCGCCTTTTTAAGGATGCTGATTGCGCCGAGCGTATATCACTCACATTAAGAGTTAGGTGCGGTTATTTATATTAAAATGCCGTCTACTCATACTGTGCTAGCGGCAGCAACTGGTTTTTATTGCTCATACGTGTGGAGTAACGCTATGATTCAGGTTGAGTCAATGCTGGAAGTTGCAGATAATAGCGGTGCAAGGCGAGTTCAGTGCATTAAAGTACTGGGTGGTTCTCATCGTCGTTATGCATCAGTTGGCGACATTATTAAAGTAACGGTTAAAGAAGCCATTCCGCGTGGTCGTGTTAAAAAAGGCGACGTGATGAATGCAGTAGTTGTACGTACCAAAAAAGGCGTTCGTCGCCCTGATGGTTCGGTATTACGTTTTGATGACAATGCTGCGGTATTGTTGAACCAAAACAAAGCACCGATTGCAACTCGTATTTTTGGACCGGTAACTCGTGAACTACGTGGTGATCAGTTTATGAAAATTGTATCACTAGCACCAGAAGTATTGTGAGGTAATCCATGTCAAAATTACGTAAAGGCGATACAGTTATCGTGATTGCTGGTAAAGATAAAGGCAAACAAGGTACTGTGCAAGCTGTAAAAAACGATCGTATTAAAGTAGAAGGCATTAACATTGTTACTAAACATCAGAAGCCAAATCAGGCGACTGGCGTTGAAGGTGGCATTATTAAGCAAGAAGCTTTTCTGCATATCTCAAATGTCGCAATCTTAAATGCGCAAACCCAAAAAGCAGACCGTATTACTTATCAATTCGGCGAAGACGGCAACAAACAACGCGTCTATCGTTCGAACGGTGAAGTAGTGGCGACTGCGTAAGACACTAAGGGTGTAATGGTAATGGCAAGATTAAAATCTTTATATAACGATGAACTAAAGCAGCAAATCAAAGAAGAGCTTGGTTTGGCGAATGTGATGCAAGTGCCTAAAATCACTAAAGTCACACTTAATATGGGTGTAGGCGGTGCGTCTCAAGACAAGAAATTGCTTGAAGGTGCAGTGGCTGATATGACTGCAATTGCTGGTCAAAAACCTGTCGTCACCAAAGCGCGTAAATCAGTTGCTGGCTTTAAGATTCGTGAAGAATGGCCAATTGGCTGTAAAGTAACGCTACGCGGTGAGCAAATGTACGAATTTTTAGATCGTCTCATTGCCATTGCAATTCCTCGTATTCGTGATTTCCGCGGTTTTTCACCTAAAGCCTTTGACGGACGTGGTAACTACTCATTGGGTATCAAAGAACAAATTGTATTCCCAGAAGTAGATTTTGACAAGATTGATCGTATCCGCGGTATGGATGTGACGATCACCACGTCAGCTGGTACTGATGAAGAAGGTCGTGCGTTGCTTAAAGCATTCGGCTTCCCATTTAAATAAGGTAAAGACGTTATGGCAAAGAAGAGCATGATTAACCGCGAATTAAAACGCGAAAAAATGGTTGCTAAATATGCTGAAAAGCGTATCAAGCTAAAAGAAACTATCAGTGATATGACTGCAAGTGACGAAACACGTATGGAAGCGATGCTAGAGCTACAAGCCCTACCACGCAACTCATCGCCAGTACGTCTGCGCAATCGTTGTGCTATCACAGGTCGTCCTCACGGTTACTTCCGCAAGTTTGGCTTATCACGCAATATGCTGCGTGAGCGTGTCATGCAAGGCGATGTGCCTGGTGTTCGTAAAGCAAGCTGGTAAGGAGTAACTATATGAGTATGCAAGATACCGTTGGGGATATGCTAACCCGTATTCGTAACGCACAAATGGCTAACAAAGTATCGGTAGCAATGCCGAGCTCTAAACTACGTAAATCAATCGCTGACTTATTGGTTAGTGAAGGTTATGTGGCTAGCGCTGTTGTGACTGAAGAAGACAACAACAAAGCAACCTTATCTATCGAACTAAAATACTTCGAAGGCAAAGCTGTCATCGAAACGATCCAACGTTTTAGCCGTCCTGGTTTACGCCAGCATCGCGGTAAAGACGCTATCCCTACTGTTAAGCAAGGTATGGGTGTTGCTATTGTATCAACCAGTCAAGGCATCATGAGTGATCGTGCTGCACGCGCTGCTGGTATCGGTGGTGAAATCGTCGCATTCGTTGCCTAATATCCGCAGTTATTGCGTTAGGTAATGAGACGATAAAGTCTATTTGAACCCCTTTGAGCTTAATTAAATCTATTATGATTTATAGTCAGTTCAAAGAAAGCTGAACACCTGAGATTGATTAGATTGGATGGTGTTTATTGGGGACAATTATGCTAAACTAGCAGGCTTTTTAGCCTGTTAGTTTTTTCGCTAATAAAAGCAAGTTAATTTTTTAAGGAATACTCCTATGTCTCGTGTGGCTAAAGCCCCAGTGACGCTGCCAAACGGCGTAAGCGTTACTTTGAACGATCGGCAGGTCGAAGTTAAAGGCAAGAATGGCAATATGTCTTTACGCCTGCATGAATTGGTCGAGCTGAAACAGGAAGATGATGCAATCGTTTTCTCACCTACAGTCGATTCAAAAGATGCCATGATGCACACTGGCACCATGCGCGCCCTGCTTAACAATTATGTTATCGGCGTGAGTGAAGGCTTTGAAAAACGTCTTCAGTTAATTGGTGTTGGTTATCGCGCTCAAGCTACTGGTAATAAAGTAACGTTGAACGTTGGTTACTCACATCCAGTAGAATATACGCTACCTGAAGGTGTATCAGCTGAAACCCCAACGCAAACTGAAATTGTTTTGAAATCAAACAATAAACAGCAGCTTGGTCAAGCAGCGGCTAATATCCGTGGTTTCCGCCCACCTGAGCCTTATAAAGGTAAAGGTATTCGTTATAGTGACGAGCATGTGATTCGCAAAGAAGCCAAGAAAAAATAAGGTGAGTTGAAATGTTTGATAAAAAAGCAGCTCGTCTACGTCGAGCTAAGAAAACCCGTGCACACATCCGTGTTTTAGGCGCTAATCGTCTAACGGTTAACCGCACACCGAAACACATCTATGCCCAGATTATCTCTCCGAACGGTGGTGAAGTGATTGCTCAGGCATCTACCTTAGACAGCAGCTTGCGCTCAGGCGCGACTGGTAACGCTGATGCAGCGACGTCTGTGGGCCAATTGATCGCAGAACGCGCAAAAGCAGCTGGTATTACAAAAGTTGCCTTTGACCGTAGTGGTTTTAAATATCATGGTCGAGTGAAAGCTTTAGCTGAAGCTGCTCGCGAAAACGGATTGGAGTTTTAATCATGGCTAGAAATGATAAAAATGATAAAAATGAACAGACTGACGGTCTAGTAGAACGCTTAGTTACCGTTGATCGCGTTGCAAAAGTTGTTAAAGGTGGTCGTATCTTCTCTTTCACTGCGTTGACCGTAGTGGGCGATGGCAATGGTCGTGTTGGTTTTGGTCGTGGTAAAGCGCGTGAAGTGCCAGCTGCTATCCAAAAAGCACTAGAAGCTGCCAAACGTAATATGATTACTGTTGAGCTAAATGATGCAACTTTGTATCATCCGATCAAAGCACGTCATGGTGCTAGTAAAGTTCTTATGCAGCCTGCATCTGAAGGTACTGGCGTAATCGCCGGTGGCGCAATGCGTGCGGTATTAGAAGTTGCTGGTGTCAAAGATGTTTTGACTAAATGTTATGGTTCTACCAATACTGCTAACGTTGTTCGTGCAACGTTTAACGGTTTACGTGATATGTCAACTCCAGAGAAGATGGCAGCGAAACGTGGTAAATCTGTAGACGAAATCTTGGGTTAACTTAAACTAGGTGAGTTACGATGAAAAAAATGAAAGTCACTCAATTTAAATCAGGTGCCCATCGCCTAAAGAGCCACAAAGCGAGCTTGAAAGGATTGGGTTTACGCCGTATTAATCATACTGTTGAAGTAGAAGATACTCCTTCAACCCGTGGTATGGTCAATCGCGTCAACTACATGGTAAAAGTGGAGGAAGCGTAATGGGACTTAGATTAAATGAATTATCACCAGGTGTTGGCGCAAAGAAAACTGCCCAACGTCGTGGTCGTGGTATCGGTTCAGGTCTTGGTAAGACTGGTGGTCGTGGTGTAAAAGGTCAGAAATCTCGTTCAGGTTCTAGCGTTCGCTCAGGATTTGAAGGCGGTCAAATGCCTTTATATCGTCGTCTACCAAAATTTGGTTTTACCAGTAAAATGGCGATGAAGACTGCTGAAGTCCGTTTGTCTGAACTGAATAAAATTGAAGGCGACGTGGTTAGCATTGAAACACTTAAAGCTGCTAATCTTATCCGTCATGATATGAAGCGTGCGCGTGTTATGCTATCTGGCGAAGTCACTAAAGCTTATACCTTTAAAGGTATCAAAGTGACTAAAGGTGCCAAGCAAGCAATCGAAGCTGCTGGTGGTAGCATCGAGGAGTAGTAACGTGTCAAAACAATCAATGTCATCGACTGGTATACCGCTCAATCCATTTGCATTCATCCGTAAATACGATGAATTATGGACGCGTTTATTATTTTTAATCGGCGCATTGATTGTTTATCGTTTAGGGTCACATATTCCAGTACCGGGTATCAATCCGGTTAACTTGGCTGATCTGTTTTCGCGCAACGAAAACACCATTCTAAGCATGTTTAACATGTTTTCGGGTGGTGCACTAGAGCGTATGTCCATCATGGCGCTTGGCATCATGCCATATATATCAGCATCCATTATCGTACAGATGATGTCTGCGGTATTACCATCGCTTGAAGCACTCAAAAAAGAGGGCGAAGCGGGACGACGTAAGCTAAATAAATATACCCGTCAAGGGACACTTGGTTTAGCGCTAGTGCAGTCATTAGGAATGTGTGCTGGCCTAATCAGCCAAAACCTTACTTTATCTTCTGGTCTTACCTTTTATATTCCAGCTGTTACTTCATTAGTAGCAGGTGCTATGTTCTTAATGTGGCTTGGTGAGCAAATTACAGAACGTGGTGTAGGTAATGGTATCTCAATGCTTATTTTTGCAAGCATTGTGGCTGGTACGCCAGGTATGATTTCGCAGTCTATCGAGCAGGTCAATCAAGGTCAGATGAACTTGATTGTATTGTTTATTTTTGTGCTACTAGGTATCGCGGTTACCGCAGGCATTGTTTATATTGAACGTGCTCAGCGCCGAGTCCCCGTAAACTATGCGCAAAAGCAACAACAAGGTCGCAAAATATATGCTCAGCAGCAGTCACATCTGCCGTTGAAGCTAAACATGGCAGGGGTTATCCCAGCCATTTTTGCCAGCTCGTTATTGTTGTTTCCAGCAAGTTTAGGGCAGTGGGTTGGTCAATCAACTGATCCTACCTTTACACAGAAAATCTTACAAAATATGGCGTTGGTACTGTCACCAGGGCAACCGCTATATTTAGTACTGTTTGGCGCAATGATTATTTTCTTCTGTTACTTTTATACGGCATTGGTATTTAGTCCGCGCGAAGTAGCTGAGAACCTTAAACGTAGTGGTGCGTATATCCCAGGTATCCGCCCCGGACAACAAACTCAGCGTTACCTCGATCATGTATTAAACCGACTGACCTTTATTGGCGCGATGTATATGACGGTTATTTGTTTAATGCCAATGGTCGTCCAGTCATCGTTTGGTGTACCGTTTCAACTTGGTGGTACGTCGTTACTGATTATGGTGGTTGTGGTGATGGACTTCATCTCGCAAATTCAAGCGCATTTGATGACCCATCAATATCATGATCAGACGTTAATTCAATCGCCCACTCAACCTTAAATGAGCGGTACGATATCTCAAAGGAGCATGCTATGAAAGTTCAAGCATCAGTTAAAAAGATTTGTGGTAGCTGTAAAGTTGTGCGCCGTAAAGGCCGTGTACATATTATTTGTACTGCAGAACCTCGCCACAAGCAACGTCAAGGTTAATATTTAGTATTAAAAAATCTTAAGGATTTTACTGCTATCTAATTTAACACTTGAAAAATGACGGCGGATGCGATATCATCCGCCACTTGCCGTAGTTTATACAAAATATTTTATAATAGCGTCAACGAATAGGCTTGCTACCAAGTCAAAGCAGAGATTTTAATTATAAAAGCTTTAGTATTGACAGCAACAAATCTGAAGAATAATGCCTTATCGATAGATAACGCTTATTTTTCTTTAATGGAGAGAAATCAATGGCTCGTATTGCCGGCGTAAACATTCCGGATAATAAGCATGCTGTTATTTCACTAACTTACATCTTTGGTGTAGGTCGTACCACTGCTCAGAAAATCTTAGAAGCAGTTGGCATTGCCCCTACTACTAAAGTTAGTCAGTTAGATGACACACAGTTAGATGCTATCCGTGCACAAGTTGCAAATTACATGACTGAGGGTGACCTTCGTCGTGAAGTATCAATGAATATTAAGCGTTTGGTTGATCTTGGTTGTTACCGTGGCATTCGCCATCGTCGTAACCTACCGGTTAGAGGTCAGAATACCAAGAACAACGCTCGTACTCGTAAGGGTCCGACACGCCCTCTCAAAAGATAATTAACTTAGGAAGCTAAAAGATGGCTAAAGACACTCGTAGTCGCAAGAAAGTGACTCGTCGTTCAGTATCGGAGGGCGTTGCCCATATCCATGCGTCTTTTAATAACACCATTGTTACGATTACCGATCGTCAAGGTAATGCACTGGCTTGGGCCACTTCAGGTGGACAAGGCTTCCGTGGTTCACGTAAATCTACACCATTTGCAGCTCAGGTTGCAGCTGAAGTCGCTGGTAAAGCGGCTCAAGAATATGGTGTTAAGAATATCGATGTTTTGGTCAAAGGACCAGGACCGGGTCGTGAGTCTGCGGTAAGAGCACTAGGTGCATTGGGTTATAAAGTTAACAGCATCTCTGATGTAACCCCAATCCCACACAATGGTTGCCGTGCGCCGAAAAAGCGCCGCGTCTAATATTAAAGACGAAGCTTTTTATCCCAAAAGCTTATAGGAGACATAACAATGGCCCGCTATATTGGACCAAAACTCAAATTATCACGTCGTGAAGGTACAGACTTAGGCCTTAAGTCTGGTGTTAAACCATATGACGTAAAAACGAAAAAAGCGGCTCGTCCACCTGGTCAACATGGTGTCAGTCGTAATAAAAGCTCAGAGTACTCTCTACAGTTACGCGAAAAACAAAAAGTTAAGCGTATCTATGGTGTATTAGAGCGTCAATTTGCCAACTACTATAAAGAAGCTGCTCGTAAGCGTGGTGCTACTGGTGAGAACTTGTTAGCAATGCTTGAGAGTCGTCTTGATAACGTAGTATATCGTATGGGCTTTGGCTCAACTCGTGCTGAAGCACGCCAGTTGGTTAGTCATCGTACCGTTATGGTAAAAAAAGCTGGCCGTGACGAGTTTGTTCGTGTGAACATTCCATCAATCCAGTTGCAAGATGGTGATGTCATCGCTATCCAAGAGAAGTCTCGCGAACAACTACGTATTAAAAACGCTATTGAACTAGCGTCACAACGTGGTATTCCAGAATGGCTAGATGTTGATCACAGCAAACTACAAGGCACGTTCAAACAAGCGCCTGATCGTATTGATCTACCTGCTGAAATCAACGAAAGCTTGATCGTTGAGCTATACTCTAAGTAATGACGTACTGCTCGATGCCATGGAAGTGGCATTGAGCAATCAACGTTAATTAAACCAGTTTAATAAATCGAGGTGACATCATGATGCTAAATGCAACTGAGTTTCTAACGCCGAACGCCATTAATGTGGATACGGTTAATGAAACGATTGCGAAAGTCACGCTCGAACCGTTAGAACGCGGCTTTGGGCATACCCTTGGTAATGCCTTACGTCGCATCTTGTTATCTTCATTACCTGGTGCTGCAGTCATTGAAGCTGAGATTGATGGTGTTGACCATGAATACTCAACGCTTGAGGGATTGCAAGAAGATGTGCTTGATTTGCTTTTGAATCTAAAAGGCTTAGCAATCACGCTTCATGACCAAAATGAAGTATTTTTGACCTTGGATAAACAAGGTCCAGGCACTATTACTGCTGCAGACATCGCGTTACCGCACAATGTGGATATTATCAATCCAGAATTGGTATTGGGTACATTGAGCGACCGTGGTCATCTTAAGATGCGTTTGCGTGTAGTAATGGGTCGTGGATATGAGCCAGCAAACCAGCGCCGTGAAGATGGTGATACCAAAGCAATTGGACGCTTAAAGCTTGATGCAAGTTTTAGTCCTGTGCTTCGTGTTGCTTATCAAGTTGAGAACGCTCGTGTAGAGCAGCGTACTGACCTTGATCGTCTTATCGTTGAGCTTGAAACTAATGGCACTATAGATCCAGAAGAAGCAATTCGTAAAGCAGCCACTATATTACAACAACAGATTTCTATCTTTGTTGACCTAGAAGCTGAAGAAGCGCCTGAGCCTGTGAAAGAAAAAGAAGAGGTTGACCCGGTGCTATTACGCCCTGTGGACGATCTTGAACTAACGGTTCGCTCAGCCAACTGCTTGAAAGCTGAAAACATTTACTATATCGGTGATTTGGTACAGCGTTCAGAGACTGAACTACTAAAAACCCCAAATCTTGGTAAGAAATCATTAACGGAAATCAAAGACGTATTAGCGTCTAAAGATTTAGAGCTCGGTATGCGCCTAGATAACTGGCCGCCAGCTGATTTACGTGTTGATGATCGCTTTTCTTATCGTAGCCGTTAAACTTTAAGGATTTTTGACTATGCGCCATCGTAAGAGTGGAGTCAAGCTGGGTCGTACCGGCAGTCATCGTAAGGCAATGTTTCAGAACATGACCAACTCATTATTTGAGCATGAACTGATCAAAACAACTTTACCAAAAGCTAAAGAATTACGTCGCGTTGCCGAGCCGTTGATCACTATGGCTAAAGAAGACAGCGTTGCTAATCGTCGTTTAGCATTCAGCCGTATGCGTAGCAAAGCTATGGTAGGCAAATTGTTTGGCACGTTAGGTCCTCGTTACCAAACGCGTCCAGGTGGTTATTTGCGTATCGTAAAATGTGGTCATCGTGATGGTGACAATGCGCCAATGGCTTATGTAGAATTGGTTGATCGCGACTAATTTTATATTGATGATATAATTTATAAAAAAAGCTCCAATTAATTGGAGCTTTTTTTATGCGTAATGCTTTTGGTCAATTACAATAATAACGATTCGACATCCGCAGCACCCTGCCTAATAATTTCAGGTTGGCTGCTGGTCATATCTACAATAGTGGTCAGCTTGGTGGTCTTAATTCCAGCGTTGATTAATCCATCTATTTGATTGGTTAATAAATCTTCAATTTCAAACGGGTCATCAAGGATGTCATCGCGGTTCGGCAATATCAATGAGCTGGTTAGGATAGGTTCATCCATGGCCTCTAACAGAGCCTGAGCGATAGGGTTGCTTGGTACTCGAATGCCAATCGTCTTTTTCTTTGCGTGAGCCAACTTCTTAGGCACATCTTTGGTGGCATTTAAAATAAAAGTAATAGGTGCTGGCGTATGCGCTTTTATCTGTTTGAACTGCACATTGTCCACGGTGGCGTAGCTGGCAATCTCACTTAGATCACGGCATAGTAAGGTGAACTGGTGTTTGTCATCAAGCTCACGAATTTGTTTGAGTTTTTCTAGCGCGTCTTTTGCCCCTAAACGGCAACCAAAAGCATAGCTGGTATCGGTAGGATAGATAATCAACTGATCTTTGCGTAATAGATCCGCTGCTTGCTCGATAAGACGTTGCTGCGGGTTGTCTGGATGAATGTAGAATACTTGCATAATAGATCCTTATTTTATAACTTAGATTAACACACCAAGTGCAACGCTAAATTATATTATAGAACACCTGATTGGGCGTTTTAAACCCTAAGCGTTTTCTTGGTCTGTTGTTTAGTTTATTCTCAATGTCCTGTATCTCATTATCAGAGACTTGTCTAAAGTCACAACCCTTAGGCAAGAACTCTCTGATTAATCCGTTGGTATTCTCGTTGGTTCCTCGCTGCCATGACGCATAAGCATCGGCAAAGAAGAAAGCGCTAAAGAGCTTTTGTTTCACCTTCTTATGCTGAGCAAACTCTTTACCATTGTCAGAGGTAATGGTCTTAACCTGTAACCTCACTGGCTTTAGGATACCTATCATTGCCTCTGATACTTGCTGTGCCGTTT
>NZ_RRYW01000243.1 GCF_014861365.1 Psychrobacter sp. FME6
TTAGCATAGATTTCTTATTGACTTTTATCGCCAGCATACTTTTTAGAACACCACCTCATATTTAAAATACCTCAGCTATCATCCCTGCTTTAATACTCGATAAACCGTAGCCACCCCAACACCAACCGCCTTAGCAATCTCCTCTTTTGTCATATTGTTTTGGCTGGCCAATTCCCTAATTCGATTGTGCTTTGTTGTATTGGCTTTTTTACCAGTAGGTTTATAGCCACTATTTGCTAAACCCTGCTTAATACGCTCTCTACGTTTATCGTTATCAAGCTTTGCCATCGTTGCTAATAAGTCGATCAGCATATTATTAATTACCCTGAGGATGTCGCCTGTCATACCCCCGCTAACCGTATGTGTAGTTGGTAGGTCAGCCACAACCAATCGTAAGCCTTTGTCTTTGATACGCTGCTTTAGAATTGCAAAATCATCTTGAGATAATCTGCTTAATCTATCCACGCTTTCAACCAGCAGAATATCCTCTTGATTGGCATCATTAAGTAACTTAGTGAGTGCCGGTCTATCTAGCTTCGTACCACTGAAATGTTCAATGTATTCAGCATAGATATCATCATAGCTTTTGCTAAAGCTAATCAAGTCAGACAAGGCTCTCTTAGCGTCTTGATCCTTAGTGCTG
>NZ_RRYW01000244.1 GCF_014861365.1 Psychrobacter sp. FME6
CTTAGATTAACATACCAAGTGCAACGCTAATTGATATTATAGAACACCTGATTAGGTGTCTGAAATCCTAACCGTTTTCTTGGTCTGTTGTTTAGTTTATTCTCAATCATTTGAATATCTTGATCAGAGACTTGTCTAAAGTCACAGCCCTTAGGCAAGAACTCTCTGATCAAGCCATTAGTATTTTCATTCGTCCCTCGTTGCCAAGAAGCGTAAGCATCCGCAAAGAAGAATGGGCTAAAGAGTTTTTGCCTTACTTTTTTGTGATCTGCGAACTCTTTACCATTGTCAGAGGTAATCGTTTTAACCTGTATCTTGACTGGTGTTAAGAGATCTATCATCGCATCTGACACTTGCTGAGCGCTCTTTTTAAGCACACGCTTCATCTTAAGCAGTCCTGTTTTACGCTCAACTATCGTCACAATCGCTTGTTTGTGATGCTGACCGATAATTGTATCCGCTTCCCAATCCCCAATCCGTGTGCGCGCGTCAACGATGCAGGGACGCTCATGGATTGAGACTCTGTCATTGATACGGCCTCGGGTCTCAGCAGTTAGACGCTGGCGATAAGGTTTGGCTTTGCGTCTAAGACAGTGCCATAACGTGCCACCTTTGCTCTTGTCTTTCCAGATATAGCGATAG
>NZ_RRYW01000245.1 GCF_014861365.1 Psychrobacter sp. FME6
TAGGGCGTGTTGAACATTCATAATTTGAGCCAGATATAAGCACAAGCAAGAGCGACTGTATTTTCATAACTCTGCTTGAGCTTATCAAATCTGGTGGCAACCGCCCTATACTGTTTTAGTTTGGCGAAAGCATTTTCTACTAGATGCCTCGCTTTATATAAGTCCCAGTCCATATGGTCGTTAGAAGACTGAGTATTTCGTTTTCGAGGGATGTTATCCCGTGTCCCAGCTTGTTCAATATGCGCTCGTAGTGCATCAGAATCATAGCCTTTATCGGCACATAAAACCTCTGTGTTGCTCAAATTAACTTTGTCTACTAAGTCAGGTGCGACTTTAACGTCGTGGGTCGTGCCATCTGACAAGATAAAGGTAATCGGATTGCCATGCGCATCTACTGCCAAGTGAATCTTGGTCGCGCGTCCTGCCACACTTTTACTAATGGATTGTAGGTTCTCATTGCCACCACTGCTGTGCTGATGCGCTTTAATATGAGTACCATCAATGAAGACCCACTCAAGGTCTGCGTCTTTGATCAGTAACGTAAATAATGCAATCAGCTTATTACTGCGAGACCAGCGCTGGTAAGCTTTATAGATGGTATTGGGCTTGCCAAA
>NZ_RRYW01000246.1 GCF_014861365.1 Psychrobacter sp. FME6
TGTAGTGGCATAATAAAATTGGACAGCTTCTAAGAGGTTATAATAACCCAAAGAAGGAAACTAGTATGACCAACAATCGCAATCAATATACCCGAGAATTCAAGCTTGAAGCCATCAGCTTAGTGACTGAGCATAAGCGTAAAATACCTGATGTAGCAAGCTCACTTGGCATTGGCAAATCCACCCTGCAGAAATGGCTGAGTCAGTATCGACAAGAAACGAATGGCCAAGCACCTAAAGTCGGCAACGCTTTAACGGATGAACAACGCGAGCTACAAGAATTGCGTAAGCAGGTTAAGCGACTCACTATGGAGCGCGACATATTAAAAAAGGCTTCTGCTCTGCTGGCCTTGGACAGCCTGAACGGCTATCGCTGATAAGCAAGCTTGCAGAGCAAGACAAAAGCGTCAGTAAACGCCGACTATGTGACTTATTTGGCATCATTAAAAGCAGCTACTACTATGGCACACAGACTAAGCCTATCGATATTGAACGTGTCAAACTCAAAGCCTTGATATGTCAAATATTCAATGACTCCAAACAATCAGCTGGAGCTCGCACCATTGTCGCCATCCTGTGGAATGAGCACAGTAT
>NZ_RRYW01000028.1 GCF_014861365.1 Psychrobacter sp. FME6
TTCTCGCTTGTGTCTTTATCTGGCTGCCGCTGATTTGAATTCTATACAGCCCCTAGAATTTCTGATAAGACTATTTGCTTATAAAATGTAGAGCTAGTCACTATTTAGTGACTATTTTAACCGCTTTATTTTTATAGCTTAGCTGCTACGAACCCAGTTTCATCACTTGCGTAAAAAGGAACTTATAATGCCAAGCTCAATGCCAAGCTCAATGTCAAAAAACACCACTCATACTTCTCGCGATAACTTTCAAGATAGATCGAAAATCAAAGCCGCTATCTTGTTAATCAGCAGTACGTTTTTAGTATCGCTATCTGCTCATGCTGCTGAATCGACAATCAATCAATCAAATACTATCAACCCAACATCGATTAATACCAGTGCTATCAATCTAGCGATTATGACTGATAATCCTACCGTATTGTCTGAAACTCAGCGTGTTACACCAGCAACAAGTAATGTCCTTACCCCCACGACTAACACTGCCAAAACCGATCAAGCCATTTACTCAGCTGACGCGATTCATCATCCGGTTTGGGCAAAGAATGGCATGGTCGCCACCCAAGAAGCCCTCGCCTCTGATATCGGCCTCAAAATTTTAAAAGACGGTGGTAATGCGGTTGATGCTGGGGTCGCCGTTGGCTTTGCCTTAGCAGTGACCTTACCGCGTGCTGGAAACATCGGCGGTGGTGGTTTTATGATGATTTATGATGCCAAGCAAGGCAAAACAGTGGCACTCGATTACCGTGAAAAAGCGCCGAGTAGCGCCTCGCGTGATATGTATCTCGATGAAGAAGGCAATGCGGTCAGTGATTTATCACGCTATCATGGCTTAGCGATTGGGGTTCCGGGGACAGTCGCAGGATTACTTAAAGCGTTAGAAGATCATGGCACCATGAGTCGCGGACAAGTGATGGCACCAGCCATTGCACTGGCTGAGGACGGTATAGAAGTGACTGCAGGTCTGTCCGAGTCACTAGAAGCCCTAAGCGATCGTTTGCAAAAATGGCCAAGTACTAAAAAGATATTTTTTAAAGCCGATGGCAGCGCCTATCAACCCGGTGAGCGTTTAAAACAACCTGAACTGGCAAAATCACTTAAGCTTGTTGCGGCAAAAGGTGCCGATGGGTTTTATAAAGGGGAAACGGCCAAAAAACTGGTAAAAGCGGTTAATGAAGCTGGCGGTAGCATGAGCCTAGAAGACTTAGCCAATTATCAAGCCATTGCCCGCCAGCCTGTGAAAGGTGATTATCGCGGTTATGAGATTGTATCGATGCCACCACCCTCTTCTGGCGGTATACACATCGTACAGATTTTAAATATCTTAGAAGGCTATCCGCTAAAAGACTACGGTCAAAACAGCGCGCAAACGATTCACTTAATGGCTGAAGCAATGCAGTTGGCTTATGCGGATCGAGCGGAGTATTTGGGGGATTCTGATTTTATCGATGTGCCTGCCAGCGGCTTAACCTCACAAGCTTATGCGGATAAACTGCGCGCGTTGATTAATCCAGAAAAAGCCACGCCAGCGTCTACCGTTAAGGCAAATAATCCACTACCTTATGAAAGCGATCAAACCACGCATTTCTCTATCGTTGATAAAGACGGCAATGCGATAGCCAATACCTATACGCTGAACTTTTCTTACGGTACTGGGCTGGTTGCTGAAGGCACAGGTATTTTACTCAATAATGAAATGGATGATTTTTCTGCCAAACCCGGCGTGCCTAATGGCTATGGACTATTAGGTGGTGAGGCAAATGCGGTAGAAGCTAATAAACGACCGTTATCCTCGATGAGTCCGACAATCGTATTTAAAGACAGTAAACCTTATATCGTCACTGGTAGCCCCGGTGGTAGCCGCATTATTACTACCGTCGCGCAAGTGATCTCTAACGTCATCGATCATGATATGAATATCGCTGAAGCGACACACGCACCGCGTATCCATGACCAATGGCTGCCCGATGAGATTCGAGTCGAAAAAGCACTAAATATTGATACCGTTAAAAAACTTGAATCAATGGGGCACAAGGTCAGCCCCAAAGCAGCCATGGGCTCAACGCAGTCGATTATGATGACGCCAAATGGAGTCTATGGTTCTTCTGACCCACGTATCGTCGATGCGGCGGTGGTTGGGTATTAACTTAGTTTGTTGATGATAGATGGGTTTGGCGAAACTGGGTTGGCGACATGCCTGTAAACTGTTTGAACTGGCGGCTAAAGGCACTATGATCTCCATAGCCACAGTTCAGCGATATTTGAGTAATCGACATCTCAGGCAGCGCCAATAATTTAATGGCATATTCCAAACGCAGTTTTTGCACAAACTGTAATGGCGACATATTCAATACTATTTTGAAGGTTCGCTCTAATTGAGATAGGCTTAGATTCGCCAGTTCTGCCAACTGAGATATATTAATTTTCTGTTCTAAATTCTCTCGTACAAATTGTGATACTTCAGCCAAACGGGCGTGTTTACGTAAAATGCGCTCGTTATCTTCATCAATATCAACAGATATACCTACCATAGCGATTATCTTTTTTTGTATATCATAAATAGGTAATTTATTGGTAATACACCAACCTAACTGACCTGATGCGTAACTATGCACTTCTAAATTATCAACGATTGATTTCCCTTCTCGTAATACTCTCATATCTTGTAAGATACAATCTTTACTCTGCCGGTGAGAAAACACCTGTTCTGTGGTAAATCCAACAATATCTTCGCGCTTATCTAACTTACAGCGTTTCAATAACGTTCTATTCGCTAGCTGATAACGCGCCTGCTCATCTTTGACAAAGAATACAACGTTCGTCAGCGTATCCAATAACGGCAATAATAACGACACGTTACCAATAAAAGCTGCACTGCTGTCGGGATAGTAAGCAACCATGCTTTGCTGCAATGACATCGCTAACGTTGTATCTTCCACCGAATGACTAAGCATATAACCTCCTTGTCATATAAGTCATGTAAATCATATAATTCGTATCAATCACATCATATTATTCACTTAACACTCTCTTATTCACTTAACACTCTCTTATTCACTTAACACTCTCTTATTCAGTTAAGTGTCTTATTCATTTATAGAAACTATCCAGTGGTTATAAAATAGTCATTCACACGCTATTTTATGACCACTTTTTTTATTGGTAAATTTTAGCTAGAGGGCCCTCTAGTGTACACCGTTGCACTATGCAGAAATGCGCATCTCTTCTAAAGAAAATGACAAGACGACTCATTTAAAAAAGTTCATTGTATATATAGACCTTAGATATTAGCTGCTTACTATTAAATACTAGGTCATATGGAATGTAACTTTTTCACGGATGAATTAGGACGTCAGCAATGTCTTCTACACTATTTAATTTCAAAATTATTGACTCACATACTGGCGGTGAACCCACTCGCATGGTCTGTGACGGCTTCCCTACTCTTGTCGGTGACACCATCCAAGACAAGCTGCAGTACTTTAAACAAAACTTTGATCATTTACGTCAAAGCATAATTTTAGAACCTCGTGGCAATGATGTGCTCGTGGGTGCCCTACTTGTACCTGCCACTAACCCTCAAGCCACTGCGGGTGTCATCTTTTTTAATAACACTGGCTATCTTGGTATGTGTGGTCATGGCACCATCGGCGTGATTATCTCTTTAGCACATCAACAAAAAATCACTGCTGGCGAGCATTGGTTAGAAACTCCGGTCGGCTTGGTAAAAACCACCCTTCATGATGACGGCAGCTGCAGTGTTCAAAATGTCCCTTCTTATCGTTATAAAAAACAAGTTGCAGTACAAGTACCTGAACTAGGTCTTATCCGTGGCGATATCGCTTGGGGTGGCAACTGGTTCTTTTTGGTCAGTGAGCATGGGCAAAATATTCAGGCCAATAATGTGACCGCACTGACTCAAGCATGTGTACAAATTAAACAAGCATTAGTTGCCGCTAATATCACTGGCGAAAATGGCGGCGAGATTGATCATATTGAGTTGTTTGCTGACAGTACAGAAGAACACATGGATAGTAAAAACTTCGTTTTGTGTCCAGGTTCAGCTTATGACCGCTCGCCTTGTGGTACTGGCACTAGCGCCAAACTTGCCTGCCTAGCCGCTGACAATAATCTGGCGCCTGAACAACTCTGGCAGCAGCAAGGGGTTGTTGGTAGCTCATTTACGGGCAGTTATCAGTATGCAACTTCTAGCCAGCTCGACCAAACGCTAGCTTATCCTGAACACACGATTATACCAACAATTTGTGGTCACGCTTATGTCTGTGCCGAAACAGTACTGATCGTTCAAGAAGCAGATCCTTTTAAATGGGGCATACCTTCTTCATAGCGTGAGTTCCAATTAATAGTCTGATATTGGTCAGCATGTACTGAGTACAGAACCATAAAAAAATTAAGTCAAACCATTTCAAGCACATATGATTTACCGAGAGTATTTATGAACACCTCAAACGTCGACTTACATATTATTGGTGGCGGCATTATCGGCCTAGCCGCTGCGGTAACGTTGCAAGCGCAGGGCGTCAATGTCGTCCTGCTTGAGGCAGAAAAGATAGATCAAGGTGCTTCATTAGGTAACGCAGGACACTTAGCGACTGAACAAGTCTTTCCAATTGCTGACGCCAGTATGCTACGTCATATTCCTGCCATGCTTTTTAATCCGGCAGGTCCACTACGGTTAGATTGGCGCTACTTGCCACGTTTGATGCCATGGGCTCTACAGTTACTAATGAATATGCGCCCTGAACCGTTTGAGCGTATTCATCAAGCGATATTAAGCCTAAACCAAGGAAGTATCCAAGCATGGCAAAAATTTTCGAATCAATGGCAACTCAATGAATGGGTGCATGTCGAAGGCTCATTATTAGCGGTCGAAAAGCCCGCCAGCCTAAACAATTTAAAGACCCACGGCGCGCGCCTTAACAACATGGGCGTCACTAATAAGTTACTAACCAAGGAAGCGCTGCTAGAACGTGAGCCTGCCTTACAAGACAACCAGTTAGGGGCATTATTTTTCCCTGATACTGGACATATCACTAATTTAAAAGCGGTTATTAACCAACTTAGTGCCACTTTTATACAGCTTGGCGGGCATATTATTGAGCATTGCAGGGTACTTGCAGTGACTCCTAGCGCAGACAGTATTCACTTGACCACCAGCCAAGGTGATATTTCCGCTTCTAAAGTGATGCTGGCAGCAGGCGCGCACTCCAAAGTACTGGCCAAACAGCTCACAGGGGTGAGCGTGCCATTGGATACTGAGCGCGGTTATCACCTAATGCTCCCTAATGAAAGTGCGCGCCTACAGATACCCGTATCGAGCATGGATCGGCGATTTATCATGACCCCGATGCAAGGCGGGCTACGTTTGGCTGGCACAGTTGAATACGCAGGACTTGAAGCGCCAGCCAACATGAAGCGTGCACAAATGCTATTACAGCAAGCGCAGCCTATGCTCAAAGCACCATTAGACACAAAAGATAGTGTGCCGTGGATGGGATTTCGACCATCGACAGCCGACTCGCTACCGGTCATCGACAAAATTGATCGCGTATTTCTAAACTTTGGCCATCAGCATTTAGGCTTAACACAAGCAGTCGTCAGTGCGCAGATGATTGCAGAATACTATTTTGATGAGCCACACGCTATCGACCCGACACCTTACCGACTTAACCGTTTTAAGAGAGCGTCATCCTGAACCAGATGACGTTATGTAAATAAACCAACCGATTTATCATTGAATTATCATGAATTAAATCATCAATAACCAAGGATAGTCTCATGAACATAAATGGAATTTTAGTCCCGATCGTTACCCCTTTCGATAACAATGGTGATGTTGATACCGAAACCTTAACCACGCTAGTAGAAGCATTTATCGATAAAGGCGTCACTGGTATCGTTGCTTGCGGTACTACCGGCGAATATTATACGTTTTCAGCAGCAGAGCGTGAATTGGTGTTAATTACGATTGCTAAAGCAGCTAAAGATAAAGTGACTCTGATCGCTGGTATCAATAGCTTATCAACCGATAACTCTATTGAACTTGCCAAACAAGCTAAAGAATTAGGTTATGACGGTTTGATGCTATCTGCACCACCTTATAGCTTACCTGAGCAGGATGGCGTCATCGCTCATTTTGAAAAAGTGGCTGATGCTAGCGACCTACCCATCGTTATGTATAACTTCCCTGACCGTGTCGGCGTTAGCATTGAATTTGATACCGTCGCGCATTTAGCCAAACATCCTAATATCGTGGGCGTCAAAGAAAGTAGCGGCGACTTTAGTCATGCTCTACGCATGCTACAAGCAAACTTTGATAACTTTGATGTGGTTTGCGGCTGTGATGACCAACCCGTTGATTTCTTTTTCTGGGGCGCAAAAAGCTGGATTGCTGGTGCAGCTAACGTCTTTCCAGAAGAACAAGTCGCTCTATTTAATGCCACTCAGCAAGGCGATTGGGATAAGGCCAAGCAAATTATGAGCGACATGTATCCTGCTATCCATTCTATGGAATCCGGTAACTATAACCAAAAAGCCAAAGCTGGTTGCCTAAAAGGTAGCATGGAAGTTGGTTCAGTACGTGTACCCTTGACTGCAATGCCAGAAGACGAAAAAGCAGAATTCTTAGCCTTACTGTCTTAGAGAAAGCTGGCTTAATGAAAGACATCTTAATAAAAACACAGATAACAGACACTTAATGATTTGGTGCCATACCTTACTAAATTAAGCGCTAAATAAAGGTATAACGACCGTATTCATGACGCTTAATAAAAGATGAACATGGCACCAATATATAAGGATCATAAAATGAGCATGACTAAAGAACAAGTATTCGAGCAAGCGCAGCAGCAGAAACTGTGGGCAGGACATTTGATAGCTGATGAAAATCTCTCGACAGCCACCTTAGACAATATTACGCCAATTGATAATAGTGTTATCGGCCAAATTGCTTCTGGTACTGCCGACGATGTTAATGTTGCTGTAAAAGTTGCACGCGATAGTTTTGAAAACGGTGAATGGCGTCGCTTAGCGCCTGCTGAACGCAAAGCCATAATGCAACGCTGGTGCGCACTGATGCATGAACACTTCGAAGAGCTAGCGGCTTTGGATTGTGTTGATGCCGGCAAGCCAATTACCGAATGCTTAAACACTGACATGCCAGCAACTGTCGAGACCTTTGAATGGTATGCCGAAGCGGCTGATAAAGTATTTGGCAAAGTCGCCCCTACAGGTAGCGCGGCTTTAGGACTTATCGTCCAAGAACCAATCGGTGTTGTCGGTGCAGTGCTGCCATGGAACTTTCCAGCACAGATGTATGCTTGGAAAGTCGCGCCTGCTCTGATTATGGGTAACTCCGTCATCGTCAAACCTGCTGAACTGACCTCTTTATCAGCCTACCGCTTGACCGAACTGGCATATGAAGCTGGCGTACCAAGAGAAGCATTACAGATGGTCTGCGGCCTTGGTGAAAACGTTGGCGCGGCGCTTGGCCAGCATATGGATGTTGACATGGTTTCGTTTACTGGCTCCACAGAGGTAGGACGCCTGTTCTTACAATATTCGGCACAAAGTAATCTAAAAGAGATTGTCTTAGAATGCGGTGGTAAAAGCCCACAAATCGTCTTTGATGACGCTGTAATTGACGATGCTGTAATCGACGATATATTATCCGCCGCGTTTTGGAATATGAGTGAAAACTGTAGTTGTGGTTCGCGGTTATTGGTACATAGCAGCCAAAAAGCAAGTCTTCTTAATAAACTCACGGAAGGTCTCAAAGATTGGAAAGTTGGCTCCCCTTTTGATGCCGATACTGCCATCGGCCCGATGATTGAAAAGGCACATTTCGATAAAGTTTGCCATTATCTTAAAACTGCAAAAGAAGAAGGTGCAACTGTTGTCGCCGGCGGCAATATTCGTGACGACTTAGGCAGTGGCTGGTATGTCGAGCCGACCATCTTTGACGATGTTAGTGCTGATATGACGTTATTTAAAGAGGAAGTCTTCGGACCCTTGCTTGCGGTCACTAGCTTTGAGACCGAAGAGGAAGCCGTCAAGTTGGCAAATGAAACCAATTATGGTTTAGCTGCTTCTTTTTATACCCAAAATATTAAACGTGCTTATCGCGTCGCCTCAGCTATCAAAGCGGGCACCGTTTCTATTAATGGGTTTTCAGAAGGCGATATCACCACCCCATTCGGTGGCTACAAACAATCAGGATTCGGTGGACGCGACAACGGACTTGAAGCGTTATCACAGTACACACAAACCAAAACCATTTGGTTGGTTAATTAATAGCAGGCTTATTCAATAAACACGGTCATATCATAAAAGTAAGTGCTATGACCGTAGTCAGCCGTATGAACAATGGCTTAAATGATGAGTTAGTTTTTTAGTCACAAACTTACAGGGAAGTAAGGCCATGGAAGCGATTATCAATACCATCGTCGGCTATATATGGAGCGATGCATTAGTTTATTTGGCACTCGGTGTCGGTATCTATTTTACCGTGATGACCCGCGGTGTACAGTTTCGCTATCTCAAAGAGATGGTCAGACTATTATTTGACAAACAAACCTCAACCCAAAGTATCAGCTCATTCCAAGCCTTCTGTATGGCGCTATCAGGCCGTATTGGGGTCGGTAATATCGCCGGGGTTGCCACTGCCATCGCAGCGGGTGGCCCTGGAGCGGTATTTTGGATGGTCGTTATGGGCTTGCTTGGCGGTGCCAGTGCGTTTATTGAGTCCACTCTTGCACAGGTTTATAAGCATACCGTTGATGATCAGTATCGCGGCGGCTCACCGTTTTATATTGAGCGCGGACTTAAGATGAAACCCTTTGCCATTGTAGTGGCTACGGTCACCTGTCTGTCTTATGGCGTTTTGGTACCCGGCGTACAAGCCAATACCATTGCCGATTCTTTCGATACCGCCTTTAACATCTCACCTGCTGTCACTGGCCTCATTATCGTCGCTATGTTAGCCGTTATTATCTTTGGCGGTGTAAAACGTATCGCTAGCTTCGCTTGTAAAGTTGTCCCGTTTATGGCGATTGGCTACATCTTAATGATGGTTATCGTTTTAGCATTTAATGCCTCGAACCTACCGGCTATGTTCGCATTAATTTTCAAAAGCGCGTTTGGTATGGATGCGGTCTTTGGTGGTATCGTCGGCCTTGCCATTTCTTGGGGTGTACGTCGCGCAGTATTTTCAAATGTCGCGGGCGCAGGCGAAGCTACTTTCAGTTCAGCTGCTGCAGAAGTATCGCATCCAGCCAAACAAGGTTTAGTACAAAGCTTTTCTATCTATATAGATACTGTCGTCGTCTGTACTGCAACTGCACTAATGATTTTATCTACAGGCATGTATAACGTCATTCCTACAGAAGGATTGACTCTGGTCGAAAACTTGCCAGGTATTGAGGCTGGAACCGCATTTACCCAAGCAGCCGTTTCGACAGTGTTTAGCCAATACGGTAGTGGCTTTGTCGCTATTGCCATCTTCTTATTTGCATTCACCTGCTTGATTGCTTATTACTATATTGCTGAAACCACCCTAGTATATCTAGATAGCAAGTTGCGTTATCCGGTCTTAAAACCACTATTGAAAATTGTATTTTTAATCGTTTGTTTTACCGGTAGCATGCAATCAGTGGGTGTAATGTGGGCGCTAGGCGATATTGGCTTCGGTAGTATGTGTTATCTCAACTTTATCGCAATCGTATTGCTTAGTAAAACGGCTCTAAAAGTTCTTAAAGACTATGATGAGCAGATGAAGCTAGGTCTCGATCCTATCTTTGATCCCAGAAAAGCCGGTGTTGAAAATGCTGATTTCTGGATAGAATATAGTGATAAATACGATAAGCGTTAAAAATAATTCTAACAACAGTTAGTGTGTTTGATAGGTATAAACTAAAGCCTTTGATATCGTCATGATATCAAAGGCTTTTCTAACTAAGTTTTACAGCTTATTAATTATTATTAAACCTCATACTGACGATGACTTAATTTGCTATAGTTCTAAACAGGCATCATAACCCTGTAGCATCATGCTAATAATCAACGGTACTGTTTATTTTAATAAAACTCTAGAAAAGTGACTGATAAAATGGGCTTTCGATTTAGAAAAAGTATTAAACTGGCGCCTGGTGTGCGTATTAATCTGACCAAAAAAGGCATCTCTAGCGTCTCTGTCGGCAAACGCGGTGCGACGGTTAATGTTGGTAAAAAAGGCACACGTGGCACAGTCGGTATTCCTGGTAGTCGACTGTCTTATTCTTCTTATAAATCGCATAATAAAGCCACGCCTAGACCTCAGCGCTCAATTCAGAAGAAACCTACACAACACAGTAGTCCTGCTTCCACTCGCCTGCCCGTTCCTTCAGTACAAGATATGAACGCCACTCAAAAACCAGTCAGTATCCTACTTGGTATTGGTATTTTTTTATTTCCCATCATTTTTTCATGGTTTACGCTCAAGCAAGGCTATTCGACAGTCAGCCGTATTATCAGCATGTTATGGATGATGCTTTATATTTTTTCATACCTTAAAACTTAAGTATTTATCATGAAAACTCACTTATGATATTGATTTTATAGGCATAAAAAATATTTTTTACATGTTTTTACTCAGTCTTACAGGTTTGAATCAGTAGCTGCGCGCGCCAAATAATGCTATTATTAACGACCAAATTTAAACGGTAAAAATACAAGTTTTAGCGTTCTACTGCGTCTTAAAAAAGCATAAAGTATTGATAATAAAAATTTTATCATCATACAACCCATTCCTTCTCGATCGTACCAGTAAGAGTCTTCTATGGCATTTGTACACCTTGGCATTCACAGCGAATATTCCATTACCGATTCTATCGTGCGTATCAAGCCGTTGATTAAAGCGGCAGCGGCAGACAATCAAAGCGCGCTTGCGTTGACCGACTTATCGAACCTTTATGCCACGGTAAAGTTCTACCGTGCCTGCTTGGGCGCTGGTATTAAACCCATTATCGGTAGTGAAGTCATTATGGATAATGACGACACACGCTTGACCTTATTGGCGATGGATAACGAAGGCTATCAAAACATTACCCGCATCGTATCGCTTGGCTTTACCGAAGGTCGCGCAGACCCTGCCAACCATGGTACGCCTGTCATTAAACGTCACCATATTTTAGAGCATGCGGCAGGCGTCATTATTTTATTCACTGAAAAATCTGATGTCGGTCAAGCGTTAGTTGGCTCGATGCCAGAAAAAGCCGATGAGCTGCTAACAGAATGGCAAGCCTATTTTAGTGATCGCTTATATTTTGCCATTAAACGTACCAATCGCTCAGGCGAAGACGCATTTATTAAAGCGGCGATTCATGCGGGTGCCAAACACAATATTCCAATTGTTGCCCATAATGACGTGCGCTTTTTAGAACAAGACGATTTTGATGCTCACGAAGCACGGGTTTGTATCGCAGGCTCTTATGTCCTTGCCGATCAAAATCGCCCACAAACTTATTCCGATGAGCAATATTTAAAAACTCAAGCGCAAATGGAGCAATTGTTTGCTGATATTCCGCAAGTTATTGATAATACCTTACGCTTAACAACCCGCTGTAATGTAACCTTGACACTGGGTATTAACGTCCTGCCTGATTTTCCCGTACCTGAAGGTGAAACCACTGAGTCGTTTTTTCGGGCTGAGTCGCAACGCGGTCTTGATAGGCGGCTAGACAAGCTATTTCCTGTTGACGAGCGTAGTGAACACTGGGACGACTTTCGCCAAAAGTATGACGAGCGCTTAGAATATGAGCTTGAGATTATCTTATCCATGGGTTTCCCTGGTTACTTCCTTATCGTCATGGATTTTATCCGCTGGGCGAAAGCCAATGGCGTACCTGTTGGCCCAGGCCGTGGTTCTGGTGCCGGGTCCTTGGTCGCTTATGCATTAAACATTACCGATCTTGACCCTATTCATTACGACTTGCTTTTTGAGCGCTTCTTAAACCCTGAGCGTGTCTCCATGCCCGATTTCGATATTGACTTTTGTATTGAAGGTCGTGACCGCGTTATTGATTATGTCGCACAAACTTATGGGCGTGAAGCGGTCTCGCAGATTATCACATTTGGTACCATGGCAGCAAAAGCAGTGGTACGAGATGTGGCGCGCGTACAAAGTAAATCGTACTTTCTCGCCAGCAAATTATCAAAACTCATCCCCAAAACGCCCGGTATTACGCTGAGCCAAGCCCTCGAACAAGAGCCGCAGCTCAAAGATTTAATCTCCAACCCTGATAATATGGATTATGAAGATGCCATTGAGATTTGGGAGATGGCCATTAAGCTGGAAGGTGTCTGCCGAAACGTCGGTAAACATGCGGGTGGCGTACTAATTGCCCCTCATAAAATCACTGATTTTAGTGCTATTTACTGTGATGACGAAGGACACCGCGTTAGTCAATTTGATAAAGACGATGTCGAAGATGTTGGTCTGGTAAAGTTTGACTTCTTGGGTCTACGTAACTTAACGGTAATTAGCGCGGCCGTTGAAAACATCAATCGACGCCGTGCGATAGAAGGCAAAGATGCGCTGGTGTTAGAAGAGTTGCCATTAGATGACAGCAAGGCTTATAAGCTACTGCAAGATGCCAAAACCACGGCTGTCTTTCAGCTAGAAAGTATGGGCATGAAAAAGTATCTGGCAAAATTACAACCGACCAATATCGAAGACGTTATCGCCATGTGTGCGCTCTATCGTCCCGGCCCGCTTGATGCCGGTATGGTTGAGATGTATATCGACCGTAAGCACGGCCGCGAGGAAGTCATTTATGACCATCCTAACCTTGAGCCAATTTTAGAAAACACCAACGGCGTTATTGTCTATCAAGAACAAGTGATGCAAATCTCGCAAGTCATGGCGGGCTATAGCTTGGGCGGTGCGGATATGTTACGCCGTGCCATGGGTAAGAAAAAGCCTGAAGAGATGGCCAAACAGCGCGATATTTTTATCACAGGGGCGACGTCGCAAGGTATCGATGAAGTGACTTCAGGTGGCGTATTTGACTTGATGGAAAAGTTCGCCGGTTATGGTTTTAACCGCTCGCATTCTGCTGCTTATGGTGTACTGGCTTATCAAACTGCTTATCTAAAGCAATACTACCCTGCCGAATTTATGGCCGCGGTACTCACATCAGATATGAACAACACCGATAACGTGGTGTTCTTTATCAATGACTGCCGTGAAAACTTTGATTTAACCGTGGTCAATCCATCGGTTAACCGCAGTGAATGGCACTTTGTTGCTGATACGCCAACCAACATTATTTATGGACTGGGCGCTATTAAAGGGGTTGGTGAAGGTGCGGTTGAATCTATCGTTGATGCGCGCCGCCGTGAGGGTCCGTTTAAAGATTTATATGACTTTTGCCGACGCGTTGATATCAAAAAGGTTAATAAGCGCACCCTTGAAGGTCTGATAAACGCTGGCTGTTTTGATGACTTTGCTACCACTTTACGACCTGACTTGCCAGCAGACGAAGCATACGAGATTCGCGGTGCGCTGATGAGTCAACTGCCAAGCGCGGTGCAAGCCGCTGAGCAAGACCGTCAAAACCGCGAGATCGGTATGATGGATTTGTTTGGTGAAATGGATGGCGTCGTTGCCGCACCGCCACTCGTGATGACACCTGAGTTGATTTGGGGCGATAAGCATCGTTTAAAAGCTGAAAAAAATACGTTAGGTTTGTATTTAACGGGACATCCTATCAATGAGTATTTAGACGAGTTAAAACGTTATACCTCAGGCGCACGCCTCGATAAGCTCACGGATACGGGCTATAATGGTAGCTGCTACTTTGCAGGCTTAATCATCGACATCGCCAATTTTGGTAACCGTAACGTCATTACCTTGGATGATGGCACCTCAAGGCTAGAGGTAAGCTGTTACGCTGAGCGCTTCAATCGTGTTAAAGACCAGCTCAAGGTTGACGAAGTAGTTATTATAAAAGGCAGTATCCGTGAGCGCGAGGGTCGCCTATTTGCGCGCCTTGATAGTGCTATGAGCATGGTCGATGCCCGACTCAGATGGCTAAAAAAAATCAGTATTAAAATTCACGGCAGCGATATCGACTTACTGACGCGCATGCAACCGTTACTTAAATCTGCACAAGCCAGTATTATTCCGGTACCAAAGCTGTCTTATGACCATGAACAAAACGAGCAAGGCGGTAATATAAACAACGGCGCTAACGGTGTTTACGATCCGGTGATGGGCGGCAGCCTATATGATGAAGATGGCAACGATTTATTGGCGTTAGAAAGCGACATGACTCAAGATACTCTTAACCAAAATGGCAGCAGCTATGCCAACAACGCCCTGAGTAATACAGACGCTTCCATTAACGATAACTGCCTGCCACTTGGGCTGAGTATCTATGAAGAATATGGCATTGCCAATGTTGGTTTATCGGAGCATTGGCGCGTTTATCCCAATGACGATAATTTACAACAGCTAAAAAGTATGATTAGTGAGGATAAATTACACTTTCATTACAGCTGATGATTTGATTAGCGTTAGCATATTCATTAGCATTAAGAAACCAACGACACTTAAACTTTCCATGTTAACTTTTATCCTATTGGACACATGACCATGGCTGAAAACCACAATAACAATATAACTGCCAATCCTGATGACCAGGTTATCAATGATGAGCAATTTGAAGATATGCGTGACTTACTAGAAGAAGACTTTGTCGATTTAATACAAGTCTATATTACTGACTGTCATGAGCGTATCACCAAACTTAGAATCGCGCAGCAAGAAAACGATAATGCCAATGGCTTTGAGCTTGCTCACGCATTAAAAGGTGCCAGTGCTAATCTGGGTACAACCCAACTGGTAAGTCTTAGCAGTCAATTACAAGAGCGATGCCGCGAGCAGCGTATCAGCGAACAAGCCCCGCTTATCGAAGACATTGCTATAGCATTAGACCATGCAGAACAAGACATCAACCAGCGCTTGGAGCAATAATGAGTAACAATGCATCATCGTCAATAGCGGGTTTTTCGGTCAGCGATTATCTGTCTTGCATACAAGTGGTGATGGTTAATACCACCTTACCCGCCAATATCGGCTCAGCAGCGCGCGCGATGCATACTATGGGCTTATCACATTTAACGGTCGTTGACCCTAAGCTGCCAATTGATGACACCAGTGTCTCACACGCCGCTGGTGGTAGTGATTTATTGTCCTCCGCAACCATAACACCGACACTAGAGTCGGCAATAGCGGACTGTCAGCTAGTGTTTGCGGCCAGCAGTCGCAGTCGTCATCTGCCCCGCCCTGTGGTAACACCTACCCAAGCGGCCAAAATCATGCTGGATTTTATTGATAAGCAGTCGGCTATAGCATTAAGCACGACTACCAATGATCAACCAATAAGTGACAAGGCCAACAAGCCAAATATTGCTATCCTATTTGGCCGTGAAGATCGTGGTTTGACCAACGAAGAGTTGGCTTACGCTGATTATCATATTCAAATCGATGCCAATCCTGCCTACCCAGTGCTCAATGTCGCCTCAGCGGTGCAAGTGATAGCCAGTTTTATCTTTGCTTATATCCAAACGCATATCGAAGCTGATAGTAATAAGGGTAATGAGGAAAGATTAGAAACGACGGGCAGCCTAGAGATAACAGAACATCCCCTACTTAATACCTATCTACGTCAGCAATGGGATGAACCTGCGATTACCCAGCAGCAATTGCAACAGCTTACAGAACGCATCACCGCATTAATGGTGCAACGTAAACTGGCAGACAGCGAACATTTAAAATCGCTACCATCACGTTTGTCTCGACTGGGCTCGCGCCTACAGCTCGATCAAAAAGAATATCAATTATTAAGCGCTTTGATTGCCAAACTTGCAAAAGATTAATACTTAGCTACAATTCATGGCTCACTAGATTTTTTGTGCCATGGACAGCAGTTAATATATTGCCGTACGCCGCACACATCATTCGATAACTATCATTCATTTTTTATGAATCGAACAACAGTAGCAACTGTTCACTAACAGCTGGCCTGAATTTGAGAATAACCAGCATTTAATACTAAAAAGGAGTTTATTATGAATTGGACCGTTTATTTATCTGGAGAAATACACACCGACTGGCGTCAGAAAATCATGCAAGGCGCTAAAGACCATGGTCTGAATATTAAGTTCACATCTGCAGTGACTGAGCACGAAGCCAGCGACGCAGCCGGTGATGTACTCGGCGAAAATGAAAGTGGATTCTGGCGCGACCATCAGTCGTCGAAGGTCAATGCGATTCGTACCAAAAATATGATTCAAAAATGTGATATTGCTATCATTCGTTTTGGTGATAAATACAAGCAGTGGAACGCCGCTTTCGATGCGGGCTACTGTGCGGCCTTGGGCAAGCCTTATATCACATTGCATGCTGAGGATATTATTCATCCACTAAAAGAAGTGGATGCAGCAGCAATGGGCTGGGCGCAAACGCCTGAGCAGGTTGTAGAGCTATTAAAATATATTACCAGCAACAGCTAATTCGGAAACGATTACCTGTAAGTAAGAAGTTCATATAACTTTGCCATCTGCTCTTATTTATCACTCATCGCTATATTTTATGAGGCAAAGCTGCTATAACTAAAGAGATTGTAATTAAAAACACGATAGGATGCTTTATGTCATTGCCAACCGCCTTGTTCAAATCGCTTGCTAGCATTAAAAAAGACTTAAAAGAAGATATCGACGCGGTCTTTAATCGCGATCCTGCAGCGCGTAATAGCTTAGAAGTTGTCTTAACTTATCCTGGCATCCACGCTCTTATCTTGCATCGCGGTGCCCATTGTCTGTGGCAAAATGAGCAGAAACTTGCAGCGCGTGTGATCTCTTATGGTTCACGCATCATCACTGGTATTGAGATTCATCCTGCTGCCACAATCGGTAAACGCTTTTTTATTGACCATGGCGTTGGTGTGGTCATTGGTGAAACTGCTGAGATTGGCAACGATGTCACTTTATACCATGGCGTCACCCTTGGCGGTGTCTCTTGGAACAATGGCAAACGTCATCCAACTTTGGAAGACGGGGTCATCGTTGGTGCAGGTGCCAAAGTATTAGGCCCTTTCACTGTAGGTAAAGGCGCTAAAATTGGCTCAAATGCCGTGGTGGTAAAACCTGTACCAGCTGGTGCCACCATGGTAGGCAGTGCCGCTCGGATGATTTCTGATCATCACGATGAAAAAGGCAACCCATTGACCACTAAGGTGCAAGATACCAAGCAACAAGAAAAAGTTGCACAAGCAGGGACAACTGATAACCAGCAGGATAAAGACTCAAGCCAAAGCACAGTACGGGCGACGGCGTTTCAGGCTTATGGTATTGACCCTTCTTCAAACGACCCTGTTGCTGAAGCTTTTGCTAAAATGCTCGAGCATATTCAGCAATCAGAAAATCGTCTCGATCAGCTGCAAACAGCAATGTGCAAGATTGACCCAGAGTTCTGTAAGAAAAAATACGATAAATTGTGTTTAGAGGATTTAGACGTAATTGGTCAAAAAGATATGGATGAGGCGGACGCTGAGCAGAAGTAAGCCTAGCGTTAAGTCACTGATTGACGCTCGCAAGAACAGATATATTATAGTCTCAAGCTAAAACCCGAAGCCATTCATAACTATTGGCTTCGGGTTTTTTATAATGGAAACAGAAAGCCGTATTTATTAGTTTATTTTCTCTTCAGCCCATTGTTTTAATACCACCGCTTGATTATGCTCTTCGTCTTTTGCGCCATAAATAAAAGTTACATTGTGCTTTTCAAGCTGGTATTTTACTTTGTCTAGAAACTCATCTTTAAGCTCGTTGTCTTCTAATTCTTTTTTATAGGATTTTTTAAAGTCACTGAACTTGTCTGCGTCATGGTCAAAGGACTTCCTCAGTTTATCTGAAGGTGCAATATCTTTTGGCCACCAGCTATAACTTAGGTCTTCTTTTTTTATACCTCTTGGCCATAACCGGTCTACTAATATACAGTATCCGTCATCATTTCCCTTCTCTGTATACGCTCTTCGGATTTTAATTTTTGACATAACTATATAATCCTTGTAGTGATAAACATTAATAGAATATTTGAATGGTTGGCTCGCTAACCTGCCTTATCCATAGATAGTATAAATAATGATACAGGGAAAATCTGATTAAAACGATGAATTGGGCTGCTTTAAGAATGCTATTTCTTCTGCACTAGACACTCGCCTCAGTACCTTATTACGATGTGGATAACGGCCAAAGCGATCGATAATTATTTTATGCTTCATCTCTGAGTTAAAGATTTCTGCATTGGTAAATTGCTCAAATAACCGTTCAGCTTGCTGATGAATAAGCTTCGATTCACTATGCATATAAGGCATCAACAGAAACTTGCGCGCCTCTAAACTGACAAGCTCTTCTAACGCGCCGCTAGCCACAGCCTCCTGCGCCAGCGCTAATGCCATTGCATCTTGAGAAAAAGCGGCTGGAGTATCACGATAAATATTACGTGAAAACTGATCCAATACAATAATCTCTGCTAAGCGCCCCTGCGTACTACTACGCCATGCATAAAATTCGGCAGCGGCGGCTTGCTCGAGTACAGTGGTAAATTGCTCAGTTAATAATCGATCAAAACTTAAATCTTTTTCAAAAAATTTCTGGCTGCCCGCCTCATTAAAACAAAATTCTAATATTTTTTTGTGCATAAACCACACCTTGCAAATTCTGATAGGCAATGATGCATAGACCAAACATCTTACTCAAATCTACTCTAACAATCTATTTTTTTTGTTACTATTAACTCTTTTAACCCTGCTCTTTCATGGGCTTTAAATGGATAACGATCTGCCATAACTATCCATTCAGATTCATCTTTATTGCTTAGGCTATTTATATTATTCGCTAATCTAATAAGCAATATATCAATGTCCATAGTGACTTGCTTGATTGGCGTTTGTAATTCCGTTAGACGCTGCCTATGGCAATCCCTTTCAAACTTTTTAAACCTCTGCTGTAACTGTTGTAATGTTAGTGGCGCGGTTAATATCAAATAGACACATTGGTTGGTATAAGCAGGTTTTGGCAGCTCAGGAGTCGCCGTAAAATCAGGGTTTTGAAAAGCTATCGATAATTCTATCTCTCCTATAGTCGCCAAACTTTCTCGGACGCGTAATAAATGCTTTTCTGCTTGGTAATTACTACCCAAAGCCAATAGCACAGCTGCCACTGGTTGCGTTTGTAATTGCTCAGGCGCACACTTTTTTAGCATTTCAAGATTCAAATCAACTCGCTCTTTATGCATCATCAGATTGGCTGTTATTATCACCAACTGCTTCGCTATCTGAAGCTTTGGCACTACGCGTTATTTGTACCCCAACGGCATCTGCTTGTTTAATAGCAGTGGGTTTAGCGACACTCAACGTCACTTGATGGCAGGCATATTTTGCTAGTAGTTTGTCCACAATCTCTCCTGCCAGATGTTCAAGCAATTGCGCTTTAATAGTCTGGCACCAATCCGTCACATCATCGCAGACCGCTTTATAATTAAGCGCATCGCCGACGTCATCTGAGATTGCCGCTTTGCGAATATCTGTTTCCAGTGCAATATCAATCAGTAAGGGCTGGGTAATAGCGCGCTCCCACTCATAAACACCGATTACCGCCTCTACTTTTAGGCCTTTGACAAATACTACATCAGACTGGGTATGAAACATGCTTTCATCCTTGTTAACTAAATTTTTACTAGTTTTTATTTACCAGTTATAGTCGATACTGAGTAAAATGGATACACAAAACTATGCTACGTGACTGGTACAAATTTTTCTTGCTGGCTGTGCCTACGCCGACAGAGGCTACAAAACATTTATCCCAGCCCCGCTGTATCTCTTTTATATCGACCTGACTGTATTAAGTACCATTTCTCACTCTGGTTGTTAATTCTACTTTAGCTTCTATTTAACGCTTTCTAAAGCCTCTTCGCGTAGACGTTCGGCTTTTAACGCTTTACTAGGACGGTGTCGCCACAGATCAATGCTAAATAACAACAACCCTAACCAAATTAAACCAAATACGGCTAAGCGATGTAAGTCAAATGGCTCTTTATAATAAAATACAGCCAAAAAGAAAATAAAGGTTGGCGTTAAATAATTCATAAAACTAAGGATGCTATAAGCCACTAACTTGGTCGATTTATTAAACATCAATAGCGGTATCAAGGTAATGGGACCCGCCAGCATTAATAGCCAAATAGAAGGCGTAAACCAAAAGCTGATATGACTACTCGCCACATCAGACTGCCAGAACCACCATAGAAAAATAGGCAACAGCATGGCGGTTTCAACGAACATCGCGTCGACAGCGGTAAGAGGCGTTTGCCGTTGAATGGTACCATAAGTGCTAAAGCTAAAGGCCAAGATCAAGGATATCCACGGCAAACTACCCAGCATGACCACTTGAATAACGACCGACAATAGCGCAAAGCCAATCGCTACCCATTGTAAGGATCGCAGGCGTTCTTTGAACAAAATCATCGATAGCGCCACCCCAACGAGTGGGCCGATAAAATACCCCAAACTGGCTTCTAAAATCTGATCATGATTGACCGCCCAAACATAGGTAAGCCAATTGACAGCAATAATAGCGCCTGAGATAAAGGTATAGGCTATCCATCTTGGATTTTTCTTAAGCGTATCGATCCACTGCCAACGCTTAGTAACGATCAATACCACCAGCAGGCAAGCAAATGTCCAAACAATGCGGTGACCAATGATTTCGGTGGCATTATAGTCAGACAGTTGCTTAAAATATAAAGGAAAAGCGCCCCAAATAGAAAAGGCAATCAGGGCGGTGACAATGCCGCGTCTGGTTGTTTTAATAGGAGTAATTGATTTTTTGATGACGTTTTGAGTAGTCATAAGACAATACAACTTTTTAGAGCAAAGCGCGCCCTCACCCAACTATCATCATTGATGATAACTCGGTGGTAAGAGCACAGGGTCACTACAGATAGGATAAAAGGTAAAAAGCAATGTGTAGATACTAAAATCGTATCTACACATTGCTGACGATAATAACTATTTAAAAAAAACAATCTTACATTATAACTTATAACCAATTTGGCCGAATTCAGCAGTCAATGTTACTCATATAGTAATTAATAAAATGACGAATGAAGCCGACATTTTATTAATATTAAACAGCACCATTATCGACTTCAATAGCCATACCAATTTGGTTGGCAAGCTCGGCAAATCCTGGGAAGCTGGTATTAACGGTTTCGATACCTTCGATTGTGATCTGCTCAGACGCCCGCAAACTCGCCACGGCAAAGCTCATGGCAATGCGATGATCGTGATGCGAGGTGATATGTCCACCACCGAAAACTGGGGTACTATTATCGACCTGACCGCCAATTACTTTGCTCATTTGTCCATGGCTGCCTTGACCTTCAATAATCAAGCCATCATCCGTCACGGTGCAATCAACACCCAGCGCTTGTAAGCCTTCTGCCATGACGGCGATACGATCTGACTCTTTAACACGCAGCTCTTTCGCACCAGTTAACACCGTACGACCTTGGGCACAACTTGCCGCAATAAATAGTACTGGAAACTCATCAATGGCAAGCGGAACAAGCATTTCTGGAATCTTGATTCCGACCAGATTGGATGAGCGAATAGTAATGTCAGCAACAGGTTCTTCACCGACATAGGTTTTATTACTTAACGTGATATCTGCTTGCATTAATTTTAAAATATCAATAATACCCGTACGAGTAGGATTGATGCCGACCTGTTTTAAAGTCAACTCACTACCATGACTGATAGCAGCGGCAACCATAAAGAATGCTGCTGAAGAGATGTCTGCAGGTACAGCTATATCACCGCCTGTTAATGTACCACCACCGTCAACACTGATACGATTACCGTCAACCGTTACTGGATACCCAAAGGCTGAAAGCATACGTTCGGTATGGTCGCGGCTCACTTCCGGTTGCGTGACTGTCGTGGTGCCTTCTGCCCATAATCCAGCGAGCAATAAGCAGGACTTTATTTGTGCTGAGGCGACTGGCATATCGTACTCAACACCTTGTAGTGGTTTACCCACGTTATCACGACCAGTGATGCTCAGCGGTGCTGTACCACTATGTCCTGTACTTTGAATCACTGCACCCATCTCGCGCAGCGGCGCAGCGACTCGCTCCATCGGACGTTTATTCAAACTGGTATCGCCAGTCATGACACTATCAAAAGATTGCGCTGCTAAAATACCCGCTAGTAGACGCATGCTGGTGCCTGAATTGCCCATATATAGTGGCGTCTTGCTTGGTTTTAAACCATTCATACCCACGCCATGAATGGTTAGCCTACCCTTATCAGGACCTTCAATAGTCACACCCATATCGCGAAATGCTTGCAAAGTTGCCAGTGCATCTTCCCCTTCCAAAAACCCAGTGACCTTGGTGACACCAGTTGCAAGGCTTCCAAGCATGATACTGCGATGTGAGATAGATTTATCACCAGGAATAGTAATGGTGCCAGAAACGGTGTTACTTGGAGAGATTAGGTAAGAAGCTGACATGGCAGAGGTATCCGTATAAGGGGTGCTGGCTAACATATGGCCGAAATGTCGCCGTGCGGCTTGCGCGCGGCCTAAAAGTCCCATCAGGGCAGTTGAATCTTTATCAATGATAAGCTGGCGCATGGTCTGTAGATAAACACCGTACTCATCAAGGGCGCTCACAATCGCGTCTTGGTTGGCAAAAAATATATCATGCCACATTTTAGGGTCGCTGGCAGCGATACGGGTAAAATCGCGAAACCCGCCAGCAGCATAGCGAAACATATCTAAATTGTCATCGTGGCTTGCTAGCTGCTCTACTAGATTAAATGCCAATAGGTGCGGTAAATGACTGGTATGCGCCAATATCGAATCATGATGGTCAGCTGCCATCGGCATGACTGTCGCACCTGCCGCTTCCCATAATTGGCGTAACTTTGTAATGGCCGTCTGTTTGGTCGTTGGTAGCTCACAAATGATGACGCTATGGTTGACAAATAAATTGGCTCGCCTGGCATGATACCCTGAATTTTCAGCACCGGCAATCGGATGTGCTGGCACCAAGCCCACAGGTAATGAGCTAAAGACGGCTTTGGCGGCATCAATAATATTAACCTTGGTACTACAGACATCAGTAATGATGCAGTCAGTAGCAAGCTGACCACTGTCCATCGCTGTTTTGATATCTGCGAATACTGTTTGCACCGCTTGTACTGGCACCGCAATAACGATTAAGTCACTGCCCGACACCACTTTGCTTAATTCCGAGCTTCCCGCATCTAATAAACCCTGCTGAATAGCCTCTTCGATGCTTGGAGCATGCCTGTCGACTGCCACCAAACGCCGACTTAAGCCATTATCTTTAATCGCTTGGGCTAAACTGGCACCAATCAATCCCAAACCTATCACACAAACTTGATCGAATAATGGTGGTAAAGTAGATAGGTTGGGTGCAGCTGCGGTTTGATGACTTGCCGCTTGATTTATTTTTTGCATATTATTTTAGTTATCATGTCACTTAATAGGTGTTAGCTGAACAGCTTTGAGTTTGATAGCATTAAGCTCAGCCATCAGTCAATCTTAATCATCAGTCAATATAGAACGTAGAGTATCGATTAGACGGGTATTGTCTTCTGCGACCCCAACGGTAACCCTTAACCAATTAGGTAAACCATAAGCATCGAGCGGACGCACTATCACGCCTTGCTCCAATAACGCCTGGTGAATCACAGCAGCCGTTACGTCCTCCATCTCAACTTCTATTTCTACCATAACAAAGTTGGCATGTGATTTAACAAAACCCAAGCCCAACGCATCAAACTGCTTCTCTAGCCAGCGCCTTTGCCCTTGGTTGGTTGAGCTAACTTTTTCAATAAAATCTTGGTCAGTCAGTGCGGCAGCGGCAGCAGCCAGAGCCACGCGGCTGACATTAAACGGCTGACGGATCCGATTAAGTAAGTCAGCAACTGCAACTGAACTCAGCGCATAACCAACACGCAGACCCGCCAGTCCATAAGCTTTAGAAAAAGTACGTACAATGACCACGTTGCCAAATTCATCTAACAGCGCCCGATTGTTACTTTCAGGACTGTATTCGATATAAGCCTCATCTAATACTATCAATACCGAACTTGGCACACTAGCCACAAACTCACGTAGCTCTTTATGTTCAAGCTGTGTACCGGTCGGATTATTAGGATTGGCGATAAACACCATCTTAGTATTAGGATTGTCTTGAACCGCTTGGCTCATGGCTTTTAAATCATGACCAAAACGATTGGCAGGTACTTCAATACCCATTGCGCCTTGCATTTTAGCCAGCATCGGATAAATAATAAATGCATATTGACTATAAACGAGCGCATCATCAGCACCGGCAAAACTACGCGCCAAGATATCAAGCAAATCGTTAGAGCCATTACCTAGCGTAATCTGTTCAACATCAACCTCATTAAAATCAGCCAATGCTTGTTTCAGATAATAGCCATTGCCATCAGGATAACGCGACAACTGACCTAACTGCTCGGTAATCGCTAGCGTTACTTGCGGTGAGCAGCCTATCGGATTCTCATTGCTGGCAAGCTTTACCACATCTGAGACGCCATATTCACGCGTTAACTCTTCAACCGGCTTCCCAGTTTGATAAGGTGCCAACTCTAAAATACTGTCATAAGCAGGTGCTAGCAGTGATAAATTTGACTCTGTCGATGGCGTAGACTGCATGATTTATCCTTAGGTTTAATTTTTCTATATCTATAATACCGCTTTTGGATAAGAGCCCAATATACGTAAATCTTTGACCAATGGGCGGATATCAGCGATAGCAGCACTAACATTAGGGTCTTGAATGTGCCCATCCATATCGATAAAGAACACGTAAGCCCATTTATTAGGGCGTTCTGGACGCGTCTCGATACTGGTCATAGAGACGCCATGATACGATAACGGTTTTAAAATCTCGATCAGGGCACCCGCTTTATCATGCGCTGAAACCATAATAGAGGTTTTGTCTTGACCTGATGGCGCAATTGCTTCGTGACCGATAATCAGGAATCGTGTGGTGTTGCTAGGGTTGTCTTCGATATTTGAGTAAAGCTTGTGCAAGTCATATTCCACAGCAGCTACATCGCCTGCAATCGCTGCTGAATGCCACTCATTTCTTAAGCGTCGCGCCGCTTCTCCGTTGCTCGATACAGCAACACGCTCAACATTAGGATAATTGACATCGAGCCAATGGCGACATTGTGCCAAGGATTGCTGATGCGAATAAATACGGCTTAAGCCATCAAGTTTGGTATGCTCAGCGACCAAGAAGTTTTGATGAATCGGTAACTCAACCTCACCAATGATTTTTAAGGTAGAAGATAAAAAACCATCTAGCGTATGGTTGACCACGCCCTCTGAGGAGTTTTCGACTGGCACCACACCATACATCGCCGTGCCTGCTTCGACTTCACGGAATACATCAGTAATGGTGTTTAGCGGCACGGTATCAGCCGCTTTGCCAAAGTGCTTTAAAGCGGCGGCATGGGTAAAGGTGCCGACAGGGCCCAAAAAGGCAATACGTTGCGGCGCTTCTAAATCAAGGCATACCGACATAATCTCACGGAATAAGCGTGCCATTTTTTCATCAGCGATTGGCCCACCATTGCGCTCCATCACCGCTTTTAAAACTTGAGCCTCACGCTCAGGACGATAAAAGATAGGGTTGCTATCGTCAGTGGTCGGGTTATTGGCAATATGGTTTTTCTTTACCGTTGCCACTTGCTGAGCCAGCTTGGCACGATTATTAATCAGCGTTTGAATTTCGCAGTCTACTGTGTCAATACTTTGGCGAATATTGTCCAAAAACTCTTTTTCAGTTGCGGTATCGCTAGTGCTTGCGCTGGTTTGATTTAGATTATCCACGTTCTGCTCTGGTGACTGCTCACTCATTACCGCCCATCCTTTTTTAGATTTTATAACTACTATTTATCACTATTAGATATAACATGCTTAAATACTTTTGCTATTTAGCACAAGCCAAATAACCAACCTGCTCTACTATAACAAAAACTAGGGACAGTGCCCATTTGTAAATGCGCATAAACCTATAAATAGCTATAAATCTTAGCACAGTTGAATGATATAAAGGCCAAGCACCGTGAAACTATCAGCTAACTTAATCTCAAAATAGGCTCAAATCTATGTTACAGTTTGAGCGTACCCATAACTTTATTGATAGTTACTTATTAATAATTACTTATTGATGACTATAAATATTGCTACAGCACATATTGCTACAGCCATTAATAAGCAGACAACACCGTTAATTGACCATACCAAGGATATCTGATGAGCGCATTACAACAGCTTCGCACCATGACCACCATTGTCGCTGATACGGGTGATCTTGCCGCCATTGCGCGCCTAAAACCTATCGATGCGACGACCAACCCCAGCCTAATAACCAAGGCTCTCATGCATCCTGACAACCAAAGTATGCTATCAGAAACCATGAGTCAGCATAACGGTGATATAGATGCGGTGATTGACGCACTGACGGTTCAAGTGGGCTGCGATATTTTAGACTTAATCAAAGGCCGTGTCTCAACCGAAGTCGATGCTCGTCTGTCTTATGACACCCAAGCGACGATTGATAAAGCTTTAGCGTTTATGGATGCTTATCAAAAAGCGGGTATCGAGTCAGAGCGTGTATTGATTAAGATGGCAGCGACGTGGCAAGGTATCGAAGCCGCACGCTATCTAGAAACTCAAAACATTCACTGTAACTTAACCTTGTTATTTGGTCAGCATCAAGCGATTGCTTGTGCTGATGCAGGCGTGACCTTGATATCGCCCTTTGTGGGACGTATTTTAGACTGGCAAAAACGCCAGCAAAACCGTCAACATGTCCCCGCTACTGATGATATGGGGGTGCAATCGGTCAAGCTCATTTATCAGTATTACAAACAACACGGTTATAAAACTCAAGTCATGGGCGCAAGTTTCCGCTCGACTGAGCAAATATTGGCTTTGGCAGGTTGTGACTTACTGACCATCGCGCCCAACCTCATCGACGAGCTGGCAGAGATGGATGTAGAAGTGATGCAGCAGCTGTCACCAAGTATGTCAATGGATTTGGCCGATATGACCAAAGTGAGCCTGACTGAAGAAGAGTTCAGTACCGCCTATCAGCAAGACACGGTTACTCAAGATTTATTACCTAAGGGTATTGACGGCTTTATCGCTGCACGTAATGAGCTTGCTCAAATGTTAGCGTCTATGCGTAGCTAAGCGCGATTAAGCCAATGTTCCGATATTCCAGTGCGCTAAGCCTAAATATAAACGATAATAAACATTGCCAGTAAACTGCGAGAATAACTAGGGGCTGTATAGAATTCAGCTAAGGAACTGACAGAGACTATTTTTTAGGCAATTCGACGCCAAAAATAGTAAGTTTAGTTATTCTAAGCGCGATAGTTTTGGCTATGAAGTGGCAAAAAATAGTCCTGTTCCTTCGGACTGATGCTAAAATCGCCCCAGACGTTGTTGTAAATCTAGCTAAGGTCTCGACATTACCTTCGATTTACGCCTAGTCTGGAATTATTTTAGCGATCAGCAGTCCTAATAGATGAATTCTATACAGCCCCTAGTAGGTAATAAAAGAAATTTGCCTGCTAATATCAAGTTGGCTATTATAAGCGACCTCAAATAACAACAAGCAAGGCTGAACTATGAAACGGCTAGCAGTGATATTAGCAAGTAGTACGCTGGCGATGGGTGCTCAAGCAGCCAACTGGTCAACAGTAGCAGAAAGTCAGACCGGCTCCATTTTTAGCGTAGACTTGGATTCTATCGAACGCTCAGACATCAGTATCATCGATGAAAAGCGTGTCGACAACATTACCGTCTCCATTCGTAGAGCTTATCCTGCACAAAAAAGTGTCACTAAACCCACTACGAAAGCTGTGACGAAAGACAGTAAAGAGAAAGACCCGAAGGAAAAGGACAGCAAAGATAAAGTTGCTAAAGAAACGCGTATTCATCATAGCGATCAACAATGGCTTATCTCTTGTAAGGACGCCAGCTACTATAGACGAGCCTACGTTGATTATGCCGCTAACGATAAGGTACTAAAATCTTGGCAATCGGATAAACCAATCCTGACCACCAAAGATTTTAAAGTCACTACGCCAAAAACGATTAGCCGAGTACTCATCGAACAGTCTTGTAAAAGCTACGAACAAGCCAAGTAAAACACACCAAATAAAATCAAAGAAAGCGCGCCGAATGAGTTCAGCGCGCTTTTTTATGTCAGTGCTTTACTTATCCTTAGCAAATAATGTTCGTCAGTCAGTTAGGCTTTTAATTTAGGCCTTTAATACGGTATAAACCGGCACTGGAAACTCACCATGTAAGTCGACCAAATCTAGTAGCACTAACGCCCCTACCACGGTATGTTCTGCAGATTTGCACAGCTCGTAAGCCGTGGTTAGCGTACCGCCAGTGGCCAGGATATCATCGACCAATAGCACACGCTCAGGTGGCAGATTATTTTGCATCTCAAGCGTGTCTTTACCATACTCAAGCGCATAGGCTTTATTGGCGACAGGCGGTGGCAGTTTACCGGGTTTACGTAGCAAAATCATACCTTTGCCCAATCGACCTGCCAGCAAGCTAGCAAAGACAAATCCGCGCGCTTCAACGGCGCCTAAACAGTCTACTTCGTCGAGTAAACCCGTCGGCAATGCGGCGAGCAGCGCATCAATCACCTCATTAATATGACTGCGCAGTAACGGGGTAATGTCATAAAAATCAATGCCGACTTTCGGAAAGTCTGGTACTGTGCGAATGATTTGCCAAAATGGATGATCGGTATTGAGCGTATTGGATGACTCGGTGGTATTGGCTGATGTAACGGCGGTGTTAGCGCTCATAATAACCCTTAGCTTGTATGACTTAGATGATGATATAACAGTGGCAAACAATGACTGAATCGGTGAAATTTTCGGTGATAATTATATCATAATCAGCCTTAATATAGCGGCAAATAGCACGGAAAAAGCCCCGCTTAAATAAACAAAGTGATAGCTAATGACTTGATAAAAGCTATTCAATCTCAATATACAAGTGTAAACTTAACTATAAAAACAACGGTTATATGCTAAACTACGTGCGCTTTTAAGGTCTATATATTGACCAGAATAGTTAATATTAGCTTTAAAAAAATATGTGTCATACTGGTAATAATCGATAGGACTATTTATGAAACGTTATGAATGTATCGTCTGTGGCTGGATATACGATGAAGAACTCGGCTGTCCTGAAGAAGGTATCGCACCTGGTACTAAATGGGAAGATATCCCTGATGATTGGACATGCCCAGAATGCGGCGTTGGCAAGCTTGATTTTGAAATGCTCGAATTTTAAGCGAATGCCCGACTCTCTAACTAGGATACTTCATGACAGAACCAAACGACATCACTCATGCTAACTTGACTGAAAACTCAGATAAAATTTCAGTCAGTTACCCTACTCCAGAATGGCAAAAATTTGGCGAATACCAATGGCGTGATTCAGACTTGAGCGAGCATCTTTATCAATCGATGATAGACATCGGTGATGGCATTGAGCTGTGCGTTGAAGCCGGTGGCAACCCCAATAATCCGCCACTGCTGATGATAATGGGGCTTGGCTCACAAATGGTATTTTGGCCAAACAATTTTATGAAGCGCCTTATTGATGCGGGTTTTTTTGTGATTCGTTTTGACAATCGTGATATTGGCTTGTCCTCCAAAGTGCAAATTGACGGCCTACCCCGTATTAGCCAACTCAAAATGATGATGCGGCTGCAAACAGGACTGTCTAATAAAGGCACTCAGGTTGCTTATAACTTAACCGATATGGCAGAAGATACCGCGCGCTTAATCAAAGCGTTGCGGCTTAGCAAGACCCACCTAATAGGTGCCTCTATGGGCGGGATGATTGCCCAAATTGTGGCAGCACGTTATCCAAGCTTGGTACAACGCATGGCGCTGATGTTTACCACCACCAACCGTGCCTTTTTAAAGCCGCCCAAACCGAAGCAGCTATATACACTTATCAATCGTCCTGAGAGCCATTCTGAGCGCGATATTGTGCGCCATAGCGTTTGGTTTATGAAGACGGTCGGCACGCCAGGACATGTGAATGTACGTATGGTGCGTGAAATTGCCAAGATACGTTATCAGCGTAACTTCCATCCGCTCGGTACGGTACAACAGCTCAACGCCATCTTGGCCTCAGGCTCGATTAGCAAATACAGTAAGCAAGTCAAAGCACCAACTATCGTACTGCATGGTAGTGCAGACGGCCTGTTACCTGCCTCGCAAGGACGTGTCGTTGCCAAAACCATTCCCAATGCTAAGTTTCACTTAATCGAGGGCATGGCACATGACATTCCTGAATATTATCAGCCTTATATGGTCGACTTGATTAGTAATCATTTATTGGATAAGTAGCTTTTTATTAGAAAAGCAGCTTTAATATTTTAGCTTGCAAAAATGACTATTTAAAAAAGAGCCTATAGCGATTGATGATTGCTTAAGCTATTTTCATGGGGAGATCCTAACATGAGTACTCATGCCGATTTATCTTATGTAAAATTCAGCGCATACATTACGACCACTATCATAATAGAGAAATAACACTGTGAATAAGTACTTAGCCATACTATCAGCACTTCTATTAGTTGGTTGCACTCCCAATGTCAAAGTAACACCCAATAATCTTCCTGATGCCTACTTAAATCAGCCTTATACAGTCGATGTAGTAGTTACAGGGGGTACTGTTATTAACCGTAGTTTCTCTTCGAAAACTTCAAATACTGATTTTAAAATCATTCCTGGAGTTAGGGACAGTGGTCAAGACAATTATAACAACCTGAAAATTAATGGTATAGCAACTACACTCGAACCTATAAGTATTTATATGTATGGTGAAACATATGGAACTAACTTTCCAGGAGCTGGTTTTGAACAAGAGTACACCATTGAGGTAAAAGTTGCTAAATAAGCACTCAGCCACCCTATAAATACTGCTATTAGTTGGATGTGCTCCTAGTGTTCATGTAACACCTAATAAATTACCTGACGCTTACCTTAATCAATCCTATCAAGCCAATATAGAGATTACAGGGGGTACTGTCGTCGATCTCAACTTCCATTCTGAAGTGTCTGACGCTAGTTTCAAAATTATGCCAAGTCTTGCAGAGGGAGGTTATAAAGATTATAACCTGTTGACCGTGACTGGCACACCTACAGCATTAAAGCCTGTTCATATTTATATCGCTGGGGATACATACGGAACTAACTTTCCAGGATCTGGTTTTGAACAAGAGTACACCATTGAGGTAAAATCTAATAAGTAGTTGAGTTAATCAAATATCTCTGAATAACTACCTACCTATGCTAATTAGTGAACTAAAGATATATAAGCTTTTTTCAGAATAAACATGGTATTAAGTTTTAATCACAACCGACACCAGCGCCGTCTTTATCAATGCACATCTTATTACCATTTTTTAAATTACCTATCCATGCTTTGCCACCTGTAAATATAAACGCTGGTTTACCTTGGTAGCTATCGCCAGTACTGACGCCACTATTGTCAAAGCGAAAAGGAATCACCAGCTCACCACCAAGATTGACAAAGCCCCAGTCGCTATCAATACGCACGCCTGCCAATCCTTCCGAAAATGGCCGTACTTCATCAAATGAATAGGTAATCATGGTGACGTCATTGTCATCGATGAACCCCCATTTACCGTCTTGTTGATGCGGCTGTAAGGTCGTAAATTGATTGGCAGGTGCTTGTTTTGGTTTTGACGCCGATGAATTAGCAGAAGCTGGGTCCCTATCTGTTTGCGTACTGCCCCTGTTATTAGGATCGCTGGTCGTTTTACCATTTTTATCCAGCCAACTAATCGCGCGGTTTTTGTGGACGCGGGCGAGTCCATTTTGATAGTTATCAATATCGCTAAACGACGCTGAAAACGGCACAATGGTTTTATTGGCAGTATTGATTACCCCATAGTTGCCGTTCTTTTTTACCACGATACGCCCTTCTGACACTGCCCTTGCCCAGCCTGATGATTCGACCAATACGTCATACACGGTAGGCACAACTTCGCGGCCCTTCATATTGACATAACCGACTTTATTGCTACGCTGGACGGGGATTAAGCCACCCGCTATTTTGTCCGCAGCAACCTTTTGATAACGTGATAAATCAACCACCTTATTGCCTTCTTTATTCAACAACGCCACGGGTGCACCAAAATCTTTTGTCGCTAAAAAGTAACCACTACTAGCCGTACAAGAAACATTTTTATAATAGCTTTTAGGCAGTTTGCAGCTGGCAGCTTGTGCCGTTGGCAAAAAAAATACCGCACTTAACAGAATACCAATACCCCCACAAAGGCGCGACACAGGCAGCTGTTTGACGCTCATCTCATACGACGCTCGTGGTTGAATATTTTTTCTGTTTAGAGTAAATAGTAATGACATAAGTGATGATGACCTAAATCGAGATGGTATAAAGGATTTCGACACACTAACTTCAAAAAGATAAAAACTAAACGACTATCTGTATAGTTCATATTTTATGCAAAGTTACCGTATTATAAGCTGCTAAACAAACCAATAGCGAGCAAAGCGCCAACTTTAATACGCTAAACATACGTCACAGAGTAATAACAGTAAAACTCATATCAAACCCTGATACCAAAAAAGTGCATGTCTGATGTCAATTAGCATCAAAAGGTTTACAATCACCTCTTTAAAACTCACTATATTTATAACCGGTCTGTCCATCGACCAAAAAAACCTTTAGATATGTTTTATAGAGATATTTTATGGCTGACGACTCTTCACGCTCTGCATCCATTGGCTTACTTATTGGTTGTATTATTTTTGGTTTAGGCAGTTTGATTGTGGCTCATGTCGATATTGGCGGTTGGGCGATGTCATTTTGGCGGCTTGCAATATCGGGTGTCGTGTTTACTATATTGGCTAAAATTATGGGCCAGCGCTTACCCTACTCCAAACGTGCTATCGTTTATGGGTTATTATCTGGTGCATTTTTAGGCTTGGATTTGGCACTGTGGCACGAGAGTATTTATGCGGTCGGCCCTGGTATTTCAACCTTACTTAACAGCTTGCAGATTTTCTTTTTAGCCGCGATTGGCTTTTTATATTTGGTGGTGTTCTAAAAAGTATGCTGGCATCAGACATAGCCATAATTGACATAGAAG
>NZ_RRYW01000247.1 GCF_014861365.1 Psychrobacter sp. FME6
TTCTTTGGGTTATTATAACCTCTTAGAAGCTGTCCAATTTTATTATGCCACTACACCTAAAACCAGTGAGGTTGCAGGTTAAGACCATTACCTCTGACAATGGTAAAGAGTTTGCTCAGCATAAGAAGGTGAAACGAAAGCTCTTTACTTCCTTCTTCTTTGCCGATGCTTATGCGTCATGGCAGCGAGGAACCAACGAGAATACTAACGGCTTAATCAGAGAGTTCTTGCCTAAGGGTTGTGACTTTAGACAAGTCTCTGATAATGATATACAGGACATTGAGAATAAACTAAACAACAGACCAAGAAAACGCTTAGGGTTTAAAACGCCCAATCAGGTGTTCTATAATATAATTTAGCGTTGCACTTGGTGTGTTAATCTAAGAAGTAAAAAAACGGGTGGTGTATCAGAAAGTATGCTGAGGAGATAAAAGGAGGGTGACAGTCAAAGCAAGATGATATATTTGAGGTTATGAAGACACAAATAGATATCAGCTGCCCCGACTGTCACAGTCCCAGTTTAAAGAAAAATGGCAAAAAAAGCTATGGCAAGCAGAACTACCAATGCAAGGACTGCAAACGTCAATTTATT
>NZ_RRYW01000248.1 GCF_014861365.1 Psychrobacter sp. FME6
GTGTGGGTCATAAAACGGCACAGCAAGTATCAGAGGCAATGATAGATGTCTTAAAGCCTGTGAGGTTACAGGTTAAGACAATCACCTCTGACAATGGTAAAGAGTTTGCTCAGCATAAGAAGGTGAAACAAAAGCTCTTTAGTCTGTTCTTTTTTGCCGATGCTTATGCGTCATGGCAGCGGGGGACCAACGAGAATACCAACGGCTTAATCAGAGAGTTCTTGCCTAAGGGTTGTGACTTTAGACAAGTCTCTGATAATGAGATACAGGACATTGAGAATAAACTAAACAACAGACCAAGAAAACGCTTAGGGTTTAAAACGCCCAATCAGGTGTTCTATAATATAATTTAGCGTTGCACTTGGTGTGTTAATCTAAGCAATAAATAAAAGGGAGCAATAAAAGGTAATAATACCTATTCTATAAAAACTTACTAATAATAAGGTAAACTAATAAAGGTAAAATGCATCCAGAGCCATTAAACAAATACAATTTTTATCACACTATTTTGAAAAACCCTAGGGGCTGTATAGAATTCAAATCAGCGGCAGCCAGATAAAGACACAAGCGAGAA
>NZ_RRYW01000029.1 GCF_014861365.1 Psychrobacter sp. FME6
AACCGTTCGCTATTTTTTTTGCCATCAATTTGTCGCCAATGTTCAACACGCCCTAATCATACTTTGGTCAGTATTGGGATGATTAATACTGACACTGGTCACGGTATAATTAGGGTTGCGTTTTTGCCAATCAGATTGTGTCGTGGCAAGCAATGGAGCAATACTAGCCATAGGGGCAGCCTGTAACTCGGTTGCATCCGCTGCCCGATAAGAGTAAATTTCCTTAAAAAACTGCTCATTATCTACCCCAGATACCATGCCTGCCCACGGCATATATAAGGTTATTAAGGTTATGATGCCGGTAAAGGTAATCATCAAATGGAACGGTATTGGCAGCACAGAAAAAGCATTGTGCGCATCAAGCCACGAGCGTTGCCCCTTACCCCAACGAAAGGTAAAAAAATCCGTAAATATCTTTTTGTGGACAATAACGCCTGTGATAATAGCAATCAACATCATCATAGAAGCTATACCGACGATAATTCTGGCCCATATCACACTCATATAATGCAAATCAAAATGCATACGATAAAAGAAGTGACCGCCTACGGTATCTCTTGGTGTATATGCCATTTGGGTTTGCGTATCAAACTGATATTTTAGCCTTCTGTCATCTGTAGTCACATTAATATGTAGACGTTGAGCAATATTATCGCCATTAATATCTTTAGCAATAAACCAGTTTTTGGCATGGGCTTGGGTTTGCTGTAAGTGAGCGATTGCCATAGCAAAACCATCTGACTTATCTTCTAGATTTGTCACATTTTGGTTGTGCGTAAATGTTGAAGACGTGAATGGCGTTTGCTGAGAGCGTGCCGGAATTTCAGGTTGCATCCATGCTGTCAGCTCATTATTAAAATAACTGACCGTGCCCATCAGAAAAATGGTAAACAGCAACCAACCTAATAACAGGCCAAACCAAGTATGGACGTCAGATAAAATGACTCGATAGCCCTTCACTTTAGTTTTACCCTTTGTCTGAATATTACTCATTGTGGCAGTTTGGGTCTTAGTAGAGTCTGAGGGCATAATAACAGCCTGATGGTAAGAAAAATCTAAATAGCGACATAATCAATCACCCCTAATATCCCTGCAATACCGACGATCAGTGTCCATGCCAGCCATAAACGACGCAAAGAAAATACTAAGACAAGGATGAGCGCACATACGACAACGCTAGCAATTTGACCCCAATAGATGGCAGAAATCTCATCTATAGGTAAGGTCAAAAACGTCAAACTCGTAAGCACCGCGATGCCATAGCTACCAATAATCGCTAAAAAAATACGACTGAGGACTTTAAACTCAGGTAGATAAAAACCATGACTGCTACGGCGCTTACTCATGTGACTGCCTGCGTATGAAAGTGAAAGGTCATGATCGGCATAAAAGTGAAAAGCGAAAGATTAAAAGCGATAGGTTAATCTGCCGACTACATTCAAAGGCTCACCGTAAGTCAATTCACTAAAAGTGCTGCCCGCAAGATACTTTTGATTGAACAAATTATTCACATTAACCTGCGCTTCAAGATTGTCGTTAAAGCTATATCTTGCCATGATATTGGCAAGCGTCACGTCATCTTGACCGTACTTTTCAGATTGTTTCGTCACAGGGTTTTTGACAATACCATAGTATCCATTTGACCAGTCAACGCCGCCGCCAATAGTTAAATTAGGAATGATATGATCAAGATTATAAGTGGCAAACAGATTCAGCGTGGTATCAGCAAAGCCAGTATTGATGGTTTTGCCCTTGTTGTCTTCAGCATTAAAATGCGTATAACCAACACTCGCTTGTAGTTGGTCGCTGATTTGACCAGACACTTGTACTTCTACGCCCTGACTGGTGGCACCTTTTGCTCCGTAGTAGGCTTTTTCCAGATCGGTGCCGGGTATTATTTGACCGCCATCGAGTTGAGCAAGGTTGTCCTGCTCGATTCTGAAAATACTCACTTGGCTTTGTAATGTGCCATTATCTGACTCACTTTTTAGACCGATTTCATAGTTTTTACCTTCGATAGGATCGAGGAATTTACCGTTTATATCACGCTGAGTTTGAGGTTTGAAGATATCACTGTAGCTGGTATAAAGACTGTGATTGTCATTAACCGCATAGGTAATCCCTGCGTATGGTGTCCAGATGTGTTTGGCTTCCGTGTTGACGTTACGGCCATACTGCACACCTGAGCGTTCAAAATCAGACACACGCGCTCCCAAAATCACGGCTAAAGGATCCGATAATTTGAGCTGAGTTGCTGCAAAAATGGCTTTTTCTTTGGTTGTGACATCAGAGCTGCGATTGCGCGCTCCCCATTCTGGTTCAGGATAACTGCCATCCCAGTCAGAAAAATCTGGGAGCGGCAACATACCATCAGGCGGTGACTTATAAGTGAAAGTATCAAGATCACTTTTGCTATAGGAGCCGCCTACGATGAGCTTATGCGTTTTTCCCAACGCATCAAAGTTACCGGTTAACTTGCTTTTAACATTGAACTGGTTGCGTTCGGTATCGGCATGAAATGGGTTTAGGTTAAAAATCAGTCCGGTATCAGGATTCACGACTTGGTCGCCATTGGCATACATATAAAGCAGCTTTGGACTACTGTCACTCTCGTTATAGCTGGCATTGGTGGTCAAGTTCCAATCGGCATTAAAATCATGGTCAATATCTGCAAAGTAATAGGTATTATCAGAATCCCAGTTTGTCCAATCTGCGCTGCCATTTTTACTGGTATCCCAATCCGCTTTTGACCCATCACTTAGATAGTTTGGCAAGCCGCCCCACATGGTTGATTTTGATTTATTGTGTTGACGGCTAGCACCCACACTGACCGTGGTGCTGTCGCCCACGTCCGCATCTACTGTGGCATAAAGCAGACTTTGACCCAATTCTTGACGGTCGATAAAGGTATCACCATCTTGATAGCTAGCCACCACTCGGCCTCGTACCGCGCCACTTTCTACTAAAGATTGACTACGATCAACACTGAGACCATATTGCCCATAACGATCAACATTGGCGGATAGCTCTGTTTTTGGAACGCTACTATCAGCCCGTTTACGTATTAAGTTAACATTGGCAGAAGGGTCGCCTGAGCCGCTCATCAAACCAGTCGCGCCGCGTACGGTTTCAACATGGTCAAACATCGCGGTATTGGCAGAGTATTCGCCCATGGCAGCTTGCTGGACAAAATCGGTATTTAAGCCGTCAATTTGGAAGCTATTGATAGCAAAGCCTCTTGATGAAAGACCATTACGCGCGCCATCAACGCTACTTACTTGGATAGCAGGCGTGCGTTTAAGCACATCTATTAGGGTGGTTGAGTTTTGATCTTTGATTTGCTGATTAGTAACCACACTGACCGCTTGCGGGGTTTCTTTGGCCGACAAGCCCATACCGGTGGCGCTACTGGTGACAGGGATTGTATAGCTGTCAGTATTTTCCGTGACCTGTTTGTTCGTTTCTGCCATGACCACGATAGTTGGTAGCGTGGTACTTGGTTCTGACCTATTGTCGCCACGATTGATTTCAATGCCATTGTCATTGATTGGTTGTTGCTGTGATACTTCAGCATGGATCATAGATGAGCTTACTGCCAACGAAGCAATGGCTGAAAGGTGCATGGTTCGCTTAACGCTCCAACTTAAAGGGTTAGGTTTATGCTGTTTTCTACTTTGTGTAATCATAAACATCAATGGTATCTCAATGAAAGTGAGGAGAATTTAAGGGAAGGCAGTTATTCAAGACAATAGTGCTTACTAATACATGTTAGCTTTGTAGAGCATCATGAGAAATGAGCTATTTATTAATAGTCTTGTTGAATAAATATATGGTTTGTTACGTTAGAGTTTGTACATGATAAAGATAATAATAATGATTATCAATACAGTATTGAAATATTTTTGATACAGTGAAGGTCTACGTCATGAGATAGCACTACTTTTTTGTTAGCAAACACTATAGATAAAAATAGCACAGCAAAAAAAAGGCCACTTTTTAAAAGTGGCCTCAATTAAGCACAGTATCTGTTAAACCTTAACTATTGCCTACCTAAATTTAATCGTATCGTTTATTTCAACAGCTTCTGCATAAAGTGGGTTCGAGAAATTACTAAAAAATCCAATAACGCAATAGCCACAATGATAATAATTGCAGCTGGGAATATAATAGCCACCACAAGCAAGGGAATGGCAAACGGCCACCATATAGAAAAACTTTGACCACGTGCTGGTGGATTTAGTCCAGTGATTTCGTTGGTATTACGAGGACGACGTTGCCACCACATGACATAACCGCTCACACAAATTGCAATCACAGATAAGCAAAACAGCACATTGGCTAACACGCTCCATAATCCTAGCGTTCCCATATGAATAGCCGCACCCGCTGCCATAAATTTGCCGAAAGCATTGTAATCCTCAAAGCGGATATCAGCCAATATCTTCCCCGAATAGCGGTCGATATGCACCGTACGGTCAGCCGTTGGACTTTTCATATCGTAGCTCATAGAATCTTGGCTAATCGTCCACACTCCTGTCTCGCCTTGTGGTAGATTCAGCTGATAACGTCCTGCAAAGCCAATCTCACGCGCAAACCTATCTACCGTATCAATCATAATAGGGATATTGGACGCGATACCGTTCTCACCTTTGGTTGTCCCTGACAGCGGCATTGGCGTCAGTTCTAGCACCCAAGGTACCTCTTTGGTACTGCCCGTATTTAATACACGACCATGAGTTGCTGCAGGCGTTGCTGCTGCTCCATGAATGTGCGGCGCGGCATCGGCATTATCCATATCCATACCTGCATGATGCTGACTGTGGTCAATCGAAAGTGGCATGGGCGCGGCGCCCCATTTACCAGCGGGAAATTGACTCCAAGCCTGTACGATTCGCTCGCCCCAAATACCTGCCCAAGCCATTCCTGAAATGCAGAAAAATAATAATACAATGGATATCCAAGTGCCTAAGGTTGCGTGAATTGTACGAAAAAATGATCGCTTTTTCTTTAGGTTCGCATCATTAGCGAACAACATGGCTTTGACAGACTTACGTTTTTGCCACCACAAGTACCAACCCGTTAAAATCATCAAAATAGTTAATGAGGCGGTGGCTTCCTGAATAAAGTCACCAACCTTCCCTAATAGCAAGTCGCCATGGATGCTATCAAAAGTATTGTACAAGCCCGAATTAGTGGGCGTACTTTTAACAATATCAGCGGTATACGGATTTACCGCAACCATATTGTCATGCCCATCTGATATCACTTGAAACAAGGCCACTATCTCGGTATCACGAGGTGCGATATATTTAATCAGCGTGCTATTTGGTAAGGTTTTGAGGGCGTTTTTTGCTTGGTTGGCAATTGGGGCTTGAACCATAGACTGTGGAGGGGAAACCGTTAGACGGTCATTATCTCGGCCTGTTGTATTGGACATAAGCAGCATGCCAAGTCCTGTACCCGCTAAAATAATCAAAAAAGGGGCAATAAACATGCCTGCATAAAAATGCCATCTCCATACTGTAAAATAGCGTTGATTGTTAGGGGATTGACGTGTGTCTCTACTCATAAATATGACCTTTACCCATCTTTGGCTGCTCAATTAACGTCTATCAACGCATTGACAATAGTAATATAAAATAGCTGATTGTTAGATTCGACCTAAAATACTTTCAAGACGATAACGTGATTCTAAGGATGGCAGCATCATACAAGAAAACTCCTTAAAACACTGCGAATTATAGGAAAAAATTGGCCTTATATGAGGTTATTTTTAACTTTTTATTATTAATGATTTTGTCCCATTCATGCTTTATTTGTCCTTTATAAGAACCGCCAATGACTGCCTCTAATGCTTGTATAAACACTCTTATTGTAATTTATTAATGATAACAATAATCATTAGTGTTATCATTATTTCCGTATTGAACATTCATATCTTTTAACTCAAGACCCTCAACTACTTCTATCTGAAAGGAAATACGATGTCGTCTCTTTTACGTTCCGAATCTGCCCGAAAAAAACAATTAAAAATGGCAGTCAGGATTGGCTTATTAATGAGTATTAGCCATGCTGCATACGCTGAAGAAACGGCAAATAATATTGAAGATGTCCAAAACAAAGATGAGAATGTTGCTACGGTTAATCCGACCCCAGCGACGACCTTAGATACTATTACTGTTTATGCCGATAGCTACCGCAGTACAGGCACCAAAACTGCATTAGACCCTAACGATGCTCCAATGAGCTATAGCAGAATCAATCAAGAACTATTACAAAAACGTCAAGCAGATAGCGTTAATGCGGCGTTACGTTATGAGCCCGGCGTGAGTGCTGAGAGCCGCGGTACAGTATCTATTTTTGATGAATACAACATTCGCGGTTTTAAGACTTACTCCAATTTTTATGATGGATTACGCCTCCCCTATGACGGCGCTTGGAATTTGATGCCGCAAGTAGACATTTATGCGACTGAAGCGGTAGAAATATTAAAAGGCCCAGCATCCTCACTTTATGGCTACGCGGCTCCAGGTGGCATGGTCAATCAGGTCGCCAAAACGCCAAAAAGCACTCAAGAGTCTGAAGTACAGGTGCGCCTTGGCAATCAAAACCTCAAAGAAGTGGCAGTCGATACGACCGGCCCTATCTCAGATACGCTCAATTATCGCTTGGTGGCATTAAAACGTAAAAAAGATGGACAGATGCAGACCACAGAAGAAGAACGCACTTTAATTAATCCGTCACTTGAATGGCGACCGACAGAAGATGTCTCCGTTCTTGCCAATCTTTTTTATCAAGACGATCCCGAGATGGTGCCTTCCACTCCGCTGCCGGCTGCTGGGACAGTCTACAATGCCAGCTATGGCAAGCTAGATAGTGATGCCTACGCAGGTGACGAGTGGAATCATTTTAGCAAAGAAGTACTGATGCCAAGTGTGACTGTCAACTGGGCTATCAATGACAAATTAACCTTCAAGAATATCCTACGCTATACCGATGCCGAAGCGCAGCAGCGTAATATGTATAATCAAGAAGGGTTTATCACGGGTAGCGATAATATTTTAAATCGTGTGGCCTATACCACCGATGAAAAGATGAACAACTGGACCACAGACAATCAGCTGGCTTATCAGTTAGATACTGCCAACACCTCGCACAATTTATTATTCGGTGTGGAGTATCAAGAAACGGACAGTAGCGCTACATATTATGATGCTGGCGCAGATGGCACCCCAAACCTTGATTTGTCCAATCCCGATTTTTCGCAAATCAATGCTGGCACTTTGCCATTAGATATTTATCGACAGAAACAAGACATCGAACAAAACCAGCTAGGATTTTATGTACAAGATGAGATGCAGTGGCAAGATTTAACGGTAGTAGCAGGCTTACGTCACGACAATTTTGACAGTACCACTGAGCAAACCGACGCCTCTAAAGGTGCTGTTTATAGTAACAAGACGATTGATAACAGCGCATCAAAAACCAGTGGTCGCCTTGCTGCCATTTATGACTTTGATAATGGCTTCTCTCCTTATGCCAGCTACTCACAATCGTTTCAGCCTGTTGTCGGTAGCAACTTCGTTACTAACAAGGCATTTGAGCCCACCACCGCTGACCAATTAGAGGCTGGTATCAAATATCTGTCCCCAGATCGCGCCACACAAGGAACGTTGGCGGTGTTTGATATTACGCAAAAAAACGTCGTAGTGGCTGATGAAATCAATTACAGAAGTCAAACCCAAACGGGTGAAATTACCTCTAAAGGGTTCGAGGTTTCAGGCAGCCACATGCTAAGTGATTGGGTAGATATTACTGCAAACTACAGCTATACCGACGCTGAGATTACCGAAGATGAATTCAACCCTGACGTGGTCGGTAACACTCCTGCCCAAACTGCTAAGCACAAGGCGACACTGTGGGCAGACTATTACGCCACAGATAAATTGACCCTCAATGCAGGGGTTCGCTATGAAGGCGGCATGCAGCTTGATAAGCAAAATTCAGACGAGCTGCCAAGTGTGACATTGGTAGATATTGGTGGCAGCTATCAAATCAATCCGATGCTCACTGTTGGCGCTAGTATCAATAATTTGTTTGATAAAACCTATGTCGGTACTTGCTACGATAGCAATAACTGCTGGATGGGACCTGAGCGCCAGATGTCCGTAAGCCTAAAGGCCAACTTTTAAACAATATAGAGCTTATCATTACTAGAGAATGCCTGTCTTATATACTGGCGTTATCTAAACTGATCACTTGAAAAATGAAACACTTAAATTAAGAAAGGCATTAAAATGGCAAAACCTGCTCCAAGAACATTGAATGTTGTTCGCACCAAATACATAACGCCACAGATGTGCCGCGTCACGCTTGGCGGTGCTGGACTGACTGATTTTCCGGCAGATCAAGAAAGCGCTTATATTAAACTCATATTTCCTCAAGACCATGGGGCTCGACCACTGATGCGCACTTATACCATTAGTAGTCAACGTGAGGATGAAATAGATGTCGATTTTGCTTTGCATGACGCTGAAGGCCCTGCTTCAATGTGGGCACGTAATGCCCAAGTTGGTGAGCAAATATTGGTCGGCGGCCCAGGACCAAAGAAGCTGATTAATAATGAGGCAGATTGGTTTTTATTGGTTGGTGATATGACAGCGCTACCAGCCATTAGCGTCAATCTTGCCCAGCTACCTGCTAATGCCTGCGGCTATGCAGTCCTTGAAGTCACCAGTGAAGCGGATAAGCAACTACTCAAAAAACCAGACAACGTTGACATTCACTGGGTGATCAACTCACATCCAAATACCGAAAGCAGCCCATTACTTGAAAGGGTTAAAACGCTTACGTGGCTAGCAGGCCGGCCTGCGGTGTGGGCAGCATGTGAATTTCATAGTATGCGCGCCCTGCGCCATTACTTTAAAACATATTTCTCAATACCAAGAACGCATTTATACATATCCAGCTATTGGAAAGTCGATAGCACAGAAGACCAGCATAAAATTGAGAAGCAGAAAGATGCAAAAAACCTAGCATAATATGCTATTTGTCTTTTAATAAATGGTAATGTAATTATCAGTTTTTAATATAATTATTATAAACTAGGCCGTATTGAACATTCACAAATAGCCCCTAGTGATCGCTAAAATTGTTCCAGACAAGGCGCAAATTGACGATAATGCAGAAATCTTAGCTAAAGTTGCAACGCATTACGAGATAATTTTAGCATCAGCCCTTACTTAACAAACTGGTACAGGACTCTTTTTGCCACTTCATTGATAAAAAATATTTTCTGTCAGGGACATGGTTGAATGTTCAACACACCCAGTTCATTTAGGTCATATTAACAAAATTAAGACTTGATAGCATATTCTAACTTTCTTCTGATTATATCCACTCTTTAAGACGCTCGCCAATACACCTTCATGACCATATCCTGCCGAGATAAATCAAACTGAGCCTTTAGTTGACGCCTTAACACTTTGGCATCCGCTGCACTAATTGCACCCCAGATTTTATCTATATGAATAGATGTGGCCTCTAAGCAGCTATCTATCGTAGAGATAATAGTGTCAGGGAGATTGATGGCTGGTGTATTCAAAATATGCACTATGTTATGTTGTTTAAAATTATCTATCTGTGCCAACGTCTGACTGAATTCGATATCTTGTAGATAAACCCTATCTGCCACATCACAAGTAACGACAATGACAATTGGCGCTATCGGATTTTGCCAATTTTCTAATAAATTAGCGACTGTTGGTATAGACGTTTCGTCGCAGATAAGCAGACATTGTCCGTCATTTAAATGCGCAATCTTTTCAGGATAATCGCGAACACTTTTCAGTTGTGTGCCAGCTAGTGCCGCTCTCGCCCAATTACCACCAGGTGTATCACCATGAATATAAGTATCCACCCAACCCTGTATTTGCTGAGTTTCTGCATCTTGCCATGCTTTTCGTAAGGTATAATAACGCTGTAATTTCTCCGAGGCGTTAGCAGAGGCGTTGGTAGATTCATGACTAATTGATACGTCAGCATTCATTTCAAACAGATAGGCATATCCTGCATGATTCAGTGGCGTATCAGCAGGTGCAGCGACTACCAATCGGAACATATTCGGGCTGGCGTAATAACCATCAATCACTGTGAAATGCCGCTCTTGCTGTTTTATCGCCTGCTTACCAAGTTTCTTTGAAGCCACTTGCAAGAGATTGATATATTGCGACTTCAAAGTAATGGTTTCATCAATAACATTTTCAAATTCAATAAAGAATTGACTGACAGCATCAGGCCGCGCGTCAGCTTCTAGATTTAGTAAAAGCCCTACATTTTGCACCGACGCTTCAAGTAATAGTCCATCGCTATAGACCTCTGCTACCACAACTGCCATCTCATTACTAAGCTTGGTATCAGCAAATGCTTCTACAAACAGCGCCAGTTCATCTTGATGCTCTTCATTGACATGATTCATAAACTTGGTTTTGGTCGCCACGGGTAATGGTACTTTATCAGTATAAAGATTATCAACAACTTGGGACATAACGGACCCCTTATAAAAAATAATTTCACAAAAAATATAAGGCGCCTGATCAACTCAATGCGCCTCATTTATTAGGCTTACGATATAGCAAGCCGTGATTCTAGCTAAAACTTATAAGACAGTGACGCTTTTACTTCACGTTCATCACCCGGTATATTAAACGTATTGAGCGAACCGACACGGACGTAATGGTCTTTATTAAATAAATTATAAACGTTTAATTGACCAGTGAGCTGCTCATTAAATGGATAACTGACCATCGCATCCCAGGTATTATAAGAATCTGCCTTGATACCTTGCGAGGATGAGAATTCACCGACGGCGTTGACACCCAATCCCATTGTTAATGGACGAGCAAGCAAATTATCCGCTTTATAGCTTACCCAAAGATTAGCAGAGTGCTTGGGCATCAATAGGAAAATGCCATCATCCCTATCACTCGATGCCTGTTTGATATCACTATCTAAATAGCTATAGCCACCAGATACTTGTAAGTTAGGCATAATTTCGCCATTAACTTCTACTTCTACGCCTTGCATTTGACGTTTTCCTAATGCCACTTGATCGCCATCTGCTGTGGGAGCAGCAGCATTTTCATCGGTCAGACGGTAGCCACTCAGTCTCGCTGACAAGGTATCTTGCCAATGACCTTTTAGACCGATTTCTATCTGATCGCCTTCACGCGGTTTTAGTAATTCGCCGTCTTGATTGGCAACATATTGCGGGGTAAAGACTTGAGTATAACTGCCATAGGCATTGATATTCGGCGTCAGCTCATACACAGCAGCCCCATAACCAGTGGCTTTGCTACTACTGTCAGTACTGGCATCAGCATTGCTAATCTTATCATCACTTTCTATCTCATAATGACTCAAACGACCGCCGACAATTAGGCTTAATTTATCGATAGGCTTGTAATTCACTTTGCCGTATAAACCCGTTTCACTCAGGGTGTTCTCAGTATGGGCAAGCGCAAAGCCTTTTTCACCGCGACGTGCTTGCTCAATAATACTGACTTCGTTCAAATCATTGATTTGTCCGACCGTTAAACCTTGACCCAAGGCTTTAGTACGCGCGTTTTCATTATCAGTTTTAAAGCGTTTATAGTCAGCACCAATGACATATTCGCTTTGATGGTTGCCAATCTTAAACGGTTGGCTTAGATTGACATCAGCACTAAGCGACGTTTCGTGAATATCTGCACCAATACCGGCAACACTGGTTTTATTATCCTCAAGGGCGCCTCCTGCAAAGGCATAATTATAATCAGCTTCTCTATCAGAGTAGCGCATACCAGCACTGATGACGCCGGCACTAGCAAGACGATGCTCAAAATCGGCAAAAACATCATGGCTTTGACTGTTAAAATCGTTCCACTTGGCACCATAAAAATCATCACGTGGTAGCGATATTAATGATTTATCAGCAAAGGTAGGCAGACCATTATCAGGGGTAATTTGCCGATCTTGCATCAAGTAGCCAAAACCAAATTTACTGTTCTCATTCAATTGCTTGTCGGCACTGACGTAGACCGTACTGTTTTGATTGTCTTTCCCGCCGATATCATCGACTACTGGATTGGCACGCTGATTGTATTGCAGCACCGTGCGACCAACGAGACTGTCATCAGCACTTAAACTGCCCTGCAGATCAGCAGACACGCCGTAGCCTGTCGGATTGCTAACATTGGCTTCTAGAATTTGATCTCCATCGGCTTTACCGCGCTTTCGAACCAGGTTCACAACACCGCCCATCTCTGACGCTGAATTAAACAAACCAGAAGGTCCGCGCATGACCTCCACTCGGTCGAATGCGGCTAAATTAGGCAAGGTGCCATTGATACTTGCCATGGGAGATGCGAGCCCATCGATACTGTATTGGTCATACTCATAACCACGAGAGTAAATAGACGAGCGCCCATCATCATTTTGCAGAACTCGTAAGCCTGTCGTGCGTTTGGCAATTTGATCTAAGGTATCAAGATTTAAGTCATCAATCTTTGCTTGGGTGATCACACTGATAGACTGTGGAATATTTTCTAGATAATCTGGTATCTTGGTGCCGACCGTCGCGACATTGGCATTATATAAATCATTGTCTTCACTCGGATCAATGGCATATAAAGGGTTTGCGGTAACGACAATTGTATCTAATGTGGTGCTAGGCTCTGAATCAGCATTATCTTGTAATTCAGCAGCAGTCGCTGGTACTGACATAAAGAGTAACGATAAAACAGAATAGCATAGCGGAGATAGTCGGAAATGCGAGGATTGATTTGAGGTATTATTAACCACGTGAGAATTCCTTAAAGCCATAGTAGATAACCCATTGGGTTTGTTAGTGGTTTTAAAAACAGATAACGATTAAACGGAAACGACTCTAGCTTCATCTAGTGAAGTCAGAGCCTGTTCTTACCAGTTAGCACTCAACAACTAGAATCCTCTAGCATTATCACTAGTCGCGGTATAAAAGATATTAAAAGCACTATTAGCGCCAGTTTTTATGACTTTACCATCTACTGTTGCACTGGCTTCGAAATTAACACCACCACCTGCACTTTCACCGCTAGCAATGTTAGGTAAGGTCAAAGAGTGTACGACCACTTTTTTATTGGTAACTGGTATATTTGCTTTGGTTATTTTGGTACCACGTGGTTTGACCACTTCGCCCTCTGCAACGACTGTTGATAAATCGTCATAAATGATATCGAAATTTAATAATTGTGCCTGATCAAGTTTTGCTTGACCATTGACAACAGGGATACCAACAAGAGTTTTGCTGCCACGATGGATCATGCGATTATCGATAACTTTACCATTATCTAGCTTTCTGCCTTCTGCAGCCACTGAGTTAGTTCGAACCATCAACATCACTTTATAGCCTGGTACTGCAACTTTACCTTTTCCATCAAAAATATCAGCGACCAATTCTGGTACATTTTTCGCTTTATTGATGACTACTCGAGCAGAGTTTTCAGAAACGGGATAGTCTTTGCCGTCAATCGTTAAATAACGGGTATCAGCATAGTTACTTTGAGTTTTCATGAGACCCGTGGTGACAGCATTAGAGGTAGATACAGGCGTTGCGCTAGACGATGACATCGTATTTTGACAGCCTGCAACCCCTAAAGATAATAGTGCAATAGATAAAATAGAAACTTTAGACAATAGGTTTTTGCTGAAACATGACTGAGTTGAACGTGACATAATTTAATCTCATAAGAAGGATTTTTGTGAAATACAGAACCACTAGAAAGCAATATTATTGATAACGATTATCATATGCATTATTATTACTATATTGTAACTGATTGTCAATCATTATCAGTGATATAAACTGCATTTGTTAATCCTCTTACAGCTTCAATATAAGCAACGCTATGTCTAAGGCTTTTTTCAATAAATTAAATATAATAAAGGATAAGTATGTCAAGATTTCAGGGAAGCCTTGCAATTATAACGATAACTATGGCAGGAATAATAATGTCACCAAGCTATGCTAAACCTGACTTGACCAAGACAGTAGATATGAGCTTATTGCATGCCAAAGATACCGGGTATCGTTTCGTATATCATACTTTCAGTGCACCTGCACCAGAACTACCCTCCTCTAGCGTAACCAATTTACAGTCAAAAATGCTGCAAGCCTATGCAAAACCTCGCCATTATCAAGTGTGGTTAGCTATTCCTGAGCAGACAACCGATCATCTACTCTCTAACAATTCTGTAAAAACTCCTAGTAAAGTGCTTTATATGCTTGATGGCAATGCGGCTATTGATGATTTAGACAAAGATATCTTACTATCACTGGCTCATTCTTCGACACAGGGCACAGCACCTGTCTTAGTTTTTATAGGTTATCAGAGCCCTTATCGCTTTGATGTCGATGCCAGAGCATATGATTATACTCCACCCTTATTAGCCAACACTACAGATAACAATGCGTTTACAGAAGAAGGTAGAGAGCGATTAAATGGTGGTGCAGAGCAGTTTTATGAGCTGATAGAAAAAGAAATTAAACCGTGGGTATATGAACAGTTGGGCGAGAAACCGAAGCAAGAGGCGATTTGGGGACACTCTTACGGTGGTCTGTTTGTGTTATATAATTTGTTCAAGCATCCTGAAGCTTATCAGCAGTATTTCAGTGCAGATCCATCACTTTGGTGGCAAAATGGAGAGATGATTAACTATTGGCAGGCATATCAAAATCTTCCTAAAGCGCAACTTGCAGATATATCCAATAATAAACACAAACAAATACGACTCACTTTTAGTCACTCTGCAGAGCAAACCACTATGCCAGTAGTAGCGCCTACTCTGATGAGTAAAAAAGAATTCGCCAAGGAAGTCTGTGAGCACTTTGAGGAGCGTTGTAGCTATCAGTTTTACAACCAATCTCATGCAGAGGTATTTACAACCTCTCTATTAGAGAGCTTAAAGAACTTCTAAGATTAAGTCTATTCAAGATTAGTTTATTACCCTGATCTTATCTCCTAGATAAGAAAAACCTCACTAGGTTACCCAAGCAAGGCGGGAGAGAAAGATTGTTATTATATTTATTTTTATTATTATCTTAGTTATTTTTAATAATAGCGAGACGAGATTGATTATATAGAAAGCCAACTATGCTAAATGACTCCTATTTTTCATTGCTATTCATTTACAAAGGCTATTTTGCTCAGCCCTGCTTGACTGGCTGCCGCCAGTACCTGCGCCACCGTATCATATTTGCTGTCTTTATCCGCGCGCAATTGAATAGAAGGGTCTTTGCCTGAAGCACTTTCTTGCTGCAAACGAGTATCTAACTCTTCTATGCTAATAGGATCGCTATCCCAAAAAATACCGGCATCTTTATCAATACTGATTTGGATTGCTTCAGGTGGCTGCTCATTGATTAGCGCACTGGTCTTGGGTAAATCAAGCGGTACTGTTGGGTTCAAAACAGTCGCTGTCAATAAAAAGATAATCATCAATACCAACATGACATCAATAAGTGGAATGAGGTTCATCTCATTCATACTTTGAACGTCATCATCACCTAACTGAAATGCCATAATATTCTCAATTGTGTATCAGTCTTATACAAAATCATAAATTTTTGCTTTGAAAAAAACCATGCAGTTCTATCGTTTACAACAGCTTTATAAATAAAGGCTAGCACTGCTACTGTTGATAAGCTTCTTGTTTATCAGTATGAATACTACTATTGCTATGAGCACTCTTACTACCAGTGACATTAGTGGTTATACCCTGCTTTTCAGCTACATTATGAGGCTCCATTGAAGGTTGCATTGCTGCTAAATCAACAGACTGCGCCAATAAATCATGGGCTCTATCATTGGCATGGTACATTACCCGTCGATTGATACGTACGGCAAGGTTATAAAACACCACTGCTGGAATTGCGACGGCAATACCGAGACCTGTCATAATGAGCGCCTCGCCAACTGGCCCTGCCACTTGTCCAAGTCCTGCTTGCCCACTGGTACCGATATTATGTAACGCGTGAAAAATACCCCACACTGTACCAAATAACCCAATAAATGGTGCGATCGCTGCAGTGGTACCTAAAATAGGTAAGCCGCGTTCGCTAGCAAAACGGTAACGCCCTATATGCTTTAATAATGCTTGCTCAATGACTAATCGACGCATAGCAGCATCAGAGTTAATCACAGCTGAACGCTTCATCTCAACCTGCTGACTCAAATCATCAGCAACACAGGCGGCCAATTTTCGGCTTTGTAATATGCGAATAATACCAGTTACCCAAGAGAGCACCGATAAGACCAATAGCAAGAAAAACAAGCTTTTGGTCACCAAATCGCTGTATTGCCAGTAGCTTGTAAAGTCCATATCACACTCCTTAATATGTTATGCAATCATATGAGTTCGTTGCGAGTACCGCATATCGACTTATCATGAAAAATTATAAATAGTGACGCTTTGAAAATAATGGGCTTGGTAAATAACTAACTTTTACGGCACTGCATAACTGATAGGTAAAGTTACATTACCCACCACTGGTACGCCATTTTTCGTAAAGGGTTTAAATTTACCAGAACGTACTTGTTGCTGAGCTTCTCTATCGAGTGCAGCGTTGCCAGAAGATTGCGCTAAGCTCACATTATCAATGCCGCCTTGCTTATTAACTTGTAATATCAAAACCACCCTAAAGGTTTCGCCTGATTTGGCAGCTCGTCTGGCACGAGCAGGAAAACTAAAACTCGGTGCTGAGGCCCAGTTGGCGTTAGTGGCAGTAAAATTGACGGGGGTATTACTTGCGGCGGCGGCAGCTTGTTGATTGGCTTTCTCACGAGCAGCGGCTTGTGCGGCTTCTCTTGCCGCTTTGGCATCGGATTCGGCTTGCGCTTCACGATCTGCCTTTGCTTTGGCATCTGCCGCTGCCTGAGCCTCTCGCATAGCTTTGGCATGCGCTTGTTGAGTAGCCTTTTCAGCCTGTACTGCCAATATCTTACGTTCGTTATCGGCTGCTAAAGCGCTTGCTTGAGCTGCTGCGTCTGATTCTTGTGATTTTATTGGTTGTTTGATGACAGGCTTGCTATTTACTACCTTTGTTGTCGCAGTAGCTGGTTTAGTATCAACTTGAGGCTTTGGTGTTTCTTTTTTCACAACTGGTTGCACGGCTTTTTTAGGCTCTGGTTTTGCCTCAGGTACGCTAACAGATTGTGGTTTAGGCGCTTTAATAGGTTCGACTTCTGCGGCTGCCGTCACCGGCTCTGCAATTGTCGTAACTTCTGACACCAACTGTATTTCTATAGGTGGCGTTATTTTAAGTGGCTTAATAGTAGTCACAGGGGTTTTGACCATCACCAATGCAATTGCTGTCAGCAAATGTAATGCGACAACACAACCCATAACTGTTGATGTTAATTTAAGTGATGGCACATTGAAACTTGTTGAACCCATAACAGCCTAATAAGTCTATGAAATAAAATTGTAATTATAATGCAAACGATAATTATTATCAATAAATTTCTTTTAAATATTAATTTCCGCTTACAAATTACCCTCTCTACTTTAAATAGGTTGAAGAGGAAGGCAAGCTGTTTTTTAAAAGCTGTCAGAAAGATGAGTACCTCTATTTATGAAAATAACCAATATAAATAATGACAATAATAAATAATGACAATAGTTCTCATTATCATTGATATGTATCACTAACTCCTTTATGATAATCGCTGTTTACTTATCTGACCTTACAAAAAACGAAATAAGCAATAATATTGAAGATTGAAGGCAAAATAAATAGCGAAGAGCACTGTTGTTAATACAGTTATGCAGACTCTTTACTACCCTTCCTATATTTGGCAGTCGTTTGATTAACCAACTTTCTATAACCTGTATAATGAGTTATTTATGTTTACCACTTTACTCTCTACACCAGTACCTGTATTCAAGCGTCTGACCCCTGCCGTCAAATCCGTAGAACCAAACTTGGGAGATTTTAATTACGCAGCTTGACGATAATAATCAAACCACACCTGTCTTGGCGATTTATAGCTCAAGCCCTTTTGAATTCTAGTCTCACTGCGAGCACAGCTCTTGCCTTGCGTCGCTGCAAAGCAGTGCTTTGCTAATCGTTCCTCATGTAGTACAGCTCGATGTATCTAATGACATCGGTAATAGCGGCAAATCTAGTTTTATAATCTCTATGATATACCATCTCATTCTTCAATATGCCCCAGAAGCTTTCTATCGGAGCATTATCAAAGCAATTGCCTTTGCCACTCATTGAGCCTATAAACTGGTGCTGTTTAATGATCTTATGATACGCATGGCTACAGTATTGACTACTGGCTCCTGTCGTCAAATCCATAGATATAAAATTGAGAGGTATCAATTAGTCAAACCATCAACAATCAGCAAAAAATGCAAAACATAACTCATCAGAGCCGAAGATAATTTTGAATTACCCTTCTGCTTCAGCGGACTAATAACCGTTAGTGCATAACCATTATAGGTTCCCAAGCTAGTAAGCTCGCTTTCAAAACTAGGAACTTTTTGTCTAAACTCTTCTATACGTTTGATCTGAGCAGCCTTATTGACAACAGGACGATACGCTTTTTTATTCTTCTCATTAATATAAGGCTCCGACTCAATACAGCTGATATTTACCCGCCAATGTTTACTGGGTAGAATTTGACACATGATTTTTAGATAGCTATAAAACAGCTTTTCTTGCTTAAAGCTAAAGCGAATCTCACTTTTTGAAGTATTGGTTTTCTCATAAAATACCTTAAGCATTTGTTTTATTTCACGCCTACTCGCTTTGGATGTATAAAGCACCTCAAGGTTATCAAAACATTGATACACCAGCGCTTGCTCTTCACGATAATGCAGCGGCGTTGGCGCGATTACAATATGATTGGAGCCTTGTTTACGCCTTTTTGAGATGAGCTTATGATTAAGCGTTCCATCGTCATTTTTTACTAAGCTCAGTGCGCGCTCATAAATCATTAACGCATCATCATACCTAAAGTTTAAACGACTAGCGTCCCCGAGTGTTTGACCATCTTCAAGGTCGCATAAAAGCTTTTCTATCGTCTCACGGCTATATCTACCAAACACGGCTGAAGACTGCTCTTTATCCGTATCGATAATACGGCTAGTTGAGTGAGGTGCTTTTACCTCATAATCAGCAAGCTTTAGTTTCTTACACTCAATCTTACGATTCACATATGATCTGATCTTACTAAGATTGACCTTGTCATCTCTACTCTCTAAAGCAAGCGTATTATGCTGTTTTAGATCCATACGACTGGTGCCAATCAGCTTGTTAACTACATCTAAAGGTAGAGTCAATTTCGCCTGCTGCAATTGATGGCTTGCGATAAGATCAGCAACGTGTATATAAGAACTAAAGGTAGTATTGAGGTCAGCATGACCTGCAAACTCCATGAGAGCATCCCAATGGTTGGTTGAGACACGACGCTTTTTACCTAAAAAGTGGGTTTTAATCTTGACGATTTGCATCTCATCATAACCTGTAAATTGCTGAGCAAATGTAGGATTGCATCTGAGTATGAGCGCCATATTAGATATTACATTATGGCGAAAGCTGTGCATGGTTAGATCATGATAAGCGGTGTTTTCTAGTATGCGTTTTAGTGGCTGCTCAATACTATGACGAGACAATGGAGAGGACTGATATGCCAAAGTAAATAAGTAGCGAGAAGACTGATTCTCTTTTAGATGAAAGAGTTTTTTAAACATCTCTATTTCTTTTGGCAAGAGTAGTAGGGATAAACAAATTCGCCGGGTACCATCATCTGATTTCAAGTCACGATGGGCATTTGAGCGAACAATAACGTTGTATTCCTTAAATCCTTGATTGTCGTATTCAATATCTTTAACTTGTAGCCCTAATATCTCGCTGATACGCATGCCGGTACGGTATAGCAATATTGTGACGATACTAAGTGCTTGCTTATAGTAATCACTCAGCCTCTCTTGCTCAGCGATACAATTAAGAATATTGTGATAAACCTGATTAGGTATGAGATAACTGGATACTATCTGTGGATCACCGCCACCTCTAATGTCGATATCAGGCGCTTGGTAATACCTTTTCAAAGAGTGATGCAGTGAGCAGATAACCGTTTTAGTAAACCCTAATTTATTTGGGTTCTTCTCAGCAATGATTTCGTTATATAGATAGTGGTAGTCATGCTTTGAGCATTGCATGAAATCAGTTGTACGCGTCCCTGCAATGAAGCCATTACCAATCTCAGACAAGTATCGTTTTAAAGTATTGATTTTATTACCACTGGTGAGTAAATCTAGCATCCATCTCACCAGTCGTTCTTGATTTGGATATAGGTTTTGGGTCAATAGACTTTCTAACTGTGATTCAACTTGTCTTTTATCATTATTGAGTATGCTGCGTATTTCTTTAACCGCATCGGACCTAAATCTTTCAACCTTCACACCAACAAGTGAGTCCTTAGCACTATTACTAGATTCAATGACTAATTTACTAACGTGTTCATCTGATAAAATAGCATTGGGCGTTTTAATACTTTGAAAGTATCTAATCCACTGGTCTATTGGCATTGAGGTTTGCTTTTGCTGACCTATTAGTACTTGCACCAGTTGAATGTCTAAATACACTTCTGGCATAGTCTGCCAATAGATGGCAATGTGCCGTAAGTAGCTAGACTTATGGATGGAATTAACCGTAAAATTTTCTCCAATATACTCCCCTAGTCTTCTGACTACTTGATGATATTTAGGAAACTCGTTTTGCACTTGATACTGGCATTGTAGTTTGAGCAGCCATAAGCGACTGATATCATCTATGATGATCAGGCGTGTGTGATACACTTCATCTAAATCGTTTTCTGTAGTAACAAGCTCATTGCCATAGTCGGATGATAGTAGCCTGATCGGCATGACCAGCATGTCATCAGTCATCTGATAGATAGGCTTTTTTTGCTCTAAATGCTCGTAAACCTTTTTGAGTAACTTTTCATCGTTATATCCTGCAAAACTAATGAGTGAGAATAAAAACCAGCTGACGCTATCAAGTAATGAAAAGGTATTTTTCTGCTGCCACTTATCAAACGCTTGTGCGACAATACTCTGGGCTGTAGATAAATATAGAAACGTCTCAAAATCATTGATATTTTTAGGACGCTGCGGACGTACCGCAATTATTGGCTTTGGTAGTAACGGCAGCTGTCTTTTTTTACGCGCATCATTAATTCTATCAAAAAAGCGCTTGCGCTCGAATAATGCAAATGGGATAAGATACGCTGAAACGCACTTTTCAATCTCGTCATAAAGCGCTTCATATAAACCGTATATCTGCTTGTCTGTTATTACCTCTGACGATTGATACTCTTTAATAAAAGCATCCCAAGCGTTTTGACACAGCTCTTTTGTATGCTGTAATGCCTGCTTGCGCCGATCTTGCGCTTGTTCTGAGCGCCTCAAGTGACCATGTAGACTATCCGGCTGCATCTTTGTCATAAGATAACCTGCTCTAATTCCAGCTCTATTGCCAACTGCTGGTAAGGTTTTTTAGCGTCTAATATATGCCCTATAGACAGTGCTGAGTTTTTTCGCCACGCTTCTTGCCCCATCATTTCATGACCAAAAACTGCCAAAATGACAGCTTCATCTACTCCCCGTTCATGTAAAAACCGTTGTCCCACATGGCGTGTCCAATCTGGCTTAAAGCGAAAATGAGTATCTAACTCTTGAATAATAATAGCTGGTCTAAGCGCATGAAATCTGCCTTTCTTATCTATAAAGTTGAGTAGCGGCCTTTGGTAATCAAAAACCTTACTCACCTCTATACTAATGTTAGTATCTAAGCGTCCATAACGCCGAGCAAAGCTTCTTAAGTAACGTAAGAAGTTTTGAATAGCTTCCTGTAGAAATGCACAAATAGGCACTAAGCGCTGACTACTCGCTGTCGCCCGCTCCTCCTTATCAGAAATCCACATGATACCGGCTTGCAAGTTTATTTGGCTGAGATAACCTGGTGCGCCTTCTACCGCTCTTATTGAAGTCAGCAAAAGACACACATGCCATAACCATAAGTTATAAAAATTAAACTTTTCCCTATAGTTGTTAGTAGTTACTACCTTTTGCTGTAGGTAACTCATGAATTGCTTCACTATTGGATAGTCAGGGCTGTTTTGACTACCTATAGCCTCATCATTTGGTGCGACCTTGGATAGATAATCAACCAAGCTAGATTTGTTTTTATAACAGCGGTCAGTGAGAATCTTAATCGCATTATAGTAAACCTCTTCTACCTCTTTAATCTCATGCGAGCTATACCAAGTATCTGCTCTTTTTTTACTGTTGCGTGAGGTGATGATAGTAGCCAGTTGAGTGCTACTGACTTGATAAATTAAAATGGTGTAAAGTGACTTTTTAATCCGACCCAAACTAATCAGCGGTAACTGTAGCGATACTCGTAGCTCAGCAATAACTTCATTAACCAACGCTGAATCTGGGTATCCTTTATAGGTTAAAAAAACCCCCAAAGCTTCAGGTAATGGTAGTTTGAACTGTGTTAGCCGATTAGCAATAACAGACTCTACCCCTACCGTTCTAATGCGCAGCGGCGTAATATCTAAATTGATAATGAATTCGTACCTTGTCCTGCGATTACTGATATCAGTGATTTTTTTATAATTGTTATTGATATCTTCAGCAAGTCTAGCGACTGAATGACCGGTGTATAAAGCAAGCAGCAAATAAACAATCGCGCGCTTTTTGTCCCTATCGCCTCCACCATCTTTGCAATCGTCAAACCATTGCCACAGCTTAGCGGTTATGTTTTGAATAGTAATGAGCGATAACTGACGAATATTGCTGCTTACAAATCGCTCATTCTTATTAGCATGAGCATACTTCGCCCTTGTTCTTCGAGACATCTGATTGTATGAGAACTTTTCATGATCCGCTAACTTTGTCTGATCGAGATGAAAAAAATCAGGGACCGGATCATCTAAACGTTCACGATAAATATCGTTATTATTTTTTGTTTGCTCAAAGCTTGTGACTGATATTAGCTCATCCGCATCATCATCGACGTCTGTGTGCATGACGTGCTGGATACTAGGTTTATCAATTCTGCTTCTTTTGGTCTGTTTTCTGCCGGAGGAAGTGCGCGTTATGCTATCTCTATTATTAAACGCAAAATCAATGGTTCGATATATTTTGATAAATGATTTGAGATTAGGGTCATTCGTATTCTCAAGTTCGATTCGATAACTCTCAAACCTCTCATAGGTAGTCTGTAAGCTATCAGCTTGTAGCATCAAGTAACAGTGATCCCAAAGACTGTGATTACCACTATTTGGATTCATCCATTTTCTAGCTTCAGCAGTAGTCTCACTAATACGATTAGGTAGTTCATTCTGAGCAAAATAGATAAGCAGATGGCATAATTTTGCGACCCACAGCCATTCTTCACTTGGATTGTTGATATCAAGGTTTGGTAGATGATAGGTACTGGCGATAAAGGCTCGAGTGAGATTTTCGGGCTTAGTCAACTTACGATCATAGGATTGGTATATTTTTTTAAGATACGCTGAAGTCAAAGCTTTTGACTGTTCCGCTTCTACGTTGATGTCCATAAAGGCATTCGAGACTAAACTAGCGACGGTTATAAAGAAATGACGGACATCAGTAGTATAGATGTCCTTAGTATCTGGTATCAGCGTCTCTACGTTATTAATTATTATCATAGCGAACCTCACCAATTAGTTCAGAGAAAGATGGTATTTTCTTGGACTGCTGATTACGGTATAGACTGGTTTGGTAGTCATAATGATGACGCTTGAGACCTTTAATATCTAGAATGTGCTGTATGGTCAGAGGTTTATTAAATAGCGCTTGTTGCACTTGAGTAGGCATATCACTTTTTATAGCCTCAAATATTTTTGGGTCAATAGGATCTACATTGGTAAACTCGTTCATCAGACAAGACCAAGCACGTCGCTCAATTTCTGCTTTAGAAGGGTTTACTCTTCTAATTGAGATTTCAGTGCCGTCCATTAGCAAACCTACTTCTCTAAAACCTTCAAAAAAATAATACCGCTCGTCTATCTCAACGACTTCTAATAATAGTGTTCTATCTGAGAAAAACGCATTAACCTCAGCTTCGAACAATTCGCAGAATATCTGATAAGGTTTACCGGCACATTCGTGCACTACCAAATTGTTTTTTATGGCAATGCTTTTGACGCTTCGCCTCACTACTTTTTTGGTACTCTTCGCCATGATCAATGACCTATATATCAGAGGTATATCCCATACAAAATTATTCACCCACGATAGGGTAGGCATGCTAAAATATCTTTGGTTGGTGTCATAATACCACACTAAACTAGTGACCAAAAATATGTTTAATACGCCAATCTACTTACTATTTGAAAATAATTAAGTATAATAAAAATCTTGAAACCTTTTAGAATAAAGGTTTACAGACTAATACAATCTAATATCATTTTGGTTTACGCCCTTGCCAAGGTTGGGGTTTCATACTTACTCCTGTTTGTTGTTTTTTATATTTCTTTATTCAAACTATCCAAGGCAGCAATTACTTTTTTTATAGTATAAGAGGATTAAAGTAACTAATTCCATTTCATCAATTATGTTAATGGATGGCACGCCCTAAGGCAATGACAGTACCCTTTTATGTTGTTATTCATCTTATCTTGCCGATAATCGACTATTTTGACTATGTGTTGCAAAGTGGGCTACAAGTGGTACAGTAGAGCTATGCAGGCCATCGCTTTAATATCATAGCTTCAAGATAAGTTACGACAGAAACTTTGATTTTGTAAAAGGAGTTCACTACTGATGAGTAAATCTAAACAGGCGTCCATTCATATTCGTTGTGATTACGATTTAGCCAATGAATTTAAGCAAGTAGTCGAGCAAAATGGCTACAGCAAGTCACTTGTTCTACGCGAGTTGATGCAAGATTATATTAACACCTCTAAAAACCACAGTATGCAATCCGAACAAGACGTGATAAGACAGGTTCTAAAAAAAGACGATACAATTAAAGCAGCGCCTTTAAAAGATATGACAACCGATGAGCTGTTGAAGCTAGCTATAAGAATGGCTGAAAAACATATATAACTTAGCTACTTATACCCTACTTATCTATCTGATAGTCGAAGACAAGGTTGTAGCTAAAAAACACCGAAACCCATGTTTTTTGATTTCCACCGTCAGGCTACGTACTTAAAACTTCCCAAATATCACCCAAGTTTTAATATCTGCAGGTTCGACAGCATTTCTCAGTTGCCTTGACAACCCTCATAGAGATGGCGATACTCTGTTCCGGGAGTACGAAGCCAGGAAGCTTAGAACCCTTACAAAAGTACTGTCTACAGCTTATTAAGTATGTTCATATGACAACAGCTGTAGTGGTTACTTTAGTTGAATATTGAAATAAAAATAATACTTATTAATGGAAAAGGAAAAATAATGGACGCTCAGTTAACCGATTTTGATAAAGAAATGATAAAAAGATCTATTGATCTTGCGATTGCCAACGTAGAAAAAGGCGGTGAACCTTTTGGCGCAGTTTTGACAAAAGGCCAAGAAGTGATTACTGAAGCGGTCAATGAAGCTTATATAGATCAAGACCCTACAGCGCATGCAGAAATGCAAGCCATTCGCCAATCTGGAGAAACTCTGAATCTTCCACGTGACTCTGACATTACTATGTATGCGAGCGGCAAGCCTTGTGGTATGTGTATGGCAGCCATGTTACAAGTTAAAATATCACGTGTAATATTCGCAGCAGATGAAGCGTTAGGCGATGCCTATGGGTGGGGTACAACACCTCTATATGAAAGCTTGAAGAAAGACTTTGGACAGCAAGGTATTGAGGTTATAAATTGTCCAGACCCTAAAAGTAAAGACGCGTTTGAAGCCTACGAGAAAAAGAATAAGACCTAAAAGAATAAGGCCTAGATGGTAAGTTTATTAGGAGACGCTGGATTTAACTATACTATAGCTGATTCACTTTAAAACTGATACGAGTGCTACTGGAGTAAATTTTTCGCCGCCTCTGTCACGCCTGCGAACAGCAAGCAAGAAAAATTAGCACCAGTAGCACGGGATTATTGACGTGTCGATTTTATTTAGAACTGACTATATCTTTATGTCGTCTTGCATTTCAATGAGCCAGATACCCTTGTGTAGCTGGCTTTTTTATTAAAAGAATAATACTGGTTTAGCTATTAGATCCAACCCGGCTCCAAAAGGTGCTCGGTGTTACTCATTTTAAATTCATGATATAAGTCAAAAAATACTGCTGGGTCTTCAACATTGTCAAGCAACTCGCGTTTATTGAGCGCCACAAACATTGCCAGCGCATACGCAGCACAATGGATAGATTTTTTTGGATTAAACTCACGATCTGTAAAGGCCTGATATTGCATGACCTCCTCATGCAGATGCGGGTTTTGCTTTAGGGCATTCACATACAGCCAGTCATAAAATGTAGTCAATGGCTCTACGCTCCACTCCATGCCAAAGTAGTCATAGCCAATCAGTTCCCCCGAGGTTATTAAACGCTCGTCCTTTTTGGCTTGTCTTGGCGGCGCGGTTAGCAAGTCAGTATAGGGGCCACCGTCCTCAAAAACCATACTGCTTTGAAAGGCATTTTCGACACTATACTGCTTGCCATCATGCTCATTCGTGAGCTTTAAGCTCGATGGACTGAGCGGAAAACTCAATTTATTGCCAGATTTACTAGATAGCTCTAAGACATGACTAAAGCCATACTTTTTGCGAATAACTTGATGCATATCATTGATGGATTTTTTCTTTTGTCTACTCGCGAACCCCACATGCCGCTCAAATCTAACCATGTCCGTTTTTACCAAATTGTCACTATTGACTCTAGGCATTAATACCGGTCTGTGCTCTACAGCATCTTGTCTTTGATCCACAGAGTTCTGTGTTTGTTGCATAGCAATGTGCCTTATATCAATCGTCTTGTATAAATGTTCTTTTATAGCAGGTCTTTTATAGCTGTTTTTTACAACTACTCTGGCATAAACAGTATTTTAAGATAACTGTCGTTCGAAATTAGGGCATGCCCTAATTTCTTGCTGACTACTCAGCAGCATCCAATAATTTGTTAAGCTCGTCCACCATGGCATCATCTATGATGTTGTCTTCCACATAGCTGACTATCTCATCTATGGTGGTCAAATCCATTTCTCGAATATCTAAGTGAGCTAATTGCTTATTAATAGAGTCTAAACTGTCATTGTCTTCAGAGTCATCTAATAGACTTTCTTCGAATCGTCCCCTGACGAACCAGTACATTTTTTCTAGCACGGTTTCTTTTTTGGTCAAAGTAGAATAACCGTCACCATAAATAAATAAGTTGAAATGGTAAGGCATCTCTACCTCATTAATAAAAAAAGTACGCTGGCATTCTAGTGTATAGGCTTTAATGTCTTTATCTTCAACGGCTTCTTCATCTTTATCGTCTTCATCATATTCAATCGCCTCCTCTACCAATTCACCTAGTATTTGATAGCCCCCTACTTTAATCTTATGATTATAAATGATAGAGGAATCGGCGATTGCGTCAAAGATAATGGCACTGACATCTAACGTATGATTGTCAATATCATAGAAGCTCTTTAAAGCGGGTAAAAATTCAGTCAGCTTTTCTTCAGGTACTTGAATGAGGAACTGCTGCTCATATATTTTAATCATATCTTCAGGCGCATAGGTATTGGCAGTATCAGTCTCGTTTCTACCGGTAGGCTGCAAAGGTAAAAAATTATACGGGTTAGTATTGGTCATTCAGGACGGCCTTTTATTTGGATTAACTTTGATGGGCGTATTGTCTCTTATTCAGCTAATTTTAGATATACAGCGCATAGATTATTACCCTTATATATTGATATACCTATTTACCTAATAATTGCAGACAACGTTGAATGACCGGTGCATCTATCATATTACCTTCTACTTTAAATACTGCCTTTCCAGTTCTTTCGTACTCTGCTATAACACGTTTTGCAAAATCAATCTCGGCGTCTAAAGGCCTGAGGGACTCTTTGACGGTGGCGACTTGTTTAGGATGGATACAGAGCATGCCTGACATGCCCATTTGTGACCACAACTGTACGCGCTGACTAAGGCCTTCGCTGTCATTAAATTCTGGATAGACCGTGTCGATAGGCGCCGATAATTGATGTACTTTTGAGCTAATAAGTAACTGATAGCGAATTTGATTGGCGATAATATCCGCCGCTGCCGTACCTACTTGTACCTGCAAATCATTGCAAAGATCCAGAAATCCATAACTAAAAGCGACCAACCCTGAAGCGCTGGCCATGTTATCAAGGTTATACAAGCCAACAGCGCTTTCGACTAACGCTATTACTGATAAGCCACTGAGATGATGAATATATTCAATATCTGCAGCCTGCTCTGCTTTAGGCAGTATTATCCCAGCAAGATTGGGCAGCTGCTCGCATAGTTTTATATCTTCAGCATAGTCTGTGCTACCAGCTTGATTGATGCGTATCCAGACCGGTTGATATTCGCTGCTGAGATAATATTCTCGTAATGCGTCGCGAGCCTGTGCCTTGTCGGCTTGAGCAATAGTATCCTCTAAATCGACAATCACCGCATCTGCGCCACTAGCGAATGCTTTTGTGACTCGTTCCATTCTCGTGGCAGGGACAAATAACCAAGTATGAATATTGCTCAAACCAACCGTCAAAGCAGTGGTGTCTTTATCAATAGAGGTTTGCATGCTTTGTTCCTTAAGTATGGTGATAGTCAATACTAAATAAAATAGGTACGTTACCTTATAGACTGAGACTGGTATAAATTTTTCTGGCTTACTGTACCTATGCCGTTTCGATGCTGCAAAAATTTTATACCAGCCCCACTGTATCGTTTTTACCTTGAACTGACTATATTCAGATAGTCAGTTCAAGGTAAAGTAAGGTTAAATATTATAACGCACTATGGGTATAAGTTTTCCTTACTTGATGTTAGCAAGCGCGACGGAGGCTGCGAAAAGTTTACTCCTGATAGCACTCGTATCGGCTTTAAAGTGAATCAACTATATCCATGGCACTAGGGCATGTCCTCAATCTGAACGAAATCAACTAAATGGGTTAAAATGAGGACACGCCCTAAAATATAGCACTCAACCGTAAAATTCTTGCTATGGTAGAGAGCGGAATTGAGGGAATTTACAGATTCAACATTACTTCTATTTTTTTACCCACTAATTTGATGAGAAGGTTAAGGATGACTATAGATAACGACGTATTACGTGAGCGCATCAGCTTATTAGGATCATTTCTAGGGGATGCGATTTCTCGCCAGACTGGTGAACAGACGCTCGAGACGATTGAAACCCTGCGCAAAGGTTTTATTCAACAACGACGCGCGCCTAACGAAGCGAACCAGCAACAACTCATCGACTTCATAGCCTCGTTAGACAATCAAACCTTAAAAAATGTCATCCGCAGCTTTTCTATCTATTTCTTCTTAGCCAATCTCAGTGAAGAAAATTACTTACGCGAGCAGCGTCAAGCCTTACGTATGCAATCGGAGCACAGCTGGGAAGGATCGTTTCGCCGTACTTTACTGGAGTGTCGTGAACGCAATATTGAACCTGCCCAAATGCAAGAGCTGATTGATCAGCTGAAATTTATCCCAGTATTTACCGCCCACCCGACCGAAGCACGTCGCCGTACGACCATGAATCTATTGCAAAGCCTATTTACGCATAGCGATGCCTTAAACAATCTTTCTGAAAACAGTTTCGCCTACGAGCAAGCGAAAGAAAAAACGGCACAAACGATTGATTTATTATGGTCATCGGATGAAGTACGTACGCGTAAGCCTCTAGTCTATGACGAGATAAATAATGGTCTGCACTATTTCAATGCCAGTTTATTTAGCGCCATCCCAAAGGTTTATCGCAATATTAAAGACGCCATTGTTGATATCTATCCAGAGTTAACAGATTACCCATTACCGGCGTTCATGAGCTTTGGTTCTTGGATCGGTGGCGATAGAGACGGTAATCCCTTTGTCACTCATGACACCACAGAAATGGCCGTATTAATGCATGCCAATGCCGTTTTGCGGCACTATCAAGTCTTGCTCAAGAAACTGCGCCGTGAACTGATTCATAGCGATACCATTATTGAAATTGCACCAGACGTTTATGCTCGTATAAAGAAATACGCCGGTCTCGATCAAAAAGTATTCCATTATAACCCTGACGATTACAACAATGAGCCGTACCGAAGGCTGTTATCGATTATCCTGGCCAAAATAAAAGCGACTAATAGCCATATTCAAAGCAAAGGTACAGATCTTGAAGCTGCCCAAGATGCTTATCCCAACCCACAACAGCTATTAGAAGATTTACGCATCATCCGAAAAAGCGTCAATACTCATGACAAAGCACATGGCGAAGGCTTATTGCTCGATATGATTCGTCTGGTCAAAACTTGCGGCTTTCATTTAGCAGCGCTCGATATTCGTCAAGAGTCGTCTTATCATAGTGAAGTGATAGCCGATATTTTCGCCAATGCCTCAAATTTACCAGACTATCACGCCCTCACTGAAACCGAGCGCCAACAGTGGCTGACGCGTTTGCTTGAAAAGCCGGGCACACCGCTTATTTATACCGATAACTTAACCGATAAAACACGCGAACAATTGGCCTTGATGAACTCTGTGGCCACATTACGTAAACTGGTCGGACAAGATACTTTCGGCAGTTATGTTATTTCGATGACCAATAATGCCAGTCAATTATTGGAAGTTTTACTATTAATGCGTTTTGCAGGCTTATGCAAGATTGATGATAAGGGGCAACTGTCTGCTGACTTACCAGTAGCTCCCTTGTTTGAAACCATCGAAGACCTTAAAAATATCGATAAAATTTTACCTGCCGTGTTGGACAATCCACTGTATCGCGGGTTGCTTGCGCACTCAGATAACACCCAAGAAATCATGTTAGGTTATTCAGATTCATCAAAAGATGGCGGCATTATTACCTCTGCATGGCAGCTGTATAGCGCCCAGCAAACCATTAACCATATCGCTGCTGAATATGGCATCAAAACCCGCTTGTTCCATGGTCGCGGTGGCTCTGTCAGTCGTGGTGGCGGCTCAACACATAACGCGATTGCCGCGCAACCTGCCGGTACACTGCACGGACAAATCAAAGTCACCGAGCAAGGCGAAGTCCTTTATGCCAAATATGCCAACACTGATACGGCGGTGTTTGAGCTAACCATGGGCATTACCGGTACGCTTAAAGCTTGCTCCTCAAGATTCGTGGTGCAACCGCCTGAATTGCCAAATTATGAAGCGCTCTTTGCGCGTTTAGCAGATGCAGGTGAGCAGCGTTATCGTCAGCTGACTGACCACACCGAAGGATTTTACCCATTCTACTCCCAAGCGACTCCTGTGGCAGAAATCTCTTTATTAAATATTGGTTCACGTCCAGCACACCGTAACAAAGGTTTGCCAAGTAAGACGACTTTGCGCGCAATTCCTTGGGTATTTGGCTGGTCATTAGCACGCTTTACACTGCCTGCTTGGTATGGCGTCGGTAGTGCTTTACATAGTGTCAAAAAAGACGAAGCCCTGATGAAAGAGATGAATGACTGCTGGCCGTTTTTTAATGTGTTTATTAGCAATATTGAAATGGCGTTTACCAAATCTGAGATGAGTATTGCTCAGGCTTATAGCCAGTTATGTGACGATGAGGCTTTACGTGAACAGATTATGAGCGCGGTAATCGATGAACACCAACTGACCTGTTCAGGTTTAAATTCTTTGCTTAACCAGACATCGTTATTGGCGCACCAGCAGAACCTTGCTGCTTCCCTTGAATGGCGCGACGCTTATTTAGATCCGATTAATTACATCCAAATCGAGCTACTAAAACGTGCCAGGCAAAAAGATGCGACAGGTGACGTTAACCATGGTGATCTTGCCGTTGAAGATCCATTAATACGTAGTATCAATGCGTTGGCAGCAGGGCTGCGTAATACAGGTTAAAGTAATGAACCGTGCAATATTATCGTTTAAGCTAAATGATAATGATAAAACCGCCAAACACTAAACAGTGTTTGGCGGTCTTATAAACAGAAAGGCTCTGTTTTAATAGTGTGTTGATATAACTTATTGATAAATGATATAATGACTC
>NZ_RRYW01000002.1 GCF_014861365.1 Psychrobacter sp. FME6
TAGTGCCATTCACTTAGTTTCTTGTGTCGTTTGGCTTAATTGATGACACGCCCTAGGTCGTCGACCAGATTTTCATCGGACAACATCATACGCGCGATGATGGCACCCATGCTGTGGCTGATAATCACGCTGTTTTGGCTGGCACGATTCTGTCCTTTGGGGTCCGTTTGCTGATACGTGCTATTAATCAAACGTTGAATTTGATAGCGGTTTTCTAAAATAGGCAAGTTGGTTGGATAAAATATCTGCCAAACTTGATAGTTATCGCGCAATTTATCGTCGTTGAGAATATCGTTGGTCAAATTTACCCAAGTGGCAGGACTAGAGGCCAAGCCATGCAACATAATCAGTACGCGCTTATTGGGATCATAAGGCTCAAGCATAAATAGTTTGGGTAGACTGGCATCTGGCTGGCGGGTTATTAAATTGAGATAACCCACACCATCCAGTTGATTCTCTGACAGCCACAAGCCATAACCTGCGGAGAAATTGGCAGCTAGAGGATAGTCGCTATTTAGAATATTGACGCTCTCGCTTTGGTACGGGTTATATAAATGCACATCGAGCTTGCGATTATTCAGTACATCTAGCACGCTATCGCCACTTGGTTTAATCAATCCCGTTAACAGCAGGTGTCCAGTAGGATAGATGCGCGAACTTGGCTCGCTATCACCCTGACTGTCGTTGTCTTTTTCACGATTCAATCTATCTGAAAGTGATGATACCAATAACTGGCGGATGGTGGTGGTATAACGATCATCTAATGAAGCCACTAAACTGATACCCAAGCCTGGACGTTTACTGATTGAGTTAAGCCCAGATAGACGTAGATCGTAGGTAGATACTAGATCTGCTAGGGCAGAAGTTTGTTTATGGGCATTTTGCAGATAGCTATTTTCATTGGGCAAATAAATACCAAGATCATAATCATCAACTTGTACCTTCATGACTTTGACTTTGACTTGGTCAGTCAGTTTGCCTTTTAGTGGTGGATTTAGTGGTGAGTGATTGGCAATCGCTGCTAGGTTATTGTCATCGATATGACTGGCAGTCGTTGGTAGATAGTCTACGTCTGTATCACCCATGACTTTACCTGAGCCATTGACTGATCTGTATAACTGGGTAATGACATCATTATTGGCGGAATTATAGATATCTTGAGTCTGAATATCGTTGTCATTTGGAATACGGTTTTGCGCATTCAGACTTTTATCTTGGTCAGCACCCTCAAAATCGTGGGTCAAACTGTCATAAAACAAATAGGTATAACTGTACTTGATCGCATCAAACAGCCGTTCTTGATAACCAGTGAGACAACGGTTGTTTTTTTCTTCTTGGGTTTTGGCTTCAGCATCGTCTAAAGGCGCATTGGCATAATAAGGATCAATTGGTGGTCGGGCAAGGGCATTGCGGCAGTCTTCAGAGTCTTTAAGCTGGCGAGCCTTGGTGTAATGAAGCTCTGAGAAAACAGCCAGTGCAGGACGATAGTGTTCATTTAAAATACTGTCGGTAAGCTGAGTCAAGCATAAGTCAAACTGCTGCATACAGGCTTGTTCATTGAGCCCTGCTGATAATAACGCCGATTCCGTGTCGCTGCTGAGTTTTTTGCTAGTGACGATATTGCCACGCTGTGCCGTAATGGTTTTCGCTGATGCCTGTTTATTCACCGATACCGTACTACAGGCAGGCAATAACGTGACCGCCGCTATCAAGGCTATGGAAATGATAGAAGTAGCGTTATTCTTGGCAGGCGTCGCCATACTTTTAATGGGGTTAGCGAAAGTCATAGGTCAGTCCAGTAAATAATAGTCGTAAAACCATGATTGATTGAATCAGCAATTGGAAAGAAAGAGTGTAGCGTAACTTTTAATATTAAACTATTTAACAGGCACAAAAAAACGCCTGTCTTCTATATTGAAATAATATCCATATAAAAGAAAGACGCTCAGAGCTTTTGTTTTAAATGCTGCGAATTATCCTATTTTATCACCATTTTAAAATAAGAACACGCTCTAGTAAATAAGGTACGTTTACGCACTTGGTTTAATATCGATGTCAGGCGCAGGGATATCCCAAATATAGAATTTGCCTTCTTCAACAATTTTGATTTGCTTAGGAATGATTTTATTGTCAGGATGCTGACCTTCGAGGCGACGCAGACGCTCCAAAGCTTCATCACGACGATCACTCAACAAGTCTGACTGAGCCAAGCTTTGCTCGGCTTCGGTGTAGCCCATAGACACGGCACGGTCTAGGTACTTTTGACCTTCTTTAAAGCCGCCGCCTTCTGATAGCATCAAACCATATAAAAAGTTGGCTTCACCACTATCTGATTGTAGCTTAATCGCTCGGTCAATATACCTTCCGCCGCGTATAGTATAGTCTGAGCCCAAATCTAGATTACGTCCCATGCCATTCAGTTTGGCTGCACGAAGTAGTACATCGTAAGAGGCATTTGGCGATTCAGCATAAGGTTGAATCCATTCGGCCAATACTTTGATTTTTTCACGCGTATAGTGGCGCTGCGAGCGGTTAGGGAAGTTTGGCGGATAATGACGGGCGTTAGGTGCTACTTCTTTGATGAAGTCATCAAGTAGGCTTACGTCTAGCTTATCGATGCTGCCGCCGGTTTGTTGTGGGATCAATGTTGTCGGTACAAAACTCACGTCAGATAGTTCTAGCTGCGGTGTTGGGATATTAGTCAGTTGACCACTACGCAAATCTACGCCAGTCGCCGTCATCGGACCACGTTTATAAACGTGAGTCGCTCCTTTAAATTCAGGCGTTGATGGGACTGAATTGAGCGTTTGCGGCTGCGCTGTACTCATAGGAGCACGGTTTTGTTGAGCATTACTTTCTTGCGCACGGTTTTTCTGAGACTCACTCTTTTGAGTATTTGTCTGTTCAACATCCTTATCGTTTTTCGGTGCATCGTTTTGTTGAGTATCGGCCGTCGTATTAGCTTTAGGGCTAGCACGGCGAATCACACGCTTGCTTGAATCTGTGGCACTAGGGACAGAAGATGTGGTGACGGCATCTTCTTTTGTAGTATCAGTTTCAGCAGCATTTATAGGCGCAGACAGCAGCATGGTACATGCCGCGGCCAATGCTGTTAGCGTGGCAAACTTGGGCGACTTGGTAGATAAATGGCTAGAGAGAGTCGATTGGTTAGTGGCTTTCATAAAAGGTGTTACCTTATTTCGTCATTACTTATTGATGGATAATTATGCGGTATTGTGGCTGCAAAATCGTACAAATTTTTAATACCTTAGCAAAGTAAGCCAAACGCTATCAGTAGTAGGAATGTTAATAGTAAGAATTAATCACGCCCAATCGTATAGACAAAGTGACCAAAGTACATTATCTACCGTTACAAATGATAGGCGGTGGCTTTCATACGATTGGCCATCCAGCGCATGGTATAACGTACAGGTGGTGATAATGCCGCGCCGCCGCTCGCCAGCGCCAGCTCACGATGGTGTAATTCTTCAATATCCATTTGTGCCAGTATTTCTTTTGAGCGCTGATCGTGTTCGGGCAATTGCGTGATATGGTCTTGCAGGTGCTCGCTGACTTGGGCTTCCGTCTCGGCTACGAACCCCAAGCTAAACTCGTTAGAGATAGCGCCAGCTACCGCGCCAAGACCAAAAGACATGCCGTACCATAGCGGGGTAAACACACTGGCATGGCTGCCAAGCTCGTCTAATCGAGTCTCGCACCAGACCAGATGATCGACTTCTTCTTCAGCAGACTGTTGCATGGCTTGCTTGACGCCGTTGTCTTTGGCAGCAAACGCTTGACCATGATAAAGGCCTTGCGCGCATACCTCGCCAGTATGATTGATACGCATCAGTCCAGCGACATGGCGTGACTCAGTTATGGTCAGCTCAGGAATCTCATCGTTACTGACTGGTAAAGGACGGGTACTGGGGTTTGAATGCGGTACGACAGCTCGTAAAGCCTTGTCAACTCCAAGTAATAACTGATCGATTTTGGATAAGGGACGCAGGGCCATGATTCACTCCTGATGGCTTTATGGACAATCAAAAAAAGCTATTTAGAAAATAAGGTTGTTTAGAAAATAAGATCATTCAGTTTGTGAGGCAATATAATCGCAGTTTCTATACTACAGCCACTGCCTCACAAACATCACTATAGCAAACAATCCAAATTATCGGCACGAATATTATTGACTGATTTCATCATGCGTTTGGATAACCGCTTTTTTGATATGTTTGTTGAGCTTCATGTATAAAAAGGCACCGAAGACAATATTTAACAGTCCGGTTACCAAAAATAGCTGTGGCAGCGTCAGCCCGAAAGTATTCAAAATCACAATGGCAAAAATTGCTGAAGTGACCATAAATATCGCATTAAAAATATTGTTGGCACCAACAATGCGCGCGCGATGGCTTTTGGGCGCATAGGCCTGCATAGACGCATATAACGGCACGATATATAGACCGCCACTAAAGCCCAAAAAGAACAAGTCCGCAAAGACGCGCCAGCTACCGCTCATCCCAAACAGGTCGCTGATGCCAAGTAGCGTGTCACTACTGACATTGATACTCAACCCTGAAAGCGAAAAGTATAAGTCGATAGCGAAGATGCTTAAGCCGGCAATACCAAAAGGCAGCAGGCGTAGACTCACTTGGTTTTTAGTCAACGATTTACATAACAACGAGCCAATCGACACACCAACAGAAAACAAGGTCAATAAGAAAATGACCACCGACTCATCACCATACAAGATTACCTTACTGAACTCTGGTGTTTGGGTCAAAAACGTCGCCCCATAAAACCAAAACCAGCTGTTGCCAAGGATGACAAAGAATAAAAAGGGCAGAGAGTATAGGTAGCGTACAGTCGCTAGACTGGTGGTAAAAATATTCCAATTAATATTCAAATTGGGCTGCATCGCGGGCATGTTGGGTATCGACCGTGCGACAAAATAACCCAATACAGCCACTATTAATACGGTGACGCTAATCCAATACAGCGGCTGCGTTATCTGGGTTAAGAACCCTGCGATAATCATCCCGAGCAAGATAGCTAAGGAGGTGCCCATTTGGAATAAACCATTAGCACCAACCAATTCGTCTTCCCTCATCGCTTGTGGTAAATAGGCATACTTAATAGGTCCAAAAAAGGTGGATTGTGTGCCCATGAGAAATAATGCGACAAATAATAGGGCATACCACTCAAATACAAACCCTACTGTCGCAATCACCATAATGGCCAGCTCAAGTAATTTGATCAATCGCGTGAGTTTTGATTTTTCAAACTTATCTGCAATCTGACCTGCCAATGCCGAAAACAAAAAATAAGGCAAAATAAATAACATCGCGGCCAAGTTATTTAAAATACTCACTTCCATACCCAACTGACTGGCAGCGGTATAAGTCAAAACTAGAATGAGTGCTTGTTTAAAAATATTGTCATTAAACGCGCCCAAAAACTGGGTAAAAAACATGGCGCTAAAACGGCGGCGCTTAAATAACTGAAACTGATTGGCCATGAAAATTCCTACAGATGGGGCGCAGCTGGTAGATTAAAGCGAGACACTGAACGCCGCTTTGAAAGTAAAGGTAGCGGTCGACATGATTCTTGAGCCAACGCTTGTTATAATTATCAATAGTATCAAAAACTTAATAGAATATAGCATAGGTTTTATCATTATTAAGCCGTATAATAGCAAGGCTTTGGTAAAAATACATGCGCTCGACGCTATGATTTCATAATTATCTAAGTTATGATTTGTAAATTTTAAATGCTTGTGTCTCAAAGTGTGGGCGACGGCAAACGCTTTCTAGCACTTAAGACTGTCTGTATATGCTACGATTCCATTATTTGAAATTGCGCTTGAATGGGCGCTGTGATTCGTCCTACAGACCATCGTTATCATAAGTATGATAGTAAATTATTAATCCCAGCCAACTGCTATACGTTTATTCACCGGTGAGATTTAACCATCATTATCGTCAATAATAGTGTGCCGCGTGAGGTGATAGGAAACCAACATGAAACAGCAACCTACAACCCTAGCGCACGATGTAGCGGTTAATAAAAAGCATAATACTGTCAATATTTTTGATGGTATCAATACTGAAAATATTCATCGTCATGCCCCGCGTACTCATTTCACGCGTTCAACACTTTTTACTGCGCTAGCGACCAGCTTGGTAGGTTTTGGTATTGCCCCTACGGCGGTGGCTGACACCGTCAATCAATCAGGTGTCGTAGATGACACTATCAGCAACCAAATCGTTGTGAATGAGCCATCTGCCAGTCAAGCCTCTACTGAACGAGCCCCTGCGAAAAAAACACCTACTAAACAATCAGCCACACTTTCGGAGGATGATACTCAGGTTGATATCGCCTTAGATGCCTTGCGTCTTAAAAAGGCGGTAGAGCAAGGCCTCATCGACCAGTCCGTATTGGATGATTATAGTGAGGAAAGTCTAGGGATTAAAAATTCTAATGCTCAAAAAACGCCTGCTTCTCAATCAAATCCTAATGCCAATGTTGATGCTAGTGTCGATACCAATGTCGATGCAGATTATAAAGATAATTCAGATAGTGTGAATGGTGCTGATAGCAATCCGTCCGATATGCCTGACACCACCAATGAGGATTTGTTGCAGCAAGCGACAGCGATACAGCAACAAGGCTATCAGATGATGACGCCTGAAGAGATTGATCGTGAGCTTGCTGAGCTGGATAGACAGAATGCCGAAGAATTTGATGCTATCAATAATAGCAACAACGCTAATGGCAACGAAATTAGTGCCAATGGCAATGTTGACGACAATATTGACAGTAGTGTTAACGATAATATTAACGACAGTGACTTTGATGCGCCAATCGCGACGCTAGGCAGTACAACCGTACCGATGGGTTTAGATACCGATCTAGATGCCACCAATTTGCCCACCCCTAGTAACCTTGACACCTTAGGTAAGAACGAAACAGCAGCCAAACAGGCCGAAACGTCTGAGGTTGCGTCTCGTCCAGTTAACGTCAGCGACTCCGTCAGTAGTGGGCGTGTTGATGACGTTACAGATAGTAGTGATGATCTTTCAGCGAATGCGAATGAGGCATCAGACAATCAGGATGAGTCGGCGTCAAACGTCATAGATCCCGATGAATATTTGCCAGATTATCAGACAGACAATCAGCCCGTCAGCGAAAGTGTCGAGCAAGCCAGTAAACCTAAGCCGCTGGCTCGCAATAAAGGCAATATCGTCAAGCGCCTTTATAATCGTTTGTTTAAAGGTGGCGTTAAGGCATTACCGCATGTAGAAACGACAGTGTACATGCAAGAAGCCGCTGCTGAAGACACCATTGATGGTAAGCCTAGAATAACCAAAGCGGATGACGATGTTCAGCCAATGAAAAATATCAAAGCCGCTCTTGATGACACTACCGTTCAATCGGTCGTTGACTTTACCGCGGCCTTACCACGTCTACGCCAAACGGCATTAGATGCTGCCAATGCAGTCGGCTATTATGACGTTACTTTGCGTCTGCGTCAGCCTAACAGAGACACCATCGATGTGGTTATTGAAGCATTGGGCGAACCTGTGCTTGTGGACAGCCGTGTTGTCGAAGTTCGCGGTGCAGGCAGTGAGCAACCAGAATTTGTAGCCTTAGAAAAAGAGTTGCCCCCAGAAGAAGGTGATATCTTCAATCATCGCACTTATAAAAACAGTAAAGCGGCACTCGAGTCACTAAGCAGTACTTATGGGTATTTTGACCAATATTGGCTCAACAAGTCTGTTGGTATCATCTTACCAGACAACATAGCGGATGTGTCCTTGGTCTATAATACTGGCGATCGTTATGAGTTTGATGATGTTGTCTTTTTTACTTATGACCGAGAGTCCAACACCTTAACTCGAGATCCTGAAAAGCTGCCTGTTGAGTTGCCTTTGTTGCAGCAATTACTCGATTTTAAACCAGGGGATCCGTTTTATCGCCCAGCCATCACCAAATTTAGTAATGATTTATCAGCGACTCGTTATTTTAATACGGTCAACGTTGAGTCAGTATTACCACCAGATGAGCGCAGTGAAGCCAGTACATTGGCTTTTGATAATGCACCAACTAACGACAATGATACGCCAGATGATGATAGCGATAATGTTAATCTTGATAGTGCTACTCTTGATAATGGTGACATCGAAGAAAGTAAAAGTGACATCGAAAATAAAAGTGGCTCGGAGGTTGTTAGTGATGATGCCAGTAATAAAGTCGATGATGGCGAAATCGATGCAGAGAGTGAAGAGAGTCTCAATGCTGATAGTGGAGAGTCAGTCAATGACGCTGACATTGCCGCAATCGAGTTTGAGGTTGATGAAGAAACGCTCGATAAACTGCAAGCTGTCAAACAAAAAGCAGATCGCTTAAGTCGCTTGCCAAACGATCGTGTATTGGATGAAAAAGACCAAAAAGCAGATAGTGTTTTAGGCAAAATTAGCGACTCAATCAGTAATGTTGCGCAAAAAATCTTCCCTGATGAAGAGACTCTAATTTCTGATGAAAACTTCGTGCCACCGACGCTCGAAGGACGTAAAACACCGCAGCAAGTGGCAGAGAGTAAAAAAGTACCATTGTATGTCTTTGTATCTTCTGATAAACCACGCGATGCTCAAGTCGGTCTGGGTTATGGGACGGATACGGGTGTTCGTGCCACGGCAAAGGTAGATTATAACTTACTCAATCGTAAAGGTTATCAAGCGGGCGTAGAGACAGAGGTGTCCAGAATCACTAAGAATGTGGCCGTCTATGCGAGCCGACCCTGGAAACATCCTCTCAATGATACCTTGGATGCCCGTCTTAGCTATGAAGAAGAGGTGATCGACCAAGGTAAAGGTAACTTCGACTTGTCGACCAAAACGCTAAAAGCAGGGCTGGCACGCAATATTCGCCGTGAAAGTGGTTGGAATCGTGTTTATTCCATGCGCTATCGGTTGGATGAGCTCGAAACGGGCGTTGATAAAGCGGACTTGGACGATTTGCCTATTCGCTTTGTCTCCTCTAAGCCCAAGCAACGAGCGCTGTTATTTGGCTATGGTCTCAATAAGGCAGACGTGGATAGTGCGACCAACCCAACTCGCGGTATACGCCAGTATTATTCGGTCGAAGCAGGGGCTGATAAAGCACTTAGCGACACTGATTTGGCAATCGCTCGCGCAGGTGTTAGCGGTATCTATAGCTTTGGCGAGGACAAAAAACATCAATTACTGGGCAGTGTAAATACTGGCTATATTTGGGCGGATGATTTTAATGAAGTGCCTTATAAATTACGTTTCTTTGCTGGTGGTGATCAAAGTATCCGTGGCTATGACTATGAGAGCCTATCACCAATAGACAAAGGCTATCTAACCGGCGGGCAAATACTGGCTGTCGGTAGTGCAGAGTATAACTATGAGTTTAAACCAGGCTTCCGCGGGGCATTCTTCACCGATGTGGGTAATGCTTACGACAAAAAATTTGAGACTGACACAAAGGTCGGCGTCGGCGTCGGTATCCGCTGGGCATCTCCTGTAGGGGTGGTGCGCGTCGATGTCGCGGCTGGTGTGACAGAAAGTAGTATTCCAGTTAGACTGCACTTCTTTATTGGCTCGCCTTTATAGTTGCTTAAATTAGTGACTTAAATAAATAGCTTAAAGTAACCAATTAGACCCATCGCTTGATTTGTTCCATGTATTATTTATCATACCGATTGCTGGTAATCATTCTTTAACGTAGTTGAGTGTCATGCTGACAAAAAATACCCCGCCCAATAACTCATCAGATGAAGATCCAGCACAACGCGATGCCCGTGCAGTCAAACGTTGGTATCCGCTGTCATTTTTGATCAAACTGTCTGTGCTCATTCTCATCGTATTGGCGATTATGTTCGCCATATTTTTGTATGCGGCTGGGACAGAATCAGGCACCAAGTTTATCCTAGAGAAAATTAGTGTCGAGACGGGTATCGACTTCAAATACGGGCGCGGTAACTTGCGTGACGGTATTTGGGTGTCTGATATCGACATCAAAGCGACCGAAGATCTTGAAATATTGGTCGATAAAGCCTACGTCAAGATAGGCTGGCGCGCCGTATTTGCTAAAACAGTGCATTTGCGTGATGCCGATATACAAACCATCGAGATTATCAATAATGCGCCACCGACAGGTGAGCCGTTCGATTATAAAACGCTACAACTACCCGTCAACTTGCGTTTCGATCAAGCCAAAATCAAAAATATCACTTATAAGCAAGTGACTAAAGAACCTGTCGTTGTCCATGATATTGTTGCCCGTGATTTGGCATGGGTGGGTACTGAAGTCACGGTGGGTCGCGGTAATTTACAGTATGCCGATATCGTCAAGATCAACGCCTTAAAGGGTAAGATTGACTTACAAGGCGATTATCCGCTGGATCTGAGCGCCATTGTAGAAGTTAGCGCACTAGAAAAAGCCTACGTTGACCCACTGAATATTACCGCAAAAGGTACGCTAAAACGCACCGTCGGCAAGGTGCGTAGTCGTTATAACGACAGCGATGTCAGCGGTGATTTTGTGGTGCAAGGATTGGATGACGATGCACCATTTAGGGCAAAGTTGCAATGGGATGACATCCTTATTCCTTATGCCGACAGTCAAGATATTCGTCTAAAAAGTGGTACCGCGACCGCCACTGGTGTCATCTCTGAGATACGTCTGCGTATCAACACCGAGCTGACAGCCAAAGACATTCCGTCAGGTCATTATCAAGGCCGCGCTATCATTGCCAACAGCCAGTTGCGCGTTGATCGCTTAGATGCACAAGTTCCAGCTGGAAACTTGGTACTGCAAGGTATTTTAGATTGGAAAGACAGCTTTGATGCAAAAGTACGAGCGACAGGCAGCAATTTTGATGTTCGCCGAGCTATTCCTGATGAGTACGCCGATTTTAAAGCCTATGCCCCGCAAAAGTTAAATGGTCGACTGTCAGTACATTATCAGCAGCAAAATCTTGCTGGTAATACAGAGATTGATGCGGATTTGCGCCAGCGTGATGGCGAGCATATCAATGCTAACATTGCTCAAGGTAAAACATCAGCGAAGTCTAAACAGGTGGCACCTTGGTATATTGATGCAAAATGGCAAAATCTTATCCGCCGCGATGTCCCTAATATTGGTAATATCGATAGCCCGAGTGGGCAGGCAGATGTCATCGTTCGTGGGTCACGATTGTCCGTTGATGCCAATGCAGTGATTAATGAGCTCAATGCCGCACCCAAAGGCAACTATGATGTGCGCGTGCGCAAAGCAGGTGATGTCATTGGTATTAACCGCCTTGATTATAATGGGATAGTGGGTGATTTATCGGGTACTGGGCAGATTCAACTGGCGAGTAACAAGCGTCCTTTAACATGGCAGGTTGACGCTCGTACCAATGGCTTACTACCCAAACAGTATCGCAGTGACTTACCGCTTGAGCGTTTGACAGGAAGTGTCAGCGCGCGCGGGCGTTTGCTAAATATCAATAAAGGCGGCATCAGTGGTCAGCGCCATATTATTACCTTGAATAATACTGACTTGCAGGCACAACTTGATGCCTCGCAGGATGGTCGTAAGATCGGTTTGACCGGTGGCGGCGATGCCAGTGTTGATATCGTTGGTGGTGAGCTATCGGTGTTCGATGCGCGCTTTGATGGGCAAGTCGATACTGCTGATGTGCCAAAAGGACAGCTAGCTATCGATGCTGCTGGTACGCCAAAGCTTATCAGTATTCGAAAATTAAATTATAACGGTGAAGCCGGCGCAGTGAATGCGAAAGGTGTTATCGATTTGCGTAAAAATATCGGCTGGACGGTAGAGGGTCGTTTTGATAAATTTAATCTAGGTTATTTCTTACCCAATAATCCAGCGATTATTACTGGTGATCTGAAAACCAGTGGTGCATGGCAGAGCGCACCTAAAAATAACACCAATGCGAAAGGTCAGCTTAAAAACTTTGCCGTAAACTTCGATGGCGTATTAGATGCTGAGCAATTGCCAGCAGGTAAGCTGACTATTAATGCCAGTGGTGATGCCCAGCTGATTCGTATCAAGCGCTTACGTCATGTAGGTGCGGCGGGCAGTATCGATGCCAAAGGCACCGTCGATGTCCGCCAAGGTATCGCTTGGGATATTGATGCGGTGATGGATCGCTTTAACGTTGGATATTTTCTAAAAGACACCCCAAGTCTCATCACCGGAACACTCAATACTGATGGGCGCTGGAGCGACTCGCAGCAAATTGTTAATATCAAAAAAATTGACTTAAGCGGTATGTTAAAAGGCAAGCCACTGAGTGCAAAAGGCAGCTTGGCGGCAAAAATGCGTCTGCCAAAAGACTTGGCAAGTTACTTTCAACGTCTACAAACGCAAGATGCTCAAGCGCAATACCAACAAGTCAATGCCTTAATCGATAGCTTAGATGCTGATAATTTAGTACTACGCTGGGGTGATAATTACCTCACGGCTAATGGTAACGCCAAGCAATTACAAACCAAAATAAATCTTACCAGTCTAGATCAGCTATCAGATAAGCTCGCTGGTAAAGTCTCTGGCGGTGCGACGTTATCACAGCCAGCAGGTCAAGCGTTACCCACTATTTATATCGATTTGGTCGGTGAGCGTATTGCGCTGCCAGGCTTTATTTTGCGCCAAGGTCGAGTGCGCGGCAAGCTGGTTAATTTGGCAAATAGCCCCAGTCAGCTTATCGTTACGGCTGAAGGCTTAGATGCCGCTGGGCAGACATTCAAGAATATCAAAGCCTCGTTTAATGGTACTGAACAGGCGCATGTGGTCAACCTTGACGTCGCCAATGAGCAGCTCGATATTGCGGCACGTCTAAAAGGCGGTTTCGATCGAGATAAGCTTAGTTGGTCAGGTGTGATTGGTAAGGGGCGCATCAAATCTAAATACGCTACCTTGAATCAATTACAGCCAGCGCAATTAATTGTGAATTTACCTAATGAGCAAAATGGCAATAGTAACGATTTAAAAGTACAATTGGCAGCGCATTGTTGGCAGGCGACCGACCAAACTGGCAAACTGTGCTTACGTGAAAACTTGGTCGCATCACCAGATAAAGGTGACGTCAATATCGCTTTACAAAATATAGATACTTCATTGTTTTCAGTGTTTTTACCCAAAGACATCGATTGGCATGGCAAGATTAATGGTAAAGCTATTGTCGGCTGGCAACGTGGGCGTCCACCGACCATTAACACCACGCTATATTCGGATAATGGTAAAATTGGCTTAATCCAAGAAGGGGATAGTGCGCCAGTCACGCTGCCGTATAAGCGTATCTCGCTCATCGCTTTATCAGTCCCTGAAGGTATCAAGTTACGCTCAGATATTAATACTGGTCGCGGCGCTCGTGGTTATGCTGAAGTTGTCGTTGATCCCTACAAAGCACCTAAGCCTATTTCGGGCGCGTTGGTACTAAATGAGCTGAATCTAGCGATATTTAAGCCTTTCTTCCCAGGTATGCGCGTATTAGAAGGTAACGTCACGATGGCAGGTGGACTGGGTGGCACCTTGGACAAGCCGCAGTTTTATGGTGATGTAAAGCTCGCTGACGGTCGTATCGCTATGCTTGACTTGCCCGTAAATCTAACCAATGTTAATACTGAAGCCAAAATCCGAGGTACGCAAGCGACTATTGATGGGACATTCAATAGTGGTACGGGGACGGGTAAATTGGTTGGTTCGGTCAACTGGCAACAAAAGCTACAAGCCAAACTCAGCGTTATTGGCGAGCGCTTGGTCATCACCCAACCGCCATTACTAGTGGCTGAAGTGAATCCTGATATTGACATTATTGTGCGCCCAGGTGACCGTTATGTCGATATTAAAGGTGCTGTCAGTGTGCCATCAGCGACCATCCGTCCACCAGAAGCCAGTGAAGATATCATTACCCAAACCGAAGATGCGGTCGTCCTTGATCGTCGCCTCATTGGTAATATCGATGAGGTATTGGCTATCTCAAAACCTTGGTCGATCAACGCAGATGTCGGTGTAGACTTGGGTGACGATATTAATTTCCGAGGGTTTGGTGCGGTTATTCCTCTGGCGGGTGCGATCAATATCAATCAAAATGGCACTGGTATTATGCGCGCTAAAGGGGTGGTGCAAGTATCGCGTCGTACCAACGTCAACGCTTTTGGACAGAGTTTAGAGCTGAACTATGGTCAAGTACGCTTTAATGGCGACGTGATGAAACCTAACCTGAGTATTGAGGCGGTCAAAACTATTGATGGCAAAACAGTGGGCCTACGTGTCAAAGGCAGTACTGAAAATCCAAATATTATCGTCTTTAATAATGCTGGATTGACCCAGCAGCAAGCGATGAATGCCTTGGTGACAGGTCGAATCAATAATAAGGGCGCCACGCAAATCAGTGAGCAAGGGTTTAAATCACAAGTCACCAATAACTTAGCAGCAGCAGGACTGAGCTTTGGGCTTAGTGGAACCCGCAGCCTAACCAATCAAATTGGTCAAGCTTTCGGTTTGCAAAGCCTCACCGTTGATGCCTCAGGTAGCAGCGAAGACACCAATGTCAATGTCACAGGTTATGTGACCCCTGACTTGTATATTCGCTACGGCGTAGGGGTGTTCAATGCTCAAAACAGCTTGTCGATTCGTTATCAGCTGACACGCCGTATCTATGTCGAAGCAACCTCAGCGGCAGAGAATGCCGTGGATGTGGTCTACAGTTGGCAGTTCTAGTAGATGAATTCTATACAGCCCCTAGTCAATCCCATAAAAAACGCCTTGTAATGAAGGCGTTTTTTTATAGATAGGACGGTTCTTAATTTTAATTTATTTGGTCAAAATTAAGCGGTTGTTGCGCGTTAGGCGTAGACGGTATTCTTCGCCTTCATGCTCGATACGTACCTCTTTGGTTAGTGCAAAAAGATGCTGTGATTGTAGAGTAGGCAGACGGTTTTCACGGCAGTTCAAATAACGGGAGATAACCATGCTCATAATAAATTCCTTTTGATGAAATAATTAAACAGTAAAGAGTGACAGCAAACAAGCTATTAACGATAATAATTATCATTTAGATTAAGTGCTTTTGCAAGCTAATTAATAAAATGAATTGCAGTCATTATGTAAATTTAACTAAAGCAGGCGTTATAAAGTAAATATATTAGGGCGTGTCTTCATTTAGTTGCTTTCGTTCAGATTGAGGACATGCTCTATGTCCTAGAAACATTCAGCATGCTTTAATACCTAAGTTAAAAAATAATAAAGGACAATCTCATGTCAAGCCAGTCAGTCAATCCCGCCAAAAAACAAGCTGAAAACCAAGCCACAAATGAAAAAGCAACCATCGTCAATGTTGCGGTGGCAGTTATTCATTATAAAGAGCAGTATTTGCTTGGTTTTCGCAACGCGGCGCAGCATCAAGGCAATCGCTATGAGTTTGTAGGCGGCAAAATAGATGCCAATGAAAGTGCAGAGCAGGCATTGATACGAGAAGTCGCGGAAGAGACAGGGATGGCAATCAGTGGCAATACGATCGTCAAGCTTGGGCGTCTGCATCATGATTATGGTGACAAGCAGGTCAGCTTACAGGTATATATAACAGAGCTGACAACGCTGCAATACGAGAAATATAAGTATTGCCAGCATGGTTTAGAAGGGCAGGCGCTGACATGGGTAAATAAGGATGAGTTATTAGCAGGGCAGTATTCTCTGCCGGCTGCCAACAAGACGATTCTTAAATGGTTGGCTTTGCCTACACAGATAGCGATTACCTATCCGTTAGCACATTTCAACGCGCATCCTAATCCAGAATTGGCATGGCTACAATATCATCAACAGAATGTAGCGCCAGAATCTTGGTTATATATTCGAGTCAAAGAAACTTGTGCCGATAGTATCGCTGCACGATTAATAGAGGCACGACCAGATATCCATGTGATTGTACCCTGTGCTGTTGACAGTCAGCCTTTAGATGTTAAGGCATTGCCAGTGGCTCAAGAGATGGCGGTTAATAGCCAACCCATCAATCAAATCACTGACCGAATCGTCGCCCACCATCTGACTCATCAGGCATTGATGCAATGCTTTAATAATAACGATGAGTTTGTATCCAGCCCACTGCTATCACAAGATTTTCCGTTGATAGTCAGTTGTCATGACGCCACTAGCATTGATGCTGCCAATCAACTGGCCAATACTCGGCTACAACAACAGCTACCACCAGTCATTGGTGCTTTTTTATCGCCTGTTTTAGCCACTCAAACACATCCTGATGCTACGCCGCTTGGTTGGGAATCATGGTCAGCGCTGGCGCAATTGGCTGACATGCCGATTATCGGTTTGGGTGGATTGTCACCCATGATGATTGACCAAGCTTTACAATATGGTGGAGTTAGTATTGCTGGTATTCGTCAGTTTTTATAAGGATAAAAGCCAGCATATAACCGCCGCTAAAAGTTCTTACAAAACCTATATTATAATAGTTGTTTATCGAGTTTTTTTATGACAAACAATTGATTTTAAATCTATTTATCCAAACAGTAACTATGTGTTTGTTCTCAAGTATAGACACATAGTTACTTACAAACCGTTGCGTTTTCCTACATTGCGACACTGTTTTAATAGTCGAGTTGCCCTTAATATATATTATCGAATTAAAGAGTATCTACTCTGCTTTTTATAAGTGAATTGCTTGTAAAAACCTTGTAAAAAGAGAAAGCTGCTCTATTAGATAAAATTTAATTTTTCGTCGCATTAGCTTTCATATTGAAAGTGTGGTTTTGAATTGATTTTAAAATTGATAATGCATAGAAAGTTGAATCATATTGAAGGCATGTATAATAAATTTTAACAACACTATTAACAATGGTATTCCTATGAAAACCAATAAGTTACCTCAATCAGCATGGTCTGATTCACAGGAAGCTGGTTCTCAACCTATGCGGACCAGCCAGTCGAGCAGCTATTATCCAAATGATAGTAAGCCGCAGACAAGCTATGCTAGCAACGATGCTAGCTACAACCATGAAAGCTCGAACGATGAATGCTCAAAAAACATCTCCTTGCAAGACAGTTGCTTTGGCTACAAAAGCGCCGCTAAAAGTCCTGTGAAAATAAAAGAGTCTGCTATGATTGATCATGATAATGCAGAAAATGACGACTTGAAGTATAGCGATATAAATGGCTTTGATGACACAAACGATAGCAGTGCGGGTGGGTATAAAAAACCACAGAAACCTGTCAAAAACCAACCGCTAATGTCAGAGTTTTTGAATGATCAGACAGACGCTTTAAAACACAGCACTCAAAAGCATGGCACTGAAAAAGAGGCCTTTGAAAAACAGGATTCTGAACAAAACACCCTCTCATCATATAAAGAGATACCGGAACGCGTATTTATGAATGGCCTTATCAAGCATACGGGTATTGCCTTAGCGATTATTATACCGTTAGCCGCATTTTCAGCTTACGCGGCAACGCCACCCGTTCAACCAACGGCTGCCCCTACTAATAATACCACCACAGTAGAAACGCTGTCTGTTGACCCTAGCACTATTATTCATAAGTCTGCAAATACGCCAACCACAGTTGATAGTGTTGATCTCAAAAAATACGCTGGTACGTGGTATGAGATAGGTCGCTTACCGATGTATTTTCAGCGTAACTGCGCCAGTGACGTCACGGCTAATTACACCGAAAAAACGGATGGCTCAGGTATTATCGTTACCAATAAGTGTGCAGATAAAGACGGTTCTGGTATTGTTGCTGAGGGTTTAGCGAAGCCAGCTGACGACACCGGTAGTAAGCTGAAAGTCACGTTTTTGCCGTCATGGATTCGCTGGATACCAGTCGGTCGCGCCGACTATTGGGTATTGGCACGCGACCCTGATTACAAAACTGCTTTGGTAGGGACGCCGGATAAAGACTATCTATGGTTATTGTCGCGCTCGCCAAATATCAGTCAAAAAACTTATGCCAAATATCGTCAAGTTGCACAGCAGCAAGGCTATGAATTAAAAGAATTTAAGTTAACCCCGCAAACCAATCAAACGGTCAGTCTGATTCCTTAATGATTGATGCTTAATACTTATTTTTAATGTGGATATGCATAAAGTGGAAATGCATAAATAAGATGGCAGCATCATTGGCTGCCTTTATTTTTTATCATCACTTTTTATCATCACTGATGTTTTTTACAATCACTGGTATATTGCCATTAAATCCCATATAAGTATTAGCAGTTCGGTTATCACTAGCAAAATAGGCCGTTTTAAGCTAAAATCTAGACGATCTAAATACTCTATTGCGAATAACCAGCACCGTTAGTGTCTGGTTGGCACACTAGAGTGACTGCTTAGACCACATATACCTATCTAATTTAACTCTCTTTATACTTTACTGATCATACATTACTGACCATAAGGATGTTTCTCGTGAGCAACGCTGATACCTTACGCCAATTACATCAAGACCACTTGAGCAATTATAACAATCAAGAGCAACAAGCGATTGAGCTAATGGGTCTATTGAACAAGCTCTATAATGAGCAAGACGTGCAAGTGACTTTATTCGGTGACATGCTAGATACCACCTCTGTTGGTCAAATATTGGCATTGCATCAAAAAGTAGCACTACGTGAGCAAGGCGCAAAATCTATCGATATCGCTGATACGCTAGCGATGGTCAAAGTTTTGGCAGAAAACAAAGACCTTCAAGCCACTCGTATCGATGTGGGCCAGCTGATCGCCAATGACAGTGATATTCAAGCAGCATTACAATCTATCGATAATACTAAAGCGTCTATCAATGGTGCCACAGATGTAGTGCTATACGGATTTGGCCGTATTGGTCGTATCTTAACGCGTCTGTTGCTGTCGCAAGCCTCAAGCTCGAAAGGCTTACAATTAAAGGCCATCGTCGTACGTCCAGCTGCCGCAGGCGATTTAGCCAAACGTGCCTCATTGCTAGAGCGTGATTCGATTCATGGCAGCTTCGCCGGTGGCGTAGTTGTTGATGATAAAAACAATGGTTTAATTATTAACGGTCGTTTTGTGCAAGTTATCTATGCCAACGATCCAAGCGATATCGATTATAGCGCTTATGGTATTAACGATGCACTCGTGGTGGATAATACGGGTATCTGGAAAGACGAAGCGGGCCTTGGTAAGCATTTGCAATCTACTGGTGTGAAAAAAGTACTATTAACCGCACCTGCTGGCGGCGATATCAAAAACGTCGTGTATGGTGTGAATAACGATACGGTTGGTGATGATACGATCGTTAGTGCAGCGAGCTGTACTACCAACGCGATTACCCCAACGCTTAAAGTATTAAATGACGAGTACGGTATCGAAAACGGTCACGTCGAAACGATTCACTCGTTTACCAATGATCAAAACCTCATTGATAACTACCATAAAGCCGATCGCCGTGGTCGTAGTGCCGTATTGAATATGGTCATTACTAGTACTGGTGCGGCAAAAGCAGTGGGTAAAGCACTACCAGAGCTTAGCGGTAAGTTGACGGGTAATGCTATTCGTGTGCCAACGCCAAACGTTAGCTTGGCGATTTTGAATTTGAATCTGAAAACAGCCCCAGACAGTGCCGACGCGCTAAATGATTTTATGCGTAAAATTTCTAATAGCAGCCAGTGGCAAACACAAATTGCATATACCGATTCTACAGAAGCGGTATCAACCGATTTTGTCGGCGACACTCATGTGGGTATCGTAGACGCACAAGCCACTATTTTGACTGATAATCATGCTATTGTTTATATTTGGTATGACAACGAAGTAGGCTATAGTACACAAGTATTGCGTTTGGCGACGCAAATGGCCGGTATCAGTTATACTCAGATTCCAGCTTAAAACTTCTATAAAGCCGTATCGACTTTTTAACCGTACTCTTATGAAAAGAGTTATTTCTTAAGAGCCAATTCTTAAAGGTCAGTTACAGCATTTATAGATAAATGTGATTTTGAAAGTAATACAGTTTAAAGTTAGGATAGACAGCACCCGATAGTCCGATTGGTTATCGGGTGTTATTGTCATCATGAAAGCAATGATGCAATAAAATATAGAGATAAATCTTTAAGATTTTTAAAAGATAGCTATTTAAAAGATAACTATAGGCTTAAAACGCGGTCGATGATCTCAATTATGGCTTATAAACCAGAGTGTAAATAAAGGAACGTAAGAAATGCGATTTATTGATGAAGCCGTCGTAACGGTAAAAGCAGGTGACGGTGGTAACGGAATCGCCAGTTTTCGCCGAGAAAAGTACGTCCCGCGCGGTGGCCCCGATGGTGGTGATGGTGGTAGTGGCGGTGATGTGTACGTCATTGCAGATGATAACACCAACACCTTAGTTGACTATCGCTATACGCGCCGCTATGACGCGATGCGCGGTGAGAACGGTCATAGTAAGAACTGTTCAGGTAAAGCCTCTGATGATATTTACTTATCGGTACCTATTGGTACGACCGTGGTTGATACTGAAACAGATGAAGTCTTGGGTGATTTGATTGAGATTGATCAGACATTACTGATTGCCAAAGGTGGTGATGGTGGTCTGGGTAACACTCACTTTAAAAGCTCTACCAATCAGGCACCACGCAAAGCCACATCAGGGTTTGAAGGTGAAATAAAGATTCTTAAGTTTGAGCTAAAAGTAGTAGCTGACGTGGGTTTGGTTGGTTTGCCAAATGCGGGTAAATCTACCTTTATCCGCCAAGTTTCTGCGGCTAAGCCAAAAGTTGCCGACTATCCATTTACTACCCTAGTACCTAATTTAGGAGTGGTCGATATCGGTCGCCATCGCTCATTTGTTATGGCTGATATTCCTGGACTAATTGAAGGCGCATCAGAAGGGGCTGGACTGGGCATTCGCTTCTTAAAGCATGTCGCTCGTACTCGCCGTCTGTTACACTTAGTCGATGTAAAACCTGTCGATGGCAGCGATCCAGTAGAAAATGCCCGCGTTATTTTAAATGAGCTTGAGCGTTTTTCACCTGAGTTGGCCAACTTGCCACAGATTTTAGTATTAAATAAAATCGATCAGGTCGCTGACGAAGATTTGAATGCACTTTGTACCCATATTGTCGCGGAACTTGGCTGGACAGGTATTGTCTTTCGCACCGCAACCCTGACAGGCGAAGGCGTCGACGCGGTCAAATATCATTTGATGAACGAAATTGAACTTGAACGCGAACGTGAATTAGAAGATCCTATTTTCGCTGAAGCACAACAAGAACGCTTTGAACGTTTAGAAGCAGAAGTGCGTCTTAATACTGAAGCACAGCGTGAAGCCTATCGTGCGGCTCGCAAAGCACAACGCGAAGGGTTAGACTTAACCGACGACGCCAGTCTAGATGATGATCGTGATGATGATGAAGATGGCGTTGAAGTGGTTTACGTCCCTTAAGTTGATAGATGCTTGTGCGTATTTTTAAATTAATCCCCTTAATCAATTTACATTAGCAACAGGAGTTTATATGGCAGTTGACATAGAGAACACGACAGAAGAAGCAAGGTTTGTTAAGCAAACTCGTAACTTTGATATTCAGCGCGTTATTGTCAAGATTGGCTCATCGTTACTAACCAATAACGGCCGAGGGCTGGATCGAACTGCCATTTATGGGTGGGCAAAACAGATTGCAGAGCTGCATAAGCAAGGGGTTGAAGTACTATTAGTATCCTCCGGTTCAGTCGCTGAAGGCGTGGTACGTATGAACTTAGATGAGCGACCGAAGAAGTTGGCTGCTCTACAGGCTTGTGCCTCTATCGGCCAGATGGGCTTGATTGAGACGTGGTGGTCAGCACTTATTCAGCACGGTATTCAAAGCTCGCAGTTGTTACTCACCCATGACGACTTATCTAACCGCAGCCGTTACTTGAATACCACCAGTGCGTTAACTCAGCTGTTAGAATGGCATGTACTGCCAGTGATTAATGAAAATGACACCATCACTATCGATGAGATTAAGTTTGGCGACAATGACACCTTAGGCGCGATGGTAGCAGCGATGGTTAATGCTGACTTATACATTATCTTAACCGATCAAGAAGGTGTGTTTACAGGGGACCCTCGCAACGACCCTAATGCCAAAATGATTCGTCAAGAACGGGCGATGGAAGACTATTTATTTGATATTGCAGGCGACGGCGGTAAGCTTGGTCGCGGCGGTATGCTGACCAAAATCCGTGCTGGTCGCCTCGCTGCTATGGGCGGCTGTCCAACAGTCATCGTCAGTGGTGCTATCGAAGATGTCATCACTCGTGTGGTATCAGGTGAAGCGGTCGGGACGTTGCTCACAACCAATGATGAAGACAAAATAATCGCCCGCAAACAGTGGATCGCTGCGCATCTGCGCATGGAAGGCGCGCTTATTGTGGATGCAGGGGCTGCTAAAGCGGTGGCTGAACACAACAAAAGCTTGTTACCAGTCGGCGTAGTAGATGTACGCGGTAATTTTGATGAAGGTGATGTGGTAGAAATTATTCATCAAGATACGGGTGAGCGTTTAGCGGTCGGTCAGGTTAATTTCTCCTCTCGTGATGCGTCGCGCGTTGCGCGTGAGCGTACCGAGCAGTTCGATAAAATCCTTGGCAGTAATGAAGAGCGTGTGGTCATGGTACACCGAGATAATTTAGCGTTAACGGTATAATACTAGGGTGTGTCCTCATTTTTAGCCCATTTAGCTGGCTTCGTTCAGAGTGAGGATATGCCCTAACGACATACCTTTACCTAGTCTCAAGTTTTATTTGGTCAATGACAGTTAACATAAAGTTTAGCTGTCGCGGCCTATAAGTTATTAGCGTTTAGTATTCCCTTATTCAATTTATTTTATCCGGTACTGTTTATATATTTATTAAATACAGTGCTGCTTTGGAGATTTGTACATGAGTGCTTCAGACAATAATAGTGCGCTTGAGCAGAACTTTGCGCCTCTAAAAAACGACAGATTGCTACGGGCACTCCGCTTTGAGCCAATAGATACCACGCCTGTATGGATGATGCGTCAAGCGGGTCGTTATTTACCAGAGTATAAAGCCACTCGCGCTGAAGCAGGTGATTTTATGAGTCTGTGTAAAGATACCGCACGTGCCACTGAAGTGACTTTGCAGCCGTTACGTCGTATGGATTTGGACGCGGCTATTTTATTCAGTGATATTTTGACCATTCCTGATGCTATGGGGTTGGGCTTATATTTTGAAACTGGGGAAGGACCGAAGTTTAAGCATCCTATTCGTAAGCAAGCAGATTTGGATAGATTGCCTGTGCTGGATGTCAATGACTCTCTTGATTATGTCATGCGTGCGGTGACCAGCATTCGTACCGCGCTAAATGGACAGGTACCGCTATTTGGTTTTTCTGGTAGTCCGTGGACACTCGCCACTTATATGATTGAAGGTGGCAGCTCAAAAGACTATCGTTATACTAAAGGCTTCTTATATAGCAATCCTGAGTTTTTACATCAATTACTAGATAAATTAGCAACGTCTGTCATTGATTATTTGGATGCGCAAGTGGTTGCTGGTGCTCAAATATTACAGATATTTGATAGCTGGGGCGGCGCGTTAGCCCATCGTCAGTTTATCGATTTCTCTCACGCTTATAACAAGCGTATTGTCGCTGAGCTAAAAGTACGTCATCCTGAAATACCGGTGGTATTATTTACCAAAGGTGGTGGCGTTTGGTTAGATGTGCAAGCGGATAGTGAAGCAGACGTTTTGGGTCTAGACTGGACAATGCCGATCGATCGTGCCCGCCAAGTATTGACAGAAAGTCAGCGCCAATTGACCAAACAACATAAAAAACTACAAAGTAGCAAAGCCATTCAAGGTAACTTGGATCCAGCGACTTTATATGGTTCACCTGCGACTATCCGTGCTGAAGTAAACGCGATGCTCGATAGCGCTTATGCGAATGGCGAAAAGACTGGCTACATCGCAAACTTAGGTCATGGTATTACCCAGTGGGTCAACCCTGATAATGCCAAAGTATTTATCGATGCGGTACATGATTATAAAATCTAAAGCTTATAATCTATAAAGCCAGATGTTTACTAAGTAACAGAAAAAAGGATGTCTTATGATTTCAGCAGCGATTGTCGGTGGCACAGGTTATACAGGTATTGAGCTCATTCGCTTATTATCTGCTCATCCTGAGGTATCTATTGATTTGCTAACCTCGCGTAGTGAAGCGGGTACACGAGCTGATGAGATATTTCCAAGCTTACGCGGTATCTCAGATATTGTTTTTAGCGACTTGGGTGATGATACGCTTGCAGCGCTGCAAAAGTGCGATGTGGTGTTTTTTGCGACACCGCATGGCGTGGCAATGAAGCAGGCTGAAGCGCTGACGCAAGCAGGCGTCAAAGTCATTGATCTTGCTGCTGATTTTCGTCTGCAATCATTGACGGATTTTGAGCACTGGTATCAACAGTCACATGCTTGTCCTGAGCTGCTAAAAACAGCTGTATATGGTTTACCTGAAATCAATCGTGATAAGCTTGCTGATGCTTTAGTCGTTGGTAACCCTGGTTGTTATCCAACCACTGCTATTTTGGGCTTAAAACCGATTATAGAGGCGCAAAATAAACAAGCCGTACAGCTTGTTGAATCGCGTATCGTTATCGATGCAAAATCTGGTGTTTCTGGTGCTGGACGTCAAGCCAAGCTTGCACTTAATTATGCTGAATCCACAGACAATTTCAAAGCATATAGCGTTGAAGGCCATCGGCACCTGCCCGAAATTGAGCAAGGCGTTGCGCAGTTATTGGATAGTAAATTCACCCATCGTATTCGTTTTTTACCGCATCTGGTGCCGATGATACGTGGCATGCTTAGCTCTATTCATATGGAGCTAACGGATGCTGGGGCTGCTATTGATTGGCAGCAAGCGTTTGAAAATGCCTATAGGTCAGAGCTGTTCGTTGATGTGATGCCAAAGGGTATCTACCCAGATACGCGCAGCGTGCGGGCCAGTAATCGGTTGCGTATTGCTGTTCATCAAGACAATGAACGCGCTGAGCTGACGGTTATCGTTGTTCAAGACAATTTGGTGAAAGGGGCAGCGGGACAAGCAGTGCAGAATATGAATGTAATGTTTGGTTTCGATGAATCAATGGGGCTAAATTTTGCGCCTATCGTTCCTTAAGAGAGATTTACTAAGGAAAAAATCCTTCATATTTATGGCGCTAGGTATTGATTATGAATTCCGCTATAATAACTTGCCCTTCCTGTTAAGAGATACTGTCTAGATGCGTGTTAAGCTCGTACTACGCTTTTGCTCACGGCCAGCACGTTTATCGTGTCAGGCTTCTGTTCCAGATAATGTGGGACGTAGACTGTATTCTCCTAAAGAATGTGATCGCTTAGTCAATAATATTAGTAGCACACAACGAGGGGCGTCTACGCTGGTATTGGCACTGTTTGTTGTGGCCATATTAGTGACCGCAGTGGTGGGGTTGATATTTGGACATAAAATCGGCTATCAGCGCGGATTTCATTCCATAGAAACCGAAACCAAGCAAGCAATGATTAATAGTAGCGAGGCCGTCCAAGAGCTTGAGGACTTACGGATCAGTAATAAAATCGCGACTAATCAAGCCAGCACTGCTAAACAAGAGCTGGCCATTAGTTTGGCGAATCTGGATGAGCTTCGTGAAAATCAGCAAGAACTGACAGTGGAAAACAAACAAGTCTCACAGCTCAATGAGCTATATGCTGAATTTCTGAGTGAAAAGGGTGGTATGCCATTACATATATTGGGTGCCAAAATTCAACCCTTGCCTGAAAATGCGTTCGAATATGGTTTTGATATTGCGATGCTTAGTGAAGATGGTAAAGCCAAGCGCCTAACACCAGTACTAACATTGCTCAACGATGATGATTTTGTAGAAGTACCGCTAGATCCTTCCTCTTATACGATTGAAGGTATCGTCCGTATTCGCGGCCGCTTTACGATGCCGTCAGGCTTTAAGCCGCTACAAGCAAAAATCAGCTTGCAAGCTGGTGGGAAAAAGATAGAACAGCTGTATGATTGGAAACTCGGTGATCGAGTTGATAATATGCCGCTCTCGCTTTTAGACTTACCAGAAGTCGATGAAAGCCCGATTGCGCCTTAGTCGTTTTAATGGTTGTTGGCTCTGACAGTCTATAGCTTTTGATGATCTAGAACCGCGATGTCCAACCAATCTTAGTATTATTTCTGCCAATCTATTTTAATAGCGCTTTATCCTATTATAAATATACTTATTAATTTGTATTCTAACTATGATAAAACAAAAAAACCTACAAGCGATGCCAGCCGTATCTGATTGGCACTTCCCAAATATGCCTGCTCACCGTGCGCAAGACGGTGATACAGATGGCGAAACGTCGCCACAAGCAGATGTATTGGTGGCAGAGCCAGAAGTGGCCAAGCCGCCAATGTATGCCGTTATTATGTACAATGATAACTATACGCCGATGGAGTTTGTCGTCTATATTTTACAGTCAGAATTCCGTCATAGTATGGATTCTGCGGTTGAGATTATGTTGACGATTCATCATAGCAATAAGGGTATTGCGGGTATTTATCCTAAGGATATTGCGGAAACCAAAGCCAAGAAAGTAAACAGTCTGGCTCATCGTGAAGGCTATCCATTATTAACTCAAATAGAACCACACCAAGGTGAGTAGCAGGGTCTTCTTGATTATGAGGTTTTCTTGATTGTAATGCTAGGTTCTAGGCTCGATTTTTAATTCTTCTGCTTTACAGCTTTCTCTGTTTTACCCTTTCAAACCGTCTGCATATGTTATGAATATCACCCTTATAGCGTGAGCCTGGCAGATATTTTTAGCCAATAATTGCCTAAAAAACTTCTCTTAAACGATGTCGATGGTTATTGTTTCAACCTTGATTTTTCTACAAAGAAGCCCCACATATTATACTACACCGTCAAATAGTTGTTTGAAGCGTGTGTTGTCTATCATCTATATCTTCGTTCATTATTTTACTGCCAACCTCTCTTTTATTTGCCCAGCCCTAATATACTGTTATTTCTGTGCTTATCGATAAGCAGCATGCTTTGATACATTTTAGACTGCGTTAATAGATTGACTCTTCTCAAGTATCGTGTTGAGATAAAGAAAAGCTGAAAACAACACTCAAGTCATGGATGTGGTCATTTAGTAATGTCTCTTAATAATAAATTATTGCCCTTGAACAATCCATCTATCGCCCTGATTTACTTACTAACTCATTCATAAAGCTATCAATTATAAAGATAGGTATAACCGTAGGAAGTCGTTATGTTAAGTCGTCATCTTGAAGTTTCTTTACGTTTAGCAATGACACTTGCGCGTCAAAAATCGCATGAGTATCTCACTGTTGAACATCTATTACTGGCCTTATTAGAAAACACCCATGCGGCAAATACATTGACTGCCTGTAATGCTAATGTTTCAACGCTGCGTAGCGAGCTTGAGGCCTATATCAACAAGCACACACCAACAGTCGACGTAGATACAGAGCAGTCGCCGCAGCCAACCCAAAGCTTTGATCGTATCCTGCAACGCGCTATTTTCCATGTACAGTCTATTGGTGGTGGTCGCCTCGTCGAAGGTTCAGATATTTTGGTCTCTATGTTTTCAGAGCATGATACTTATGCGGTTTATTTGCTTAAAAAGCAGGGCATTAGCCGCCTTGAGCTGACCCAATATCTATCACATGGTCAAGATAAAGACGAATCATCTGAGCCACGAGTTTCTATGACGGGTGAGCGCCGCAGTGCCTCAGAAAAAACCAGTAAAGACCCATTAGTCGAGTTTGCAACCAACTTAAATCAGCGCGCGGCTGAAGGCAAAACCGACCCATTGATCGGCCGCGGTCCTGAAATTGAGCGCGCTGCACAAGTTCTGTGTCGCCGCCGCAAAAACAATCCGTTGTTGGTCGGTGAGCCTGGTGTGGGTAAGACTTCAATCGCTGAAGGTCTAGCATGGTTGATTATCAATGAAAAAGCACCAAAGCCGCTGAATGGCTGTGTGATTTATAGTCTTGATATTGGTTCGTTGATTGCTGGCACTAAGTATCGTGGTGATTTTGAAAAACGCATGAAATCACTGCTCGATGCACTCAAGAAAAAGCCCAATGCAATTTTGTTCATTGATGAGATTCATATGATTATTGGCGCAGGGTCGTCGATGAGTAGTAATATGGATGTATCAAACTTGATTAAGCCCGCACTTGCTAATGGCGAGCTGCGTTGTATTGGTTCTACGACATTTACCGAGTATCGTCAGGTTTTTGAAAAAGATCATGCATTGTCACGCCGTTTCCAGAAAATTGATGTCAAAGAACCTAGTGTCGATGACAGCATCGATATTTTACGCGGTCTCAAACCACGTTACGAAGAGTTCCATAATGTTGAATATACTGATGAGGCCTTGGTAACTGCCGTTCAATTATCAGCCAAACATATTCATGAGCGCTTTTTACCAGACAAGGCGATTGATGTCATTGATGAAGCGGGTGCTTATAAGCGCTTAGGCGTGATTCCTGATGCGGATGATATCGATGCAGAACAAAGCTTTATTGCTGATTTAGAGCAAGATTTTGATACACAGATTGATGCTGACGAAGAAGGTGTTGATAGCGATAATGCTGATAGCACTGTAGGTAATGAAGCTATTGATAACGAGATGCGGGATGAGGCCAATACGGCAAAAGCCGATGACCGTGCCAAGTTAGATAGTGAGTCAGATGATAAGTCAAAAGTGTCGAAAACCAAAAAGAAACCACCGATGAAAATCGATGTGGCAGACATTGAAGCGATTGTTGCCAAGCTTGCGCGTATTCCACCCAAATCAGTATCGAGTGATGATAAGAGCATTCTTGAACACTTAGATCGTGATCTTAAACATTTAGTGTTTGGTCAAGATGAGGCAATTGAAACTTTAGCCGATGCGATTAAGCTATCGCGTGCGGGTCTAAAAGCACCAGATAAGCCTATCGGTTCGTTTATGTTTGCTGGGCCTACAGGCGTGGGTAAAACAGAAGTTTCACGTCAGTTGGCAAACCTACTGGGCGTTGAGCTAGTACGCTTTGACATGTCAGAGTATATGGAAGCGCATACTGCTTCACGTTTGATTGGTGCACCCCCAGGCTATGTTGGCTATGATCAAGGTGGTTTGTTGACCGAAAAAATCAATCAGCATCCACATTGTGTCGTATTGTTTGATGAAATCGAAAAAGCGCATCCCGATGTCTTTAACTTGTTGCTACAAGTGATGGACCACGGTACGTTGACCGATAATAATGGTCGAGTTGCTGTCTTTAAGCAAGTGATTGTCATTATGACCACCAACGTCGGTGCTGAGAGTATCAGCCGCTCGTCTATGGGCTTTACTCAGCAAGATCATAGCCGTGACAATACTGAATCGCTCAAACGTGTCTTTACCCCTGAATTCCGTAACCGTCTCGATGCGATTATCCAGTTTAATCCTCTTGATACGTCAGTCGTTGTATCTGTAGTCGATAAATTCTTGGTTGAGCTACAAGTCCAGCTAGATGATAAGCAAGTAACTTTAGAGATCGATGATGATGTCCGTGATTATTTAGCTGACAAAGGCTATGATCGTCTAATGGGCGCACGTCCGATGCAACGTTTGATTCAAGATGAAATCAAAAAGCCATTGGCCGGTATGATTTTATTTGGTGACTTAGTGAATGGTGGTGTTGTACACCTCACTTTAGAGCCAGAAGAGGTCGATGAACAAAATAGTGACGCTGTGAAGCTAGATAAATATAGTGAGAAAGCTTCGGATAAAGGTTCAGCGGACAGTCGTATTGTCTTGACGGTCGTTGAAACTCATGAGCCTCATCCAGACTCTGAATCATTAGCCAGCTAATTTTTAGCCTATGTGTTATAAAAACGGTTATCCTATTATTACGGTAGCCGTTTTTTTATTGCTATCATTCGTTTTAAGATGAGTCGTGATGTACTAATATAAGATATTCTCTTCTCCTATAACAAATAAAACAGGACATATTATGGAATTGTTCGATGAACAGCCAGCAAAGACGCAAGCGCAAAAGCAAGTGATTTTAGACAATGTGCGCTTGCCAGAAGACTGGAAAGAAGCGTTAGCGGAAGAATTGACCTCTGATAATATGGATAGCCTGCGGGCATTTTTAAAAGAAGTGTACCAATCAGATGACAGTATTTATCCACCAGCGCCGCTGATGTTTAATGCCTTTAATCTGACCCCCTTATCTCAGGTCAAGGTCGTCATTTTGGGACAAGACCCTTATCATCGTCCAGGGCAAGCAATGGGCTTATCCTTTTCTGTACCCAAAGCGATCCCAAAGCCACCGTCTCTTAACAACTTATTGAAAGAGATGGCAGATGATATTGACACTAGCTATTCAGCACATGGTGATTTGACCTATTGGGCAGAGCAAGGCGTTTTGCTATTAAACAGCTCATTGACGGTAAAAGAAGGCGAGCCAAACAGCCATCAAAATAAAGGTTGGGAGCAGTTTACCGATGCGGTGATTGATGTGGTTAATGAGCAAACAGAGCATACCGTGTTTATTTTGTGGGGCAGTAAAGCGCAGAAAAAAGGCAAGTATATCAATACTGATAAACACTTAATTCTGACTGCGGTACACCCATCGCCATTAGCTGCCAACCGTGGTGGTTTCTTTGGCTCTAAACCATTCTCTAAAACCAATGATTATCTAAAACAGTATGGTCAAACACCCATCGATTGGCAGTTACCGCAATAAATGATAAATTCTCTACATCACCAATTGCCGCCTTATTATTTATCAGATAGCTTATCCATCGATGGAACGTTCATAAGCGAGCAGCTTAAAACCAGTACATTCTGGTCGGTTGACGATGTTAAATGGATGCAACAAGCGCTGAAACTGGCTAAAAAGGGCGCTAAGTATGGGGAAGTTCCTGTAGGAGCGATACTGGTGCATCAGCAGCAAGTCATTGGCCAAGGCTTTAATGAGCCAATTGGTCGCCATGATGCAACGGCTCATGCCGAAATTGTGGCGCTGCGAGATGCCTGCGCACGTCTAAAAAACTATCGCTTGCCGCTACAGACGACCCTATATGTGACCTTGGAGCCTTGTACCATGTGCATAGGTGCACTGATTCATGCAAGAGTCGATAGGTTAATCTATGCAGCGAGTGAGCCGCGCGCTGGCATGGTTGGCAGTCAACTGAATCTGCCTGAGCAACCTTTTTATAATCATACTATCGAAGTACATAAGGGCTTGTGCGGCGAGCATAGCAGCCAGATGCTCAGAACGTTTTTTCGTGAGCGCCGAAAAGTGGCAAAAAATAAAGCCAGTATGCCTCATTAACAATGATATCAGTCTTGCTGCTAGTGATAGGCAGGTTTCTTTGCTATAATATTGCCCTATTTGATGGTGAAGTGGCTAAGTCGCTGTCAAATGTTTGATATATAAGTAAATATTGCTTTGTTATTAATATGCAAAAAGCCATACAAGTATCGCCTACTATTAAGTGAGTATTATGACTGTCTCTACTACTGATCGCTCTACACTTAATAGTGACGATGACCGCCAGGCTCAAATAGTGCGTTACCCTGTTATCTGTATTGACGGTCCAAGTGGTGCAGGCAAAGGCACAGTCACGTGGCGTTTAGCACAGACCTTAGGGTATCAGTTGCTAGACTCAGGGGCGTTATACCGTATTGTCGGACTCAAGGCGTTTGAAGCGGGGTTGATTACAGCAGATGCTAGCCAAACAATTGACGAAGCCGCGCTATTAGAATTGACTCAAAGCTTGCAGATTGTATTTGAGCCTAATACTGACTCAGGGCGTGTCGATATCGTTGTGAATGGTGAAGCAGTCGGTGAGCAAGTTCGCAACGAAACCGTTGGCGGTTATGCGTCACAGGTGGCGGTTTATCCAACAGTACGACAAGCGCTGTTAGCTTTGCAGCAAGATATGGCAACGCGCTCAGGGTTGGTTGCTGATGGTCGTGATATGGGTACGGTAGTGTTTCCAGATGCTGATGTTAAAGTGTTTTTGACTGCCAGCGCCCAAGCACGTGCTGAACGTCGTGTATTACAATTAATAAAAGCAGGTCAACAGGCTAATTATCAGGCAATTTTATCAACCATTAAAGCCCGTGATGATCGTGACGAAAATCGTCAGACGTCACCTTCTAAACCTGCAAAAGATGCTTTGCTACTTGATAGCTCAACATTAGATGCTGATACTGTCTATGAGCAAGTCAAAAGGCACTGTCAGGCGAAAGGTATTTGTTTTAATAGTTAATAAAAACAACATAGTAAGCACTAAAAAGCTTACAATGAGGATGGGTTTTAGTATAAAATTACAGTAGTAATAGTTTGATAGTCTTTAGGTAGGCATCAAAAATGCTATCTAAAAGGCTCTGTTTAAAAAGTATAAAGATTAAGAATATAAAGTTTTTTGATGTAAAACCATTGTTGCTAGTGAGTTTTCTGAACCATTTGCTTATTACCAACAATCGTTTTTATATATGATTGCATAAGATATAAAACCAGTATTCTCGTTTTATGCAGTCATAAATTTGATCCGTACTGTGCTGGACAGGATACGGCTATACAAAGGTAGACATAATGGAATCATTTGCTGAACTATTTGAAGCGAGCATTGAAGAGCAGGGTCTGGATATCGAGCGTGGCTCGGTTATTACAGGTGCTGTTGTGGCCATCGATAACGATTGGATCACAGTAGATACTGGTCTTAAATCTGAAGGTATCGTCGCTCGTGAAGAGTTTTTAAGCGAAGAAGGCGAACTTGAAGTTGAAGTTGGCGATAGCGTTGATGTCGTGGTTGAAGCGGTTGATAACGGTATGGGTCAAACCTTACTGTCACGCGAAAAAGCCAAACGTGTTGAGACCTGGAATATCCTTGAAAAAATCTCTGACAATGATGAGATCGTAAAAGGTATTATCTCAAGCAAAGTTAAAGGCGGTTTCACTGTAGATATCGGTTCAGTACGTGCGTTTTTACCAGGTTCATTAGTAGATGTACGTCCTATTCGTGATACGACGCATCTTGAAGGTAAAGAGCTAGAGTTCAAAGTTATCAAGCTTGACCAAAAACGTAATAACGTTGTGGTAAGCCGCCGCGCTGTTATGGAAGCTGAAAACTCAGCTGAGCGCGAAGAGCTACTGAACAAGCTTGAAGAAGGTATCGAGATCGAAGGTATCGTTAAGAACCTAACTGATTACGGTGCGTTCGTTGACCTTGGCGGTATTGATGGTCTATTGCACATCACTGACATGGCATGGCGTCGCATCAAGCACCCATCTGAGGTGGTTGAAGTTGGTCAAGACCTAAAAGTTAAAGTATTGAAGTTTGATCGTGAGCGTAACCGCGTTAGCCTAGGTCTAAAACAACTTGGTACTGATCCTTGGGACAACGTTGGCGGCACATACCCAGTAGGTAGTGTGGTTAAAGCACGCGTAACTAACCTAACTGATTATGGTTGCTTCGCTGAAATTTCTGAAGGTATCGAAGGTCTAGTACACGTATCAGAAATGGATCATACCAACAAAAACATCCATCCATCAAAAGTAGTTCAAGTGGGTGATGAAGTTGAAGTAATGATTCTTGATATCGACGAAGAACGTCGCCGTATTAGCTTGGGTATCAAACAGACTCTAGCCAATCCATGGGATGAGTTCGATAAGAAACATGAGCGCGGTGATAAAATCACTGGTACGATCAAATCAATCACTGACTTCGGTATCTTTATCGGTCTAGACGGTGGTATTGATGGCTTGGTTCATCTATCTGACATCTCTTGGAACGAAACTGGCGAAGACGCTATCCGTAACTACAACAAAGGCGACACCGTTGAAGCAATGGTATTATCTGTAGATGCAGAAGCAAACCGTATTAGCCTGGGCGTGAAGCAGTTAAGCTCTGATCCATTCAACGAATACCTAGTCGGTAACGACCGTGGTGCTATCGTTAATGGTAAAGTAAAAGAAGTAGACGCTAAAGGTGCTACTATTGAGCTTGCTGATGAAGTTGAAGCGTATCTACGTGCCTCTGAGATCCAACGTGACCGCGTTGAAGATGCAACTAAGCATCTAAGCGTTGGTGATGACGTTGAAGCTAAGATCATCAGTGTTGATCGTAAAACACGCAACATCAACTTGTCTATCAAAGCGAAAGACGAAGCTGAAGAGCGTCAAGCGATTAAAGATCTAGGCGGCGCAGGTACTACTCCAGCTGCAGGTTCTGATGCACAGCCAAAAACCATTGGTGACTTGATCAAAGAACAAATGCAGTAAGTTATTGATATAAAAGTAATATAAAAAAAGCGACCCCGGTCGCTTTTTTTTATGAGTGAATTTTGATATTGCTATTAGGGTTTTGCCCAAATGGGTAAACTCTTATTTCCATTTACACTAATATCCGCTATCATTTACAACATCGAGTAACGAGATGTACACCTGAATTTGAATCATTATAAGTTAATAATTGGCTTAACGAGTAAACTTACCGCTGTTAGCATAATTTATGTGGTTTGGACTCAAAATGATCTTATCCATCAATCAACAAGGCAAGCGTAATAATGCAGCAAGCGATTAATAAGTCCGAATTTATTAGTAATTTGAGTGCGAACTGTGACAACATAACGGATACCGTTGTCGATGATGCAGTGCGTGAAATATTAAATTTGATGACCCATACTTTAGCCAATGATGGTCGGGTAGAAGTGCGTGGGTTTGGGAGTTTTTGTCTCCATCATCGCCGTGCTCGTTTAGGGCGTAACCCTAAAACAGGGGAAAGCGTCCCCGTACCCGCCAAGGCTATCCCACATTTTAAGCCGGGTAAAGCGCTACGCGAAGCAGTCAATGATACCGTTGCAAATAGCTAGTGTAGCCATAAATCATAGAGTGAGTAAGCGTGCTCTATGAAATGATTTGTCAGCTATCTTTGTGACCGTCCTGCTCTTAAAAGATTAATAATATTTCAAACCGAGGTATACGTCTCATGCGCTTTTTACTATTTGTATTACTGTTTTTGAGCTTTGCTTATTCTCTGGGTTTGGTATTGGCAAATAATACGGAAGTCGGCGTGAATTTGCTGTTTTCGCAAGCACCGACGATGAACTTAGGGTTGCTACTGATCCTCTGCCTGATACTTGGCATCGTCATTGGTATTTTATTAGCGTTGCTCATTTTCCGTGTTTTACAAAACAAGTGGGAAATTTCGCGTTTACAAAAGGCGAACGCTAATTTGCAAGAGCAGATAAACCAAGCCAATGTCGTTATTGATCGTCAAGCGAATTCGCCAACAGTAGACGAAGCCGTCTATGGCGCCACAGCTGAAAACGTACAGAATGGCATAGCAGATAATAATGACGAAGGTGCAAGCTTAACCAAAAAAAAGCGAGATTATTGATTGGGTAAATAGGGGCTGTATAGAATTCATCTATTAGGACTGCTGATCGCTAAAATAATTCCAGACTAGGCGTAAATCGAAGGTAATGTCGAGACCTTAGCTAGATTTACAACAACGTCTGGGGCGATTTTAGCATCAGTCCGAAGGAACAGGACTATTTTTTGCCACTTCATAGCCAAAAATATCGCGCTTAGAATAACTAAACTTACTATTTTTGGCGTCGAATTGCCTAAAAAATAGTCTCTGTCAGTTCCTTAGCTGAATTCTATACAGCCCCTAGTCAATCTGTTGCTGATAAATCGTCTTATAATTATGTGATAAACCTGATATAAAGTGGCATAACCATGAACAACACAATTAGCTCTCCAGTCATCGTCGCATTAGACAATATGACTAAGGATGACTCTCTAGCACTCGCTGACCAATTAGATCCGGCGTTATGCCGATTAAAAGTAGGTAAAGAGCTCTTTACCCGCTGTGGCCCTGACATAATCAAAGCATTACATCAGCGTCGGTTTGAGGTGTTTTTAGATTTAAAGTTCCATGATATCCCGAATACCACAGCGCAAGCAGTATTAGCAGCTGCTGAGCTGGGAGTATGGATGGTAAATGTCCATGCAAGCGCCGGCTACGATGCGATGTCATTAGCAAAGCAGCGTTTGTTAGATGGAAACTTTGAAACACTGTTGATCGCAGTCACCGTATTGACTTCTATGGATAACGAAGCACTCATGCAAACGGGTATCACTGACGGTCTGGATGCACAAGTGAGCCGCTTAGCTCAATTGACTAAGCAAGCAGGTCTTGATGGCGTGGTGTGCTCAGCACAAGAGGCAAAAACGCTCAAGAAATTGTGCGGTGATGATTTTAAACTGGTGACCCCAGGTATACGCTTGCCTGATGACAATACAGATGACCAAAAGCGCATTTGTACTCCAAAACAGGCATTAAGTGATGGTTCTGATTATCTGGTGATTGGGCGTTCAATTACTCAAGCTGCAGACCCTGCGGCTAAATTGCAGACGATACTTAAAGGTATTTAATACTTTATAATGCGCCAGAAAAACTAAAAATGACAGCCTAAGCCGCTGTCTTTTTTAGTTTTTGCGGGTAGGTAAAAAGGTGCTAAACTATTTGGGTTTATTTAAGAATATTGGATCATATGAAATTACAGATTTTGAGTGACTTACATATTGATAGTTATGCGCGTCAGTCACATCCGATGGGACACATCCCCAAAACCGACGCAGATATCGTGCTAGTGGCGGGAGACACTGCCAATAGTGATAGTGGTATGCCGTGGCTACAAGAGCAAGCAGAGCGCTTACAAGTCCCTCTTATCACCATTGCTGGCAACCATGAGTATTTCAATGAAGATGTGCTACATTTCGATAAAAAGCTGGCGACTTGGGACAATTATAATGCTGAATCAAAAACTGGCGTTCGCGTTTTGCAGTGCCAGCATATTGATATTGGCGAAGTAAGAATCTTAGGCTGTACACTTTGGACTGACTATCAGTATCAAGCTAATGAAGACACTATGGCAGTTGTTACGCGGTTTATGCGTGACTATAAGCAAATCTATGCTGGTAGCGAGTTATTTTCACCTGAAGTATCTATGCAGATTCATGCTAAGCACCGTCATTGGTTAAAACAAGCATTAATAACCGCTAAAGAGTTGGGCAAAAAAACTGTAGTCATGAGTCATCATAGTATTAGCCCGTTATCTGTATCTGAGAAATTTGCTGACTTACCGAGTAATGCTGCTTTTGTCAGTGATTTTTCTGCATGGATGCATGAAGATTGGGCACCAATATTATGGGTACATGGTCATACCCACGAAGCATTTGATTATCAGATTAATAAGACACGCGTGATCGTCAATCCACGTGCTTACCCCAATGAGGTTAGCAGTACGGCATTAGCGTTTGCATGGGATAGAGTGATTGATATTGGCGAATAGGGGACTTTTTGAGGACGTGCCTCAATTTCTCTGCTATTAGAGCGTGTCTTCCATTCAGCTTGCTTATATTGCAACTGAATTTATATTTAGTTCATTACTCTCAGAAAATCTGCTAGTCTTGTGTCATGAGTAAAACTTCTAATAACCCATTATCAAAGCCATCTGTTGAGAGGCTTGGGAATCACATCCCAAGTGCGCCAGCACCTTCTCACCTGCCTGATAGCATGATTTCTTCGGTCAGTTTATTGCCTAAAGATAAGCGCCTTATTTTATTTACTAGGCACTCTCTACGTGAGCGTTCTGATGGTAATGGCTTTGCCAGTTATCAGTTGCCACTGACGCCTAGAGGTCGTGTGCTGGCAAAATCTTGGGGCCGTTGGTTATCAGGACATCTGCCGTATTCACTCGATGTCGATAGTATCTCAAGCCCAATAGGGCGCTGTATTGATACTGCACAGTTGATGCAAGAAGGAGCAGGGCTGCGTCGAGATATTGCGCATCAGTCGTTACTGGTCGAACCTGGCAGCCTCGTGACCGAACCTGATATAGCCAATCCAATCTTTAAAGAAATTGGTGTGCTCAACTTTATTAATCGATTCTTACAAGGCAATCTTGAAGGCACTAAAAATGCCTATCAAGGGGGACTTGATATTTTATCGCTTTTTTATCAAAATCAGCCGCAAGACGGGCATCTCATGTTGGCTGTCAGCCATGATACCTTGTTGTCTGCATTCTTAGCAGTGATGTTTGATGTGAGTGAGATTGACTGGAACGATTGGCCAAAGATGATGGAGGGAGTGTTTTTGTGGTTTGATGATAAGCCATTTGAACAAGCCAGCGCCTACTTTGTCTGGCGCGGTGAGGTTTATGTGCGTCCGATTCATACTTTGTTGGATGGTTACCGCGCGGCTGGGTTTCATCCTAACAAGTTGCTATTGCCACCAGAGGTTAAGTGGACATAAAATCTTTCTATTATGTGCTGAAAGGGATATTTTTGAGCAGGCATAAAAAAACCTTGCCCCAGTATTAGAACCAGTGACAAGGTTTTCGTCATGATGCTCTCAAAGCATCATGGGGTCCAAACAATACAAATCTTAAGCTTGTAGGCCTTTGATTGTTTTGTTTAGGCGGCTCTTACGACGAGCAGCTTTATTCTTATGAATAATACCTTTGTCGGCCATACGATCAAGAACCGGTACCGCTTTTTTGTAAGCTTCGGTAGCCGCGTCATAATCTTTAGCAGCGATAGCCGCGTCAACACGTTTTAAGTAAGTACGAACCATAGAGCGTTGTGACGCAGAGTCCTGACGACGTTTGGTGTTTTGACGGGCGCGTTTACGAGCTTGTGCAGTATTAGCCACGCGTATCTCCTTGATAAAGACAGATAAAAATATGAATGTTGATTACAATAATGGGTTTAACAATCATCGGTGACGAGCAGCCGTCTCGTCAAACATGATGTCGATGTCTAATATTAAAGTATCTAATATCAATAGGAACATCGCAAGCGCCAGAACTGTTTGGAATAATTAAACAGCGTTGACGTGTAAAGCCGGTTATCTTAGCAAATTATCGCGCTTAGAACAATATATTTGATGATTAATGCTTAAAGAAGTTGTGTCCCTATATGGATAACTGTTTTTTAGGGTGTTTATTGAGCCATTCTTTGTATCGTCGATACTAAATAACGCTGATACTAAATAACATGGGTACATGATGTTAGACGTGCGACTGGTATAGATTGTTCTGGCTTGCTGTGCCTACGCTGCAAAATTTATGTCTTAAATAAAAGCTTTCCAGTCCCGCAGTGTTTTTTTTATCGAACAGGTTGTCATTATAGTTATAAAAAATAGTGTTGGTTCAATAAGCCTCATTACTGATAAAATCTTTTACAATAAATTCTGTAGAATAGCGTCAGTCTTCTGTTAATTTAGGTATGATACTAAATCAAGGATTTTCTAACACCCCCTCTTCTCATCTTGGTAAAGTTCTCCAACACTATATAAATGGGTAGGATATGCAGCGAAAAGCAATTGTAATTGGCGCGACAGGACTGGTAGGGCAGCATCTTGTTAAGCAGCTTAGTGAGCTTTATGATACGTTAATTGTGATTGCACGGCGACCGCCACGCTATATCAATGCCTGCATGCGCTTTTATCAGGTGAACGATTTTGAAAACTTGGCTGAAATATTTGCAAATGTTGGTGTTGATCGAAATACGGATGCTTTTAGCTGCCTTGGCACCACAAAAAAACAAGCGGGTAGTGATGAGGCTTTTCGTAAAGTAGACCACGACTATAATGTAAATTTTGCCAAATTGTGCCAAGATAAAGGCGTTGAAAACTTCTTTTTATTGTCCTCAATGAATGCCGAGGCCGAGAGTCGCTTTTTATACAATCGGGTAAAAGCTGAAACTGAACGTACTATTATGGCGTTAGATTTTGCACAGCTAGTCATTTTTCGCCCTTCATTATTATTGGGTAAGCATAAAGGCCGCCCACTGGAAAGTATGGGTCAAAAAGCCTTTAAGCTTATCTCGCCGCTGGTATCAGAGTCGCTTTCACTGCACCCCATTTCTGCGAAACGTGTTGCCAATGCCATGGCTATGAGCGCGCATAGCATTTATGAGCGCAGTAAGTATCGTACCGAACCGATGATTAGAACCACGGAGATTATCGAAAATAAACAGATGCTTGCGATGACCCGAGTAAAACATTAAGCTATCAATGAGCCTGGGTTTTAAAATGGCTTAACCCACTAAATAGCCTAATCAAGAACGATGTTTCCATAGTTAAAAGTAGGATTAAATTAAAAGTACGATTAAAAACATAATTAAAGACAAGGAGTCTAACCATGCCAGAAGCAACAACGATGAATAAAGAAAACTTTGTAACTTGTGATTTGTTGGATGCCAACCCTGAATCACAAGTGTGCTTGCCCAATATTGAAGGTAAGTCGTTTTATAGTTTTGGCGGCAAGGACAAGTTTTGCGGTGAAATTGTGACGGTTAAATGCTTTGAAGATAACAGCCGTGTCAAATCACTACTAAACAGCAATGGCAAAGATAAAGACGGCAATGGCAAGGTTTTGGTCGTCGATGGTGGCGGCTCTATGCGTTGCGCGCTGTTAGGCGACATGATTGCCCAAGCAGCCATTGATAATGGCTGGGCGGGTGTAGTCGTATATGGATGTGTTCGTGATGTCGATGATATGGCACAGATGGATGTTGGCGTAATAGCATTAGGCTGTATCCCGCGCAAATCGACTCGTCGCGATGAAGGTCAGACTGATATTGAAATCAGCTTTGGTGATTTAGTATTAAACTCTGGTATGTTTGTTTATGCAGACAATAATGGCGTTATCGCTAGCGACAAATCTTTAATATAAGGGTGAAGCGAAACTTGGTTTTTTAAGGGGTTGTTGTTAGCCCTATAGAATAAACCACTACAAACACAGCCAATAAAAAATCCCAGCCTGTCAAAAGCTGGGATTTTTGCGTTTAAATAGCTGATAAGTTTTTAGTTTTTGCAGGCTTTTAGAGAGTCGTTTTTAAATATGACCATTTCTAAACTGTGCTATCAATACTTTTCTAATTCTGAAAGCATCTGTTCACGAGCCTTATAAATACGGCGTAGCCCTAACCACAGACTGACACACATGATAATCAACAGAAAGGTGAAGGGTAGGCCAGTACTAACAGAGCCTGCTTGAATGGTGGTTAGCGCCTCAGTACCACCACCATAAAGTAGGGCAATGGCAATACAGCCTTCGGCAATCGCCCAGAATACGCGCTGCGACATCGGTGATTCAAGCTTGCCGCCTGCCGTGATAGTATCGATGACTAATGATCCTGAGTCTGATGAGGTCACAAAAAACACCATCACTAAAATAACAGCAATCAATGAGGTAAAGGTAGCCAATGGCAAGTTATCAAGCATCTGAAACAAGGTTAGCGAAGCATCGCTAATGCCACCTGATAATTCACCCATTTGATTGGTATATTGACTAAGGCCTGTTTGTCCAAATACGGTCATCCAAACGATAGTGACGATAGTAGGCGCTAGCATTACCGAGGTAACAAATTCACGTACCGTACGCCCTTTAGAAATACGCGCAATAAACATCCCTACGAATGGTGACCAGCTGATCCACCAAGCCCAATAAAATATAGTCCAAGTATGGAAGAAGTTACTGTCGCTGCGGCCTACAGGATTGGATAAGGGAATGATATAGCTGATATAATCAACCGCTGTTGCGCCTATTTTAACGAGTAATCCTAAGGAGTCGCCGACAAAAAAGACAAACAATAATAGCAAGGCCGCTACGATCATATTGATATTACTTAAAAACTTCACCCCGCCATCGATACCGCGTGCCACAGATATGGTTGCCAGACCGGTCACCAATATAATGATGATCATCTCCAGGGTATTGCCGGCAAAGTCCCAGCCAAATAGGTAGTTCAATCCGCTCGCCGCTTGTTGGGCGCCTAGACCAAGAGACGTTGCTAAGCCAAAAATAGTAGCCAATACAGCCATCACATCAATAATATGCCCCGGCCATCCCCAGGTTTTTTCTTTTAGTAGAGGATAAAATACCGAGCGCATGGTCAAAGGGAAACGAAAGTTATAGGCGAATATTGCCAATGACAAGCCAACTACTGCATACACAGCCCATGGGTGTAGCCCCCAATGATACATGGTCGCGCCCATTGCTGCTCTAAAGGCTTCGGGGCTATCGGCTTCGACACCAAGCGGCGTACCCGCCCAGCCACTGGCGTATGCTAAAGGTTCAGCGACGCTCCAAAACATCAGGCCAATGCCCATACCCGCCGCGAACAGCATGGCCAACCATGAACGTCGGTTAAAGTCGGGTTTGGCATTAACACCGCCAATCCGAATATTGCCATAGGGTGAGACAATGAGTAACAGGCAGAATACCACCATGATGTTGGCAGCGCTGATAAAGAACCAATCAAAACTATTTACCACCCAATTTTTAGTACCATTGAGCCATAATTTAGAGACATCGGGAAGGATTAAGGTGAATAATACAAAGGCAATAACCGCAAGAGCAGTGACAAAAAACACTGGGTTATGTAGCTCTAACCCAAGAATATTAATATTGTTTTCACCAACTTCATGCTTGGTGGTATAAAGCCTACGTTGGAATTTATCGAGTAAAACTTTGGGGATTTTTTTGTGCTCTTTCATAGGTAATAAAGATCCTGATTTTAGCGAAGGGGCACTTTTTTAGGCGCAGATATAACATCCTGTGTTGATATATGAACTTTTTTGTAAAAAAGCAAACTATGTTAACAAAATACCTAGCCTTGTCAAATGAGCACGCAACCCTGTTATGGTGGCTATAAATCTCAGTGGTTATAAAAAGTAGTCCGTTGTCAAATAATTAGCAGGCGGATGACAAAGCAATAGACTAAGTGACAAACCGTTACGGCATAAATTTTGGTAATTGCTAAAATATTCGTATAATAGCTTTCTGACTCTTAACGTTGACCATATCCTTTATGCCTATCACTGCTTTGACTGACGCTTTTGACCCTATTAACCAGCAGTTATTCCCTATCCAAAATGCCCAGAGGCGTTGGCTAGCACCTGTGCATGGTGCGGTCAGTAGTTTGTGGCTGGCAAGCTTGGTGCAGACACCGATATGGGATATTGCTGATCGGCTAAAGGTCGTGGTAACCCGCGATCAAAATCAGCTCAATCAAATAGAAACAGAGTTGGCATTTAGTGGGGTCGATGCTCATGTGTTTCCTGATTGGGAAACGCTGACTTATGATGAGCTGTCACCGCATCAGGATATCGTCAGCGAGCGTATCAACCTATTAACTGACATGCCAACCTCAGGCGTGTTGCTAATATCAGTACAAGCACTGATGCATCGTGTGGCACCGCCCAGCTGGCTGATTGGACAGCATTTTGATTTAAGTGTGGGTGATCGATTTGATATCAATACCCAGCGTACATTACTAGCAAAGGCTGGCTACCGCGCAGTAGAAAATGTCTTTGAGCCGGGTGAGTTTGCGGTACGGGGTAGTATCATTGATATTTTTGCGATGGGGCAGCCGTTTCCGTTGCGTCTAGACTTATTTGATGACGAGATTGAAACGATTCGTTTTTTTAATCCGCAGACCCAGCGCACATTAACCGTTGACGACCTGAAAACCATGATGAGTGGCAACGATAATAGTATGGGCAAAGAATCACTGTCGCTGCTGCATAAACTGCCAGATATCTCAAAACCTATTCAACAATTCCAAATACTACCGGCAAAAGAGTTTCCACTCGATGAAGGGCGTGAGACGTTCCGGACAAATTTTGCCGCGATGTTCCCTAATGCCAGTAGCCGTAAGTTTGAGCTGCACAAAGATGTGATGGCGGGTATCGCGAGTAGTGGGCTTGAATACTATCAGCCATTATTTTTTGATTTAAAAGATTGGGAAAATGAGAGCAGTTTATTTTCTTACTTGCCAAGCGATGCTTTATTTATTACTGATGAATTGATTAACGAAAAACAGGCAGATTATTGGTCACAAATCCAGCGCCGCTATGAAGAGCGTCGTCATGATATCGATAAACCTATCGTTGCCCCTGAGTTATTATATTTATTGTCTAATACGCTTAATGAACATCTCAATCATTATCCACGCGTGATACTTAGTGCGCGTGATGAGCTAGCGACAATGACAGATGTCGCCGCGATCGATAGTGACGATTTATCATTAGAGCTTGAGCAACAACCAAATAAACAGCAAGGTTTAGTGACGCTTAGTGCTCAAGAACCACCTCAGCTAGCAGTGAACCATCAAAAGGCAGAGCCTCTTACGGAGCTATTGGCATTTTTAGAGCTACAAGCGCAAACCGCGACACCAGTATTGGTGGTTGCCGAAACAGCGGGTCGCCGTGAGATTCTTATTGAGCTGTTTAAAGGCAAAATCGATATCAAAGCCTATGACAGTTTTGAAGCGTTTTTAGCCGCTGATAAAACGCGCGCGCTTAACGATAAAAATTTACCACAGGTTGGTCTAACCGTTGCACCCATTGAGCGCGGTGTATATGTCCCTGAGCGCTTGGTGCTGATTAGTGAGACACAATTGTTTGGTCGGCAAGTACTGCAAACACGCCGTCGTCGCCAAAGCGGTGTGTCAGAAGAGTTCTTAGTTAAAAGCGTGACCGAAATAACGGATGGCAGTCCTGTGGTCCATATCGAACACGGTATTGGGCGTTATAACGGTTTGATTACGCTAGATGTCGGTGATGGTGAGCAAGAGTTTATTCATCTAAAATACGCTGATGATGCCAGTATTTATGTGCCAGTCGCTAATTTGCAAATGATTAACCGCTATAGTGGCGGCGACCCTGCGCTTGCGCCATTACACAAAATCGGTAGCGGCAAATGGGATAAGGCTAAGCAAAAAGCGTTAGAACAAATTCACGATGTTGCCGCTGAGCTTCTCAATATGCAAGCACGGCGCGAAGCCAAAGTAGGCATTCATTTTAAAATAGACCCATCGCAATATGAGTTATTTGCCAGTCAATTTGCTTTTGAAGAAACGCCTGACCAAGCCAATGCCATCCATGCGGTTATGGAAGACATGAGGCAAAACCAACCGATGGATCGCCTTATCTGTGGCGACGTGGGTTTTGGTAAAACAGAAGTTGCGATGCGCGCAGCTTTTATTGCGGTCAGCGCCGGCTATCAAGTGGCTGTATTGGTGCCTACGACATTGCTAGCAGGTCAGCATGAAGACAATTTCCGCGATCGCTTTGCGGATTGGCCAGTACGTATTGAAACGCTCTCGCGCTTTGGTGGCAAAAAGCATCAGGAAACGGTTTTAACAGACCTCGCAGCAGGCAAGGTCGATATCGTTATCGGTACGCATAAACTATTACAACCTGACGTGAAGTTTTCTAACTTAGGTTTGATGATTGTCGATGAAGAACATCGCTTTGGCGTGCGCCATAAAGAGCGTATCAAGGCGATTCAGACCGATGTGGACAGTATGTCGATGACAGCGACCCCAATCCCTAGAACGCTGAATATGGCGCTCTCTGGTATGCGTGATATGTCGATTATTGCTACGCCACCTGCCCGTCGCCTTGCGATTAAAACCTTTGTGATGCAAAAAACAGAAGCCTTGATGAAAGAAGCTATTTTACGTGAGCTACTGCGTGGCGGTCAGGTTTACTTATTACATAATGATGTGGCCAGTATCGAACGTATGGCAGAAACTATCCGTGAGCTGGTTCCTGAGGCACGAGTAGGGGTCGCTCATGGGCAAATGCAAGAGCGTCAACTAGAACAAGTCATGCAGCAGTTTTATCATAAAAAATTCAACGTACTGATATGCTCAACCATTATCGAAACCGGTATCGATGTGCCCAATGCCAATACGATTATTATTGAACGCGCTGATAAATTTGGCTTGGCGCAGTTGCATCAGTTACGTGGCCGCGTGGGTCGCAGTCACCATCAGGCCTATTGCTATCTACTCGTACCGTCTATTAAAGGACTTAAAGGCGATGCCAAACGTCGATTGCATGCCATTGAGCGCGCTAATACCCTGGGTGCAGGCTTTATGCTGGCCAGTGAAGATTTAGAGATTCGCGGTGCCGGTGAGATACTCGGTAAGCAGCAAAGTGGTAATATGCAGGCGATTGGCTTTAGCTTATATATGGACATGCTGGAGCGGGCGACAAAAGCAATCAAAGCGGGTAAGGAGCCTGATTTAAGCACACCACTGTCGCTCACCAGTGAAATTAACCTGCACAGCTCTGCGCTGATACCAGAAGAGTACTTGCACGATGTGCATCAGCGTTTATTATTCTACAAACGTATTGGTAATGCCGATGATAAAGAGGCGTTGACCGATATTCGCACTGAGATGATTGATCGCTTTGGTACACTACCTGATCAAACCAAGCATCTTTTTGCCATTCACGGACTGCGCATACAAGCAGAGCCGCTAAAGATTAATAAAATTGATGCCAATAGTAGTATGACGTTAGAGTTCGCACCAGATACCCCAGTCGATGCTCTAGCTATTATTAAATTGATTCAATCAAATGGGCAGAACTATCGTATGAATGGCGCGTCTGGTATTCGCTATCAAGATGGCGATAAGCTTGAAACACCGCAGCAACGTGTGACCGTTATTCAGGAGTTGTTACACTATTTTAGCGAGCATATGGTGGTGGAGTCCGCTTAGCGATAAACCAATCATCGTGGTTAGATAAGACTAAGGTAATGAGTCGTGGTGCTATTTTATCGGCTGGATAACTGATAAAATAGTGATATCGTATTTTAAGCCTTTATTTTCAGCACTATATTGTTTTTAGCACTATGTTTTCAGAACTAAATCGTTACTTATTCATGTTTTATCCTTTTAAGTTTTTACCTTCTTTTATCTAAGCGTCATAACAAGAGAACCGTTATTATGTTCCAACTTCATCATAAACTTGCTGCCGATAGTTTTTTAGTGGGTGATTTCCCATTATCAACCTGTCGTTTAATTAATGATTGTCAGTTTCCTTGGTTGATATTGGTACCGCGCGTATCGGGTATCAAAGAATTGTATGAATTATCGGAGGCAGATCAAGCGCAGTTTTTGCGTGAATCGAGCTGGTTATCAAGCCAGCTAGCCAAAACTTTTCAAGCCGATAAAATGAATGTGGCAGCCCTTGGCAATCAAGTGCCGCAGCTACATTTCCATCATATCGTTCGCTATCAAAATGACATGCAATGGCCAAACCCAGTATGGGGCGTGCCTGCTGTTCCTTATACCAAAGAAGTGCTGGCACAAATGCAGCAAACTTTGATGATGGCATTACGTGGTCATCATCAAATGCCATTTGATTGGCAAATGTAATAAAGTTGAAGCAAAGGTTAAAGCATTTGACTGTTTCTGTCCTATACTGAATAGGTTTAGGAGCTATGAAAAGCCAGATAAGTATTATCTGGCTTTTCTATTTTTAGTTTAATTTTTGCTATTTGAACATGCTTTTAGTCAGGTTGTATGACAGGTGGTATGCTTTTAGTTATCAGTGACCTAGGTTTTATTACCTTTAAAACGTATAATATTGATTAGATAATCTATACTGTACTTATCATGAGAGGCCGTTGCTGAAATTATGTTCTCTTTATTTTTTTGATAATCTGTTTTGCTTAAGCGAACATCTCATATGCCTTTTTTAGATACGTTGAGACCGAAGCTACCTTCGGTAAATGAAGGCAGCTATCGGTTTGACTATCCGGAAGTATTTGTCTTAATCCTCACGGTCATACTTCTCGCTGTACATTTCAATTTTAATCCCCGCTCAATGGCACTTCTTGTCATTGTTTGCCTGCCAAGTTTAATGATCTTGATTTATAATTATCGACGCCAAAGCAGTTTTTGGACCTCTAATATTGTCGTTATTTTATTGGCAGTGGTGATAGGGTCGTTACAGTTCTGCGCTGTGATGTCTATCAGTCTAGCCGCCTTAATCAGCCTTCGCGTCATTATCAGCAATTCTGAGAACCAGCTTAAGCTCATTACTGTGTCGATAGTGACGGTTATTGCTTTTTATTATGTCAGTGTGACCTTAAACGGTCCCAATATGGACTGTTATGAAGGCTGGCTACCCTCTGTAGTACTATTAGCAACTATAACTGTCATTTTATACCAGTTTCGCTATGTTTATAGGGAATATATCAATCATGAAGCACGTGCTCATCAGGCAGTAGGGCGGCTAAGTACCATGGTATCGGTCATCAATAAATTGACGCGCTTTGTACCACCGCAGGTCTGGGAGCCAATTGTTAAGGAAGACATTCCCGTTAACGTTTCTAATAAGCGTGCCAAGCTGACCATTATGTTTTCAGACATTGTTGGTTTTACTGAACTTTCTGATAGCCTAAGCCCTGATAATTTGGCGGATATTTTGAATACCTATATGCATTGCATGACTTTGATTGCCAACAAGCATGGCGCCGTTTTGGATAAGTTTATTGGAGATGGCATGGTGTTTTTTTTTGGTGAGCCAGATAGCCGCGGTGCGCGCCAAGATGCTTTAGACTGTATTGCAATGGCAATAGATATGCGCCGTGAAATGCGAACTTTGAGGCAGAAATGGCGGTTGATGGGCTTTGAGGGGCTGTACATACGTATTGGCATCAGTACAGGCTATTGTCATGTTGGTAATTTTGGCAGTAACAACCGTCTTAGCTATACATTGATTGGTAAAGAGGCCAATCTGGCGTCAAGACTAGAGTCTAGTGCGGGTAAAGATGAGATATTGGTAAGCGAAAGTACTTATGATTATATTTGCCATAATTATGAGTGCCAGCATGCTGGCGCGTTTCAGCTAAAAGGATTTGATAACAAGGTAAACGCCTGGAAAGTATTTGATCCTGATACGCATAAGGGACATTTATCAAAGTGGGTTGACCACACGCTACCAGGGTTTAACTTACATCTGAACTTTAAAGATATGAGTGACAGTGATTATCAGGATATCAGAGCGCGATTAAATTTTGCGCTTGAGCGTGTTGAGCAGGAGCAAGAAAAGGTAGCCACTGATATAGAAGCAGAAAGTAAACGTAGCGATAGCAACCCTAATTAAGCGCTCAAGAAATACTGTTTTTTAAGATGGGATGCACTATTTGACTTGTATTTCTTTTATTTTGGATTGACGTACATAAATACGTTTAAGTGGAAAAAAGCCAGCTATCATATGATAGCTGGCTTTTTTAATATAACAACAAACAAATTTATGACACACCCTAGTGTTTAATGGTTTTCTTTGGCATGGTTAAGGGTATATTTAGGAATCTCGATGGTTAAATCGTCTTCATCAAGCATTACCTGACAAGATAGGCGTGAGTCAGGCTCTAATCCCCAAGCGCGATCCAATAAATCTGCTTCGATATCGTCCATCTCTTCTAGGCTATTGAAACCCTTACGTACTACCACATGGCAAGTAGTACAAGCCTTTGACATCTCACAAGCATGTTCAATTTTGATGCCTTTTTCTAGCAGCGCTTTACAAAGGTTCTCACCAGACTCTAGCTCAACTTCGGTGCCTTCAGGGCAAATTTCGTGATGGGGTAGTACGGTAATCTTTGGCATAAATATTTTATCCGATGCTAATCAATTTAAAAAATGAAAAATCAGCTTAGTAAAGGTGCTAAGCGGTAATTTTAACGTATTTGTTACCAGTCTTGGGCGCTAGTTCCTGCCATGCTGGTTTTGACGCTTTGATTCATAATACGAGCGGCAAAAGCATCACTATGGGGTTTAAGCTTGGCTTGCTGTGCTTCGATAAGCGCTAAGTCATCAGTGCTGAGTACGGTTTGTAGCGCTTGTATTTGCTCTGCTAATGCTTGCTGCTCTTCAGGCGATATTAATGAGGCAAATTCTTTAAGGGCAGACTGTAGTGCCAATACTTCGCGCTCAGCCTCTACTTTGGTCTCGATTAAAGAGCGTGCATTTTTATCTTCTTCTGCATGCTTGAATCCTGCCACCAGTAATTGTTCTTTTTGCTCATCTGATAAACCATAAGCAGGTACAATTTCAATTTTGCTTTCTGTCTTGGTGGTGGTCTCTTGAGCACTGACGGTAAGCTGCCCATTAGCATCAATACTAAAAGTCACTTCAATGCGCGCAAATCCAGCCTTCATTGGCGGGATGCCATATAGCTCAAAACGCCCAAGTGAACGGCAGTTTTCCACGGTTTCGCGCTCGCCCTGTACTACATGAATCACCATACCTGTTTGACCATCTTGATAGGTCGTAAATACTTGGCGTTTTTTGACAGGGATTGGAGTGTTGCGTGGGATAAGCACTTCAACCAGACCGCCCATCGTTTCAAGACCTAGCGATAGTGGTGTTACATCTAATAATAGTAGATTGTTGTCACTGTCGCCATTGATCAATTGATGCGCCGTTTGAGCAGCGCCTAAAGCGACTACTTCATCTGGATTAAGACGACAAAGTGGTTCTTTGCCAAAAAAGTCTGTCACGACTTGCTGTACAGCAGGCATGCGTGTAGAGCCACCGACCAAAATTACTTCGTCTAATTCTGAAGCAGACAGTTTGGCGTCGCGTAATACTTGCTCGCATACACTTAGTGTACGGCGGCTAACTGGTTCTGCGATAGCCAGTAAATCTTTGCGGTGTAAGATACCTTGAAAAGATTGCTCATTGACAGTGATGCTGATAGCAACTTGCTCAGCATCAGTCAATGCTTGTTTATACGCTTTGGCTTGTTGCGCAAGTATCGATTTGTCATGACGACTCACGTCTTTAGGGTCGATGTTTAATTGTTTGATAAGCCAGTTGGTCATAAGACGGTCTATATCATCACCACCCAAGGCACTGTTACCGCCGGTCGCCAATACTTCAAAGACGCCATCAGTCAGCTTTAAAATAGACACGTCAAAGGTACCGCCACCCAAATCATAGATTAAATAATAGCTTTCTAACTCATTGCTTTGTGTTGTCTGGTCGAGACCGTAGGCAACGGCAGCAGCAGTGGGCTCATTCAAGAGACGTAAAACATTGATACCTGCCGCTTGCGCCGCATCTTTTGTCGCTTGACGTTGAGCTTCATCAAAATAGGCTGGAACGGTAATGACCGCGCCTTCGATGCTATCTGCAGGCAATGTACTTGCAGCACGTTGCTCAAGCGCTGCTAATATACGTGCTGAGACTTCGACCGGAGAAACATCCCCTTGGCTGGTCACGAATGCTGGCATATCGTCTTTGTTGCCACTCAACTCATAAGGATGAGAGAACTTAATATCCGCTTGACTACGGCCCATAAACCGCTTAGCCGAGACGATCGTATTTTTTGGATCATCCGCTAAATGGGCTAGGGCATCATAGCCAACAAGAGGCTTGCCTGTACTGGGATAATAAACAACAGAAGGGAGTAAGGTATCTGTACTTGTGCCTGCTTCTAAGACCTGCGCTTTGCCTGAACGTACCACTGCCACTAATGAGCGTGTGGTACCAAGATCGATTCCCAGACCAAAATGATGCTGGTGAGGTTGAGCGCTTTGATTGGGTTCGGCAATTTGCAATAAAGACATAAGATAACTCAGAGATAAAATGAATAAGTGAAATGGAGCAAATACAACATACGCACTACCGCAGCTATCTTACTATAGAAACAGAAAAGCCGATCGGTTAAGAGTGCTTAAAATAAAATATTAAACGTATAAATCATCGTCATCTGAATGTTCAGTAGTAGCCACTTCATCAAGTCCTGTGGTTACGTCAGCATTCAATTTTACTAAAAACTTGAGTTTTTGGGTCGCATCGATCGCTGTTTGCCAGTCTTGATTTTGGTAGGCACTACTAAAGCGTTGAGACTGTTTAGCCAGACGTTCAGTAATCTGTGGATGTAGCTGTTGTAAGGTTGAACGATTTTTATCGTCAATGGCTTCATCTAAATCAATCCGCATCTGCATCGCATCTTCTAAAAAATCTAAGTCTGCGATAGAGTGCTCCACATTCTGTGCTTGGCCTGCCATATCTAATAGGTAGCTTGCCCGGCTATCGGGGGCGCTTAATGCTTGATACGCTTGGTTGATTAGCGCAGAAGCTTGCTCAGATTGCTGTTTCGCTTGTGCAGCATCTGTGCCGTTTTTGACGACATTGTCAGGGTGATAACGTTTTTGTAGCAGACGTAAATGTTGGTCGAGGTTGTCTTGATTGACTTCAAATTGTACAGGTTGCTCAAATAGGGCAAAGAAGTTATCAAACTGTGCTTCTTGAGTAATATTTGTCATGTCATACGCCTTACTTTTTTATTTGTTTTTTAAGTTTTTCAGACTAAGGACTTGTTTACGACTGGGTTCATTATACCGTTGTAGCTGTAATAGTTCATCGCTTGAGCTTAAATTACCAGCTAAGCTTAAACACAAAGTACGAAAGCCCTAGACTGTAAAGGACTCACCGCAACCACATTCACCCTTTTGATTGGGGTTAGTGAACTTAAAACCTTCGTTTAAACCTTCTTTTTCATAGTCCATTAGTAGCCCATCTAAATATACTAGGCTTTTAGGATCAATAAAGATACTAACATCGCGGCTTTCATAGCGCGTGTCATTTTCGTCAGGCGTATCGACGAACTCTAAAACATAGGCTAAGCCTGAACAGCCAGCCGTACGAATGCCCACTCGAATGCCTTCACCTTTGCCGCGGTTGTCCAAAAAATCTCGAACATGCTGGGCGGCGCGTTCTGTCATTTCAATCATGCCAACTCCCATTGATTATCAATAATAGAGGTATTAACTTAATTAAGAAGCCATTAATAAAAAAAATATGTATTATAAAATGGTGCCGAGATAGATTCTATCTAAACTGACAATATAAAGTAAAAGGTGACAATTGCATAAGCGTCATTGTCACCTTTTTAGCGTCAGTCGCTTTCAGTAATTCGTTAACACTGTACTACCATAAAGATATAGCGCACAGGCTAAACGATTTAGCTGGTAGCTTCTTCTGTAACAGCGTCAGCTGCTGTACTATGCTTACCTTTATAGTCGCTGATAGCGGCTTTAATGGCATCTTCTGCTAGTACAGAGCAATGCACTTTTACTGGTGGCAATGCCAATTCTTCAGCGATATCGTTGTTCTTAATTTCGCCAGCTTGATCCAAGCTCTTGCCTTTAAGCCACTCGGTAACGAGCGAGCTTGATGCAATTGCTGAACCGCAGCCATAAGTCTTAAAGCGTGCATCTTCGATAACACCGTTGTCATCGACTTGGATTTGTAGACGCATTACGTCGCCACAAGCTGGGGCACCAACCATACCAGTACCGATATTTTTGGCGTTTTTATCAAAATTACCAACGTTGCGTGGGTTTTCGTAATGATCAATAACTTGGTCACTATAGGCCATGAGGTTTTCTCCTAGTTAGATGATGAGCAATAACTGATTAGTTTGAAGTGTTATTTGCTCATCGATAATTGGGGTCAAACACGTAATTTAATTGTCTGATCAATCGTTTGATGGCTACATTTAATAGCCATGTTTATATTCTCAATAATTTTAGTGCTCAGCCCATTCGACTGAATTTAAATCAACACCTTCTTGGTACATATCCCAAAGTGGTGATAGCGCGCGTAATTTATCAACGGCTTCATGCATTTGCTTAATAACGGTTTCGATATCTTCTTCAGTGGTATAGCGACCGAAGCTGAAACGTATCGAGCTGTGTGCCAATTCATCTGGGCGACCAATAGCACGTAGTACATAGGATGGTTCAAGTGTCGCTGACGTACAGGCCGAACCTGATGAGACAGCTAAGTCTTTTAGCGACATCATTAATGACTCGCCTTCGACAAAGTTAAAGCTGATATTTACGATATTAGGTACACTGTTCTCTAAATCACCGTTAAGGTAGATCTCTTCGATATCTTGTAGACCGTCCCACAGTTTTTGACGTAGTTTCGCTGCGTGAGCATGGTCTTCTTGGTAACGCTCATTGGCTAAGGCAAATGCGGCACCAATACCAACGATTTGATGGGTTGGCAAGGTACCAGAACGCATACCACGCTCATGACCACCACCGTGTTGTTCGGCTTTCAAACGAATACGAGGCTTACGGCGAACAAATAGCGCACCGATACCTTTAGGACCGTATGCTTTGTGACCTGAAAAACTCATTAAGTCGATTTTCATTTCTTCGAGATTAATCAGCACTTTACCTACAGACTGTGCGCCATCGACATGGAAAACCACACCGGCTTCACGAGTGATATCGCCAATAGCAGCCACATCAGTAATCGTACCAAGTTCGTTGTTTACCATCATCAGTGAGACTAAGATAGTGTCTTCACGCAAAGCATCTTTAACTTGTTCTGGTAAAATCAAACCAGTGCTTGGCTGTGGCTCAAGATAAGTAATGTCAAAACCTTCTTGCTCAAGCTCACGGCAAGTATCTAACACTGCTTTGTGTTCAATTTTGCTGGTAATGATGTGTTTGCCACGAGACTGATAGAAATGTGCTGCGCCTTTAATGGCTAAGTTATCAGACTCTGTCGCACCAGAAGTGAAGACGATTTCGCGTGGATCAGCGTGGATCACTTCAGCCACTTGCTGACGCGCTGTTTCTACCGCTTCTTCTGCTTGCCAGCCATAGCCGTGCGAGCGCGAGGCTGGATTACCAAAGATGCCATCTACAGTCAGATACTCGCTCATTTTAGCAGCTACTGACTTTGCAACTGGCGTGGTGGCGGCATAATCTAAGTATATAAGGTTGTTATGTTGGCTCATGCTGGGTTTGCCTCGCTGTTCGATAGGGTAATAGTATTGATATCTTTTATAGAAATACTTTTAGTGGGTGTGTGCTGACGTTCTGAGACTAATTGCACATTTTCCATGTCTAGTAATTGCGCTAATGTTATATTTTTCAAGTACTGTTCGATATGATTGGACAATGCACACCATAAATCATGGGTTAGACACATTGTACCACCTTGACAGTCACCGCGTCCTTCGCACTGCATCGCATCAACTGATTCGTCGACAGCAGAGATGATGCTCATGACATCTATCTCGTGCAATGGTTTTGCGAGGTGATAGCCACCTGCTGCACCGCGAATACTAGTAACGAGACCACGTTTACGTAGTTTAGAGAATAGTTGCTCCAGATACGAGATAGAAATCGATTGCCGTTTGGCAATATCAGATAATGATACTGCACTGTCTTGTTGACTGGTTTGTAGTGCCAAATCCAATAATGCAGTAACGGCGTATCTGCCTCGGGTAGTCAAACGCATGTGTTATCTCCAAACTTTTATGTTTTTTATATTTAACAACGATCTTAACGAAAAGGTATCTATGGGCACTATTGAAATAACATGAGAGTGGCCTATCAGAGTATCTACATATCTACCGCTAAGTTGTGTTCTATCGTCATTAAACAACAGATGGTGCACCCGATGTGTGTAACGATTAATCCAATTATACTTAATCCCGAGTAATTTAGTCAAGATTAAAATGTGGTTGAATGGTTAATGCAGCTTATAACTGTGATTGATAAAAACAATGTGATCAATAGTGTTAATAATAAGGGCAATAAAAGAGGGGGCAGTGCGAGAGGAATGTTGATGTTTAGAGCAATTGGCATATGAGTATAAAAGCCGAACAAAGCGTTTAATATCTTATTACAGGCATTAAGCGCTCAATTCATCAAACAATATAATAGTTGCAGTTAAATGTATTTTTAGTATTGCCGAACTCGGCATTGTCTAAACTAATTCATTAATAATGCGATGATTGATCCAACCATCACAACGAGCGCGACCACCGTCACGATCATGAATGTTTTTTGCTTGCTTTGTAATTCTTTAACCGTGGTTTCAAGTTCGCGGTTTTTGATGGTCAAGGTATTGATTTGAGTTTGTTGTTCTTTAATGCGTAGCTTATAGCTTTCCTTCTTATCTGCCATTTCAGCTTCTGTAGGTTTGGATTTGCCTTTGCCACCTTTTATCTTTTTAATCAAGCCTTGGATTAAGCTACCAAGACCGAGTTGCATAATAAACTGCTTGACCAGCTGTACCTGAACGGACTCCCCACGCATCTGTAGCTTTTCCGTGGTTTCGCTATCGTGAGTGGTAATCGCGTTGATTACTTGAAGACTATAAGCATTGATGACGACGTCAGGCTCGCTACGCCCGATGGGTAAATTGGAATCGAGCAACACACCTTTGGTACTAAAAGTGGCGAAAACCTCTACATGTGGTAAATATAAGCGCAGCGCCACGACAGTACCTTGCTTGGCAAGTGGATAAGCGGCTTTACGTAGCTCGGGGTCTAGACGTAACAGTAGGGTCAGCGCCGACTCGATGAACACCAGAATAATATTGAGAAAAGAGTGAGACAACGTAGAACGCTTCATGTAAGTAATCCGTTTTTTATTTGGCAAATCAGAGGCAAAAGACAAACAAGAGTCGAAACCCATCCAAGATGTGCAGTGATATTTTGCTTATATTAACGTCTTTATAATAAAAAGTAACGCTAGTTTCTATTAATTCGCTACCAGTGGGTAAATTATTACCTTACAATTCGGCAGTCGATAAAGACACTGGTATTAATGACTGGTAATGTATTGATATTGCGTAGCAACGGCTGCAAACCATAAATTGACACAGTTCGGCTACGTAAGCCGAACTCATAGTAAGCTAAAGTGATGAGTAGTTAGAACCGTTGCAGATGTTTTGCGTAACATTGAGTGTCAAATACGTAGTACAGTACACAAAAATATGTAAAATCGCTTGCGCTCCCTATGCTGCCTTGATATAAAGACGATAACAAAGTGAAACTCGTTAATATGTGGGTCAGGTAGTTTTTATTGCTTAAGTGCTATGAGAGCGTTACAATACTTGGCGTGAGCATTTATTATCCCCTTAAACTTGAAGGAAATTTTATGAATAAGTCAGAATTAATTGATAGCATCGCAGACAAAAGTGGTCTAAATAAAACCCAAGCTGGTGATGCATTGAATGCTGTTATGGAAAGTGTTGGTGAAGCATTAGAAGCTGGCGATAGTATCTCATTGGTTGGCTTTGGTACTTTTAGCGTAAAAGACCGTAAAGCCCGTACAGGCCGTAACCCTAAGACTGGTGAAGAGCTTAGTATTCCAGCAAGCAAAGTACCAAGCTTCAAAGCTGGCAAAAACTTAAAAGAGCGCTTAAACTAAGAAAGTTTATTTCTATTATAGATAAGCGCTATATAATGAACGTGATATACGAATAAAAATAGCGTTTGTTAGCAGTAAAATAATAGACAGTCGCTCATAGCGTAGTTCACAATAGAAGCACTAAAAAAGCACCTAATATTTAGGTGCTTTTTTAGTGCTATAGTTTGCATCATATAACGTGAATATTTTGAGTCTGCATCAAAAATCACGTATCATAGGGCGCGCGATAGACGCATTGTCAAAATCAGGTTGCTGCAACACAACCTATATAACATGTACATGTTCTTACTCTTACCATTGCCTGCTTAGATAGCATCGATATTAATAATAGTATTACAATGGTTTTTCATCAATATAGGTTAATAAAGTAGAGATAACTATGGATAAATTGCGCGATTTTTTAAAAAGCTGGCCAGGTCGCATTTTATTGATTTTATGCCTATCGCCACTCGCTCTATTGGGTGTCGAAAGCTATTTTGGCGGTGGCGTTGATCCCAACCAAGTTGCTCAGGTGGGTGATGCAAGTATTGGGCTGTCAGAGTATCAGACTGCCGTGAATAACCGTCGTACCGAAATATTAGAGCAGGTTGATGATGCCAGTCTATTAAATGAAGATGTACTGCATGAGCAAGTATTAAAAGGGCTCATTGATCGTACCTTATTAGAGCAGCAAGCGGGCAAGCTTGGTATGACCGTTTCTGATGACACGATTAATCGTCTGCTGCGTCAAGAAGAGATATTTAAAGATGCAGAAGGCAACTTCTCTAACGATCAGTTTTCGAATTTTTTACGTCAGCGCAATATGACAAAAGATCAGCTGTTTGCTGAATTTCGTAATCAACTAAGCCTCGACCAGCTCAATGCCAGTATCGTTGGTACCGCTATTTATCCGATGCAAGCGGTCAGTCAATTAATCGATCTACAGCTTGAGTCGCGCAACATCTGGCTACATCGCTTTAATTGGCAAGACTATCAAGACAAAGTGAAACTGAGCAAAAATGACATGCAAGCGTATTATGATAGTAATAAAGAAACGCTAAAAAGTGCAGCAATGGTCGATTTGGCTTATCTGCAACTGAGTCCGCAAACCATTGAGGTGAGCGACGTTACTAAAGAAGATTTACAGCAGCAATATGAAGCATATAAGCAAGGTCTTGCGATCACTGACGAGCGTAAAGTTAGCCAAATCCTATTAACTGGTGATAACGCTAAGGCTCGCGCTGATAAAGTGAAAGCGCGCCTAGATAAAGGTGAATCATTTGCCAAGCTTGCTAAAGCAGAGTCTGATGATCCATCAGGAGAAACGGGCGGCGATATCGGTCGCTTTAACGCGGCAGTATTTGGTAATGACGCCACTGCTGTTGAAAAGGCCCTAGAGGGTCTAAATGTTGGTGATGTCACGGCACCTATTAAGACCAGCTTTGGCTATCAAATATTTACGGTTACCGAAGACAATGGTAGCAAAATGCCAAGCCTAGAAAGCATGCGTGACGAGTTGACGGTTAAAGCAAAAGAATATAAGCGTCAGGAAATATATGCCGATAAAGTGACGTCGATTAATGACTTGGCCGCAGATGGTTTTAGTATCGAAGATATTGCTCAGCAAGAAAACGTGACGCTCAAGCATATCAAAGATTACCGTAAAGAAAACAACCAATCGGTACTGTCTCAACCAGCAGTAATCAAGCAAGCGTTTGATGAATTTACGATTCAAGATCAAGCAGTAACTGCAGGTATAAAAGTTGGGAATGGTACAGTATGGGTACAGCCGAGTAATTATCGTCCGACTAAAGTATTAACCTTATCAGCGGCTACACCGATAATCACTCAAGTATTACGTCAACAAAAAGCCACGGCGTTGGCGCTAAAAGATGCTCAAGCAGTTGCTGCTGGGATTAAAACCACTGCTGATATCAGTAAGCAACCAGTCAGCTTTCAAGCATTGGGTGATGTGAACCGTCAGACCACAGTATTGACAGAAAAAGAGCGTGGGCTAGCGTTCAGTAAGCAAGCGGCTGAAAATGCTGTCGTGGCCGTTGCTAGCGAATCTGAGATGGGTGCGACGGTATTGGTGGGCGATCGTATTAAGACGGAGCAGCAATCACCATTGTCTGATATGCAAAGAGCACAAACCGCGACCATTATTCGTGATAACTTAGGTCAAGACCAGCTACAAGATTATTTAGATTATCTACGTTTGGTGTATAAAGTTGAGATTAATGACTCTAATATGGCCAATGCGCAGGGACGTTAAGCGTTTGGCTGGTCTTTAAACTTAAACAGCCATAAATATTTGATATGAAAAAGCCACTGTAACTATAGTTACAGTGGCTTTTTTCAATACTTATATTAACACATGAAGTGCTGTTTAGAGCATATCAATGACGGAAATGACGCATGCCAGTGAATACCATGGCGATACCATGCTCATTTGCCGCAGCGATGGTCTCATCATCACGCATAGAGCCGCCTGGCTGAATGATAGCAGCGATACCTACTTCAGCTGCATTATCAATGCCATCACGGAACGGGAAGAAAGCATCAGATGCCATTACTGCGCCTTCAGTGGCAAGTCCTGCATGCTCAGCCTTGATAGCAGCGATACGGGCTGAGTTAATACGGCTCATTTGACCCGCACCCACACCGATAGTGCGCTGACCTTTGGCATAAACGATGGCGTTGGATTTGACGTATTTTGCCACATTCCAGCTAAACAGCAGGTCAGCAATTTGTGCTTCAGTTGGCTGCACGTCAGTGACAATTTTTAGATCATCTGCTGTAATTAGACCAAGATCTTGTTCTTGAACAAGCAAACCACCGTTGACACGTTTATAGTCAAGCTGGCCATCGCGCTGATCTGGTGTTGGTAACTCACCGCATACCAATACGCGGACATTTTTCTTTGACGCAGTCGCTTCAAGAACACCGTCTTCAATGCTAGGGGCAATAATAACTTCTACAAACTGATTGTCGATAATGGCTTTAGCAGCCACCAACGTCAAGGGGCGGTTAAAGGCAATGATGCCACCAAAAGAAGACTCAGGGTCAGTGCTAAAGGCAGTGCGATAAGCGGCTACTTGATCGTTATCCACTGCAACGCCGCAAGGGTTGGCGTGCTTAACGATAACGCAGGCAGGCGTACTAAAGGCTTTAACGCATTCAAGCGCTGCATCAGTATCGGCAATATTATTGTACGATAACGCTTTACCTTGCAACTGCTTAGCGGTCGCAATAGAGGCTTGTTGGCTTTTTAACGGCTGATTTTCAGTATAAAAAGCGGCGTTTTGATGCGGGTTTTCGCCATAACGTAGGTCTTGAACTTTTTCAAGCTGAACATTAAATGTACGCGAAAAATTCTCAGGTTCTTGATTTTCATTAACACGGCTGCCTAAGAAATTGGCAATCATACCGTCGTATTGGGCAGTATGTTCAAATGCCTTGACCGCTAAGTCGTAGCGTAGGGCCGTTGTCAACTCAGTGCCATCCCCTAAGGCTGCAAGTATGCGCTGATAATCTGCTGGATCGGTAACGATACCTACGTGAGCATGGTTTTTTGCCGCCGAACGCACCATCGTAGGACCGCCAATATCGATGTTTTCGATGGCATCATTCATGGTAACGTCGCTACGAGCAATGGTTTGAGCAAAAGGATATAGATTTACCACAACCAAATCAATACGCTCAATCGCGTGCTCACTCATCACTGCATCATCGGTACCACGGCGGCCTAAGATACCACCATGAATTTTCGGATGCAGCGTTTTAACACGGCCATCCATCATTTCAGGAAAGCCAGTGTAATCTGACACTTCGGTCACATCGACATTGTTTTCTGTGAGTAGCCGATAAGTACCGCCAGTAGACAATAAGCCAAAACCTGCTTTAATGAGGCCTTGAGCAAATTCAACGATATTAGATTTATCGGAAACTGATAATAGAGCAAGTGGGGTTGTACTCATAAAAAAACTTCCATAAAAAAAGCCTGACATTGATGTCTGGCAAGGTGATAGCGACAATCATTGCAGACATGGTCACCATGGATAAAGTCACGATAGATAAGGTCATGAATAATGAATGGCCATGCATAAGAATTGTCAGTGAAAATAGGTAGACTCATATAGCCGGTGCTACATTAAATCATAAGTTTTGAGTTTTTTGCGTAAGGTGCCGCGATTGAGACCTAAAATTTGCGCACATTTGGTTTGATTGCCCCGAGTTTTTTCAAGGACGACGGATAGCAGGGGTTCTTCGACTTGTCTTAAGATAAGCTCGTATAGGTCGGTGGGCATCTCATCGCCTAGCATCGAAAAATACTGGCGTACCACACGCTCAACATGTACCCGCAGAGGCTCTTGCGCATGACTATTATGGTTGTCTGGAGCGTACTCAACATCTTGAGTGGGGTGAAGGCAGTTTTCTTTAGTATAGTCGGCAGGATGCTCAGAGCTTTTGGCAAAATGATTGGCATTATGCTGTACATGAGGTGCCATAAGATAATGTCCTTTGGGTTAGAAAGAGTCAAACCGTAAGATGTTAAGGCATTATATCAAATTAACATCGTCTAGCACCGAAAGATTGGTCACTATCTTAGCATTACCGTTGATTTGCCTCTTGTCTGGATTAGACTTTGATGAATTAGGGCGTAACCTCAAACTGAACGAAAGCGAGTAAATAGGCTAGAGATATTATAGCCTATCCAAAAAGTATAAATAAAAATAGGCTTAATACAGAGCATTTAAGGTCACTTCGCGAATTTGTGCATTAGCAACAGGTATTGTAAACAGTAGTTTTCTGTCACTATTAGCGGCTAATTGATTCTGCTTGCTCAATAGATAATCGTCTGGTGCCGCGATAAATTCACCAATCAGATTGTCTGCGCCGTAAACGCTGACCTTAACATTAGGGTATAGCTGCGCGGTTGCGCTCTGATTACTCAATGTGGCGCTGACATCGCTAAACCTGCCGGTTTGATTGATTTGACTGGGTTTGTGACTGGGGTTGTTAATAGTAAATGCCATTAGATCTGCACTGGGTAAACTACAAGCCGCGATCGAACATATGGCTTGAAGGCGCTCTGCATGAGCGGGGGTTTTTACCAAGGTTTCTAAGTTGAAAATGACATATTGTGCAAAAAGCAACATGGCTAATACCAAGCATCCGAGTATCCACAGTAACGATGCGACCGAGCGCCTTTCAGGAGTTGAGCTGTGATGGGCTGGTGGTTTTTTTACAGCCCCTCTATTTACAGTCCCGTTAGTAGCAGCACTGTCTTCATGTTTGAGTGGCACACCCATATCGAGTAATAACTGCGATAAATCTGTATCATCTTGCGGTATGTTTTGGTCTATATTTTGGTCTTTAAGGAGTTTTTCGAGCCAGGCGTTGTCAGTGGCAGCATCAACGTTTGCACGAATATCATTAGCGGCTGCCGAACTTAGTGCAACCTGTGCGGATGATGAGTGGTTTGTTACAGTGTTAGAAGTTGATTTCACCAATGAATTGGCGTTTTTATCAGACGTTTTAGCGCGGCTCTTTGAGGGGGTGTTCGTTGTTGTAGAGCTAAGACTGGCTTGAGTCAACCAAGCATCCATACTATCTAAAGAGTCATACTCCAAACCGCTCTCTTTTGACTCATCGATATCCATATCATCATAAATCAAGTCGTCATGAATCAATGTATCGGATGGGAAGTCTTTTGATGACCGTGCTTTAGGTTGAGTAGAGTCGATATCTGCTTGAATAGTAGTGTCATTGAGGGAGTTAGGAGTGACGATTAGATGCTTATTGACCAAAAAATTTCGCTGGCATTGATCACAGCTAACAGTGGCGTTGACTTTATTTAACTGAGTTTGTTTTACTTTAAAGCAAGCTTGGCAATGAGGGCACTGGGTTTTTATTGGGGTGGTCATAGGGTTGAATCCAAGAAAGTATGGTTATCACTACCGCTGAGCCACTCACTAAAAGCTGCCTATGGTGCTAATACTGCCATTTAAAAGCTCTAAAATTCTATGAGTCATGGACAGAGTGGCGTCAAACACATAACATTTGACTGCCCTCTATCGTAACAGATGTAATTAAATGTTGCTAGCCTGTAAATATACCAGATAAACGCTGCCAATGTTGGTCTTCTTGTGCCGTAAAAGCATGTTTTGCATCAAGCGTAAAATAAGGTTGGTAAGCCGCCGTTACTTGTTCGGTTTGCGACTCGATTAAGCCTGCCAATACAATGCGACCTTTCGGTGCGATTAAGGTGGCGAAATAAGGGGCTAAGCCGATAAGTGGTTTGGCCAAAATATTGGCGATGATAGCTTCTACAGGTAAGACATCATTTTGCGAGCAGTAATCAGTGAAGTCTTCTGGCAAAAACGCTTGTAGACGATCACCAACATGGTTACGTGCTGCATTTTGATTGGTTGCGAGCACCGCTTGGGGATCAATATCGACTGCGTAAACTTGGCGTGCACCCAATAATAAAGCGGCGATGCCTAAAATACCTGAACCGCAACCGTAATCAATCACGACTTTGTCTTTTAAGTCTTGTTCTGTTAACCAGTCGAGGCATAAGCGTGTGGTGGCGTGATAGCCAGTACCAAAGGCTAAGCCAGGATCCATAATAATGTTAGTCGCGTCAGGATTGGGCGGCGTTAGCCAGTTAGGCACAATCCACAAGTTATTGGCACATTCTATTGGGTGATAGTTGCTCATCCATTCGCGCTCCCAGTCTTTGTCATCGACAGCACTTAGCCAAAGTCGGGTGGCTTGTACTTGTGCGGCGATGTCATGACTTAGCTGCTCGATGGCCTGACGATTACCAGCATCGGTAGTGGCATCAAATAATCCTGTTAGGATGACCTCATCCCACAGTGGTGACTCACCAGGAAGTGGCTCAAACAAAGGTTGATCACCTGCGTCGTCTAAGGCTATTGATAATGCGCCTGCCTCTAGTAGCAGCGCCTCAGCCAAATCGACGTTTGCTTTTTCACATTGTAAATGCAGTTGTTGCCATGCCATAACGATAACCTTAAGCTAAAATAAAAATGAATGTATGATTTGGATAAATAATGAGGGTGCAGAATAGAAAAAGTGAGTATAGTCAGTTGGAGATTAAAGTCGACACATTAATAACCATGCACTACTGGAGTAAGTTTTTCTGGCTTGCTGTGCCTACGCCGACAGAGGCTGCGAAAAATTTACTCCAGTAGCGCTTGTATCTATTCTAAAGTGATTTAACTATAGATTACAAAGTTATAAACTTAGTATCGATTCACTTCGATATGTCTTGATATTAACGCAATGCTTGTTTGGCTTCACTGACCACACGCGAGTTGCCTTGTGCTTGTCCTGACTGCAAAATTATTTGCCATAACGCACGCCTGCGATTAGCATCTTGAGAAACGCTCAGTCCACGGCGTGCCATGGCTTCTGCCTTGCGAGGTTGGTTCTTTTTCAGTGCTACTTGGGCCAAATAAAAATAAACCGCAGACGACTTGGGTGCCATGCGTTGAGCACGGGTAAAACTGTTTTCAGCATTGGTTAGTTGGCCAGATTTTAGCTGACTGATTCCCGCTTGCATCAAATTGCGAAATGCTGGTAGATTGCTGTTATTAATGACTGGTTGCTGGGATTTTTGTTGTGAGTTTTTTCTGGCACGCTCCAACAGCTCATTATGTGAAGGCGCTGATGGCTCAGAGATTATATAGTCTTCACGAGAAGGCGCTATTATAGTCGTGTCAGGCTGGGTCGACATTGGATTAGACGGTGCGAATACAGGCGTTTCTTGCGTCAATGGATTTGTTGACTCAGATGTAGGGTATGGCTCGATGGGATGATTGTTTTCGTTATCTGTTCTAACCATATCTGTATTAACAATGGGCGCTTGAGTGACCGTCGTTGTGGAGGTTTTTGGGGTTTGTGAGGATGGCACCGTTTGAACGGTCGAGGTTTTCATCGCAGTGGGCGTACTTGGTGCAGTTTGGCAAGCACTCAAACTTAGCATGCCAATCACAGCACTGGCTACGAGTAACGTATTGGCTGCTGTGTATTTTTTTAACGGGTTAATAATAGCTTCTTTAACCGATACAGTTTGTTGTAGAGGTAACACCATCTCGAGATCCTTTTTGATTTTTAATAGCAATTTTAGAACCATTCAACTGCGCGGTCGTACCAAGTGTCAGCACGATTGGGTGTGTCACCATTTTGCTCGGCACTATCGTCATCGTCTGTTTCAACGGCGTCACCATTTGGACTTTCTAAATTTTCACGGCGGCGTTGCTGATCGGTCGCGCCCCTCTGATTTTGCCACTGCATCTGCTCACGAGCACGCTCTTGTTGGTATAAGCCAATGGCACAGCTGCTGGCCTCTTCTGGTAAATGTGCTGACATCACTGGCAGATAGCGGGCGTCGGCACAGCGCTCATTAGAGAGTTTGCCTGAGTTGTTCTCTAACCATAACCATTCGATACCCTCAGGCTCTGGTAGTGCCACAGGTGTCAGTTTTAAGCGCTTCATATAATCAACCCAAACCGGCAACGCGCCAGTGCCACCGCTTAGACCAATCGGCTTGTTATCATCACGGCCCACCCAAACCACGCTGACATAGTTGCCACTGTAACCGGCAAACCAAGCATCACGATAATCGTTCGTGGTGCCTGTTTTACCTGCCAAGTTTAAGTTACTACCAAGTGATTGTACCCGTCTAGCAGTACCGTTTGAGACCACTTGTTGTAGCGCATAGTTTGTCAAAAAGTTTGTCTCAGGTGGAATGCTGCGCTGAGTATTTAGGCCAGTACGCTGCAATATGCGGCCACGATCATCGATTACGGTACGGATACTATGAATAGGTGTGCGGAAGCCACCGGTGGCAAAGACTTGGTAGACACCGAGCATATCCATTGGGCTAAGATTGACAGAGCCTAATAAAGCCGAAGGATAGGGTGGTATTTTTTCTTTGACCCCCATGCGTTGTAACTGTTTGGCAAAGGTGTTGACCCCAAACTCCATACCCAAGCGTACCGCACTATGGTTATAAGATTTAGACAGGGCCGTGGTAAAGGGTACATAGCCATGGTCACGGTTGTCGTAGTTTCTTGGATTCCATTTTGTACCGTCGCTTAGATTGACAGTAATCGGCGAATCATCTACTGAACTGGCTAGATTATAGCGTCCGCTTTCAAGCGCGGTCATATAAATAATGGGCTTCAATAATGAACCTACTTGGCGTTTGGCATCGACGGCACGGTTGAAGCCAGTAAATTCACTGCCGCTACCTACCACAGAGACCAGCTCGCCAGTTTCTGGATTGGCACTCACCAATGCACCTTGTAGATCTTTGGTTTTGCTACCTTTACGACGTAGTTCACCTAATTTCTTATCAACGGCTTTGTCTGCGGCCAATTGCGCGATAGGGTCCAAGGTACTGATGATAATCAAGCCTTCATTTTTGAGGTCATCAGAATAGTAGACGGTGTTTAATTCGCGTTTGACGATATCCAAAAAGTCGGGGAACTGACTCTTGCCTTCAACAGGCTTATCGACGATACCTAGCGGCTCTTCTAAGGCTTTGTCGTAGTCTTCTTGGCTAAGTGAGCCAACGGCTAGCATATTGCTAAGCACCACGTCACGGCGTGCTTTTGAATCATTTGGATGGCGACGCGGGTTATAAACACTAGGACCTTTTGCCATACCGACCAGCATCGCTTGCTGATCTAAGCGCAACTCTTTTAAAGGTTTGTCAAAATAAAACTGTGAGGCCAAACCGAAACCGTTAATAGAACGGTTGCCATTTTGCCCTAAGTAAATCTCGTTTAGATACGTTTGTAAAATTTCATCTTTGCTATAATGTAGCTCAAGTAGTACCGCCATAAATGCTTCGTTGGCTTTGCGTTTTAGGGTACGGTCTGAATTGAGATAGAAATTTTTGATCAGCTGCTGAGTGATGGTCGAACCGCCTTGTCTAGAGCCACCAGAAAAGTTGTTCAGTACGGCGCGAGCAATACCGCGTATAGAGACCCCTTTGTGCTCATAAAACGCGCGGTCTTCAGTAGCGATTAGCGCATCAATCAACGGCTGCGGCACGTCATCTAATGAGACGACCATACGGTCTTCATTGCTGTCTGGATAAATACCACCAATATTGACAGGCTCTAAACGAATAATACCGCTTTTGGCAGGCAAGGTGCTTTGTACCGACTCAATTTTATTGCCGGCAATGGTCATTTTGATGACTTGCTCTTTGTCCACATCGTTGGCGCTATAACTAAAACCGCGAGTGTGGATAAAGTAGGTGTTGCCTGATTTGTGATAGGTGCCCGTGCGATCATAGGCTTTATTGCTTTGATAATTAAGCAATTCCAGCCAGGTCTTCATCGTATCTTTATCAACACTAGCACCTTGGTATAACTCAAGCGGCTGTGAGTATACTTTGGCAGGAATATCCCAGCGTTTACCCTCAAACTTATGAGTAATGGTGCGATCAAGTTTGATTAAATATAGCGCCAATAGCACCATACCAGCGATAATAACAATTAATATCAGACTACTAAATACCAAGCCACGCTGCTGTGAAGGTAGCGTGTGTTTAACAGACTTAGATGACTGTGATAATTTGGTATTTGGTAACTTAGAATTGGATTTTTGCACTGATGTCGCACCATTTTGGGATAAAAAACTGCCTCATAATGACGCAAATTGATAAATTTTTCAATCTATCATCGTCAATGTGGGCATTCATTGGTATTCAACTATGAGTGGTTATCCTGCTCACAGCACTGGCGTATAGTATAATGGTTATTAATACGAAAGCCTTAAAAGCTTTTAATTGGCCTAATAAGTGCCATATAGCATAGATATTCACGATAGCAGTTTAAGATTGCTATCATGATGTGTTTTTTATAAATTAGCGGTTGTTGTCTTTTACCTTGTTTGAAGACACGCCCTAGCTATTTTAAATAATCATTGAGCAGTATTAACGGTAGCCAGTTTACTCAAAGCGAATAGGGTTTGAGCAAACCTGTCTAAAGGAAATAAGTGCGATTATGTCCAGTGTCCCATCACCCATGGCATCAACCTCCAGTCATCACTACGAAGACAACTCCATCACTGACGGTTTAGTACTGCCACTTGCTGGTCATTGCTTTCATTGCGGTGATCCAGTCCCACAACCGCCGTTTCATGCTGAAATACTAGGCAAGTCTCGTGAGATGTGCTGTATGGGCTGTCAGTTAGCGTCAGAGAGTATCGTAGAGGCTGGGCTTGAGCAGTATTATCTGGATCGCTCAGAAATTAACCGCACGGCCAGCTTACCGACGCAGTTGACGCGTCTCGAAGCTTATGACCATGACGAAATCAAATCACAGTTCGTCTATGCGCAAGACGGCATGTCGGTTGCAGAGTTGTCTGTCAATAACTTACGTTGTGCGGCCTGTACTTGGTTGATTGAATCGCGGTTAGATGAGCTGGATGGTATCAGTCAATGTCAGGTCAATTTAACCAATCAGCGTATGCGCGTGATTTGGGATGAGAGCAAACTGCCTATTAGCCGTATTCTCGCGGTTATTAATGAGATTGGCTATGAAGCCAAGCCTTATCGGCAGGATACCCACGAAGCCATGCTGGCGCGACATAACAACCAAATGCTAGTTCGTTTAGGCATCGCCGCATTGGGTTCGATGCAGGCAATGATGTATGCAGTGCCGATGTATTTTGGCGCGAGCAGCGATATGTTGATATTTCAACGTGATTTTCTGCGCTGGGTATCGTTATTCGTCAGTACACCGGTATTCTTTTATGCTGGCGTTCCTTTCTTCACCTCAGCATGGTCAGCGGTTCGTGCGCGTCAAGTCAATATGGATGTGCCGGTTAGTATTGCTTTGATTGTAACATTCTTTGCCAGTCTTTATGCCACTATCACTGGACAAGGGGAAACCTATTATGAATCGGTCAGCATGTTTATATTCTTCTTACTGGCTGGACGCTATATCGAGCACAATGCGCGCCTAAAAGCAGCCAGTATGGCCAATGATTTGGTGGTGGTTGAGCCAGTATTGGTACAAAAAATTGCAGAAGATAAAGAAGCTGCTGAACGTATTTTGCAGCGACTAGAACAAAATGTACTTAAGCAACAAGCCTTTGATAAGCAGTCTGAACAAACCATTAATCAGGCGGAGGGTTTGGCTGTTGATAAAGTAACTACTATAGTTTTATCAAAGTCTGTGCCTGACTTTATGCAGAGTATGGATAGCAATATCCATCAGTTGACATCGGATATCGCCCAAAAATGGCAGCAGACGAAAAACCAACCAGCCGACCCCTCAAAACTAGACGCGCTCTCAAATGTAGAAGGCGACGCGGAAGAAAAGAAAATGGTAACCGCTCATAGCTTACAGGTGGGTGACATCATTTTGGTTGAGGCTGGCTCGGAAATTATCAGTGATGGTATTTTGCTGAGTCAGGCTGCCACAGTATCGCAAAGCTTGCTAACGGGCGAGGGCGATTTAATCATTAAGTCGCAAGGGGATTATATCGTTGGCGGGGCGCAAAATGATAGCCAACCGTTTGAGATGTTGGTGACAGCGCTGCCAGAAGACAGCCAAATTGGTCTGATTGATCGGCTGATGAACCGTGCCATGAGCGAAAAACCCAAACTGGCACAGCAAGCAGATAAGCTGGCACGTTGGTTTGTTGCACGGATTTTAGTGCTGTCAGCCTTGGTGTTTATTGGCTGGTACATTGTCGATCCAAGCCAAGCGATTTGGGCAACCGTTGCCGTATTGGTTGCGACATGTCCTTGTGCGCTGTCTTTGGCGACACCGATTGCGCTCACGGTGGCGACCAATCGACTGGCAAGCTATGGATTTTTGACCACGCGTGGACATACGCTACAAACTTTAGCAGAAATCACCCATGTGGCTTTTGATAAAACAGGTACGTTGACTTATGGCAAGCCTAATTTATTGAATATTGCGCTAGTAGAACCTATAGAGCAACATAAAGCTTATGAGGTGAACGATTTTGGAAATGCCGAACCACCTGAGCAAAAAGATCATCTATTAGCAATTGCCGCGGCACTAGAGGTAGGCAGTCGGCATCCGATTGCGCATGCCTTGCTAACCGCTGCCTATCAGCTGCATCTACCAGCCACGCAAGCATTACAGCACTATCCAGCTGGTGGCGTTGAAGCTATGATTGATGGGGTGTTCTATCGCATCGGTCATGTGGATTTTGCCTTAGACAGCACTAGTAATCCCACTGCAAGCAATGATTTTACGATTGACTTGGCCGCTGAGCGAGCAAGCTCAGCAGTGATACTATCTTGTCAGAAAACTTGTCAGAAAAATGAATCAGCCACTTGGCAAGCGCTGGCGTGTTTTTATTTTAATGACAAGGTGCGTGATAGCGCCAAATCGATGCTCGATACACTAAAAGGGCTGGGGATTGAATCGGTGATGCTGACAGGTGACCCAAGCCCGCAAGCAATGGTAATGGCGGAAACTTTAGGTATGCAGTCCGCTTATAATGGTCTATCACCAACAGACAAGGTTAACCATATTCAGCAGCTGCAAGCTAACGGTGCAGTGGTGCTGATGGTCGGCGATGGTATCAATGACGCACCCGTATTGGCAGCAGCAGATGTCTCAACCTCGATTGCTGGCGCGGCAGATATGGCGCAAGTATCGAGTGACAGTATTATTTTAAACGGACAGATTGAGGCCATTACTGCGGCCAAGCGTATCGCTAATAAAACGGAGCGCATTATCAAGCAAAACTTCCGCTGGGCACTTATTTATAATGGCAGTGTATTAATACCAGCGGCTTTAGGTTATGTACCACCTTGGCTCGCTGCTATTGGTATGTCGCTAAGTTCATTGTTTGTGGTGCTAAATGCGCTGCGCTTAAAACGTGCTTAATAGCATTTTTAGGTGTATGGACACTTTTTATATGATAGTTAAAGTACTTTAAGAACACTACGATACTGCTTGTATAGTTTTTTTGCAGCCTCTGTCTGCGAAGGCATAGCAAGCAAGAAAAAACTATACAAGCGGTATGTGGTGTATCGACACTACTTTTTACTGATTATATTTAACTTTACCCATAAAAAAACCGTCTTAACTATATATAAATAGTTAAGACGGTTTTAGTTTTTATGCAGAATTTTTATTGATTGGCTTATTAACTTAGTCTTGTAAGTAGCTAAGCAAGCGCATAAATTCGATATACATCCAGACTAGTGTTGCAAGTATACCAATACTGAATAACCATTCATAGTCCTCAGAGACACCCATGGCAACGCCGCGATCAATGTTGTCAAAATCTAACAAGAGCGTGAAAGAGGCGATAACGATCACAAATAAGCTAAAACCGATAGCAATAGCGCCACCTTCAAACAAGAAAGGCAGGCTTGAACTAAACACCAAAGAAAGTACCCACTGTGCCACATAAACGAGCATGATAGCAATCAATGCTGAGGTTACAATGGAGCGGAATTTTTCGGTAACCTTAACCAGACCTGAGCGATATAACCCTAGCATGACCGCTGCAGTCACAAAGGTTGCACACATAGCGGTGACCGGTACGGTTGGATACATTCTCATAAAGAACAGTGAGATACCACCTAAAAATATACCTTCTAAGAGGGCGTAAGGTACCGCGAAAGTTTTGGCTTTCTGTGGTTTAAAGGTAATAAAGATGGCGAGACCAAAAGCGGCAAACATACTACCAAAGGCTGCCATGGTGATAAAACCTTGCGATAGACCAGCCATCAGTGCGTAAAAGAAAAAACCCACACCAGTGATTGCTGATAATCCAAGTAATAGACTGGTCTTTTGAATCACGCCCTTGACCGTCATTGGATTACCGCCGATCGCAAGTTCTGCGCGACTGACAATAGGATTGGCCATACATGTGTCCTTAATAATAAAATATAAGTAATATAGATGTCAGCTACTTTAGCAAAACCGCCATTATTGTCAACTGTGTTTACGTGACAGCCATCAAGGCTTCGCGTCACTCAACAACCATCTAAATAGCCGATTGGCTCATAGATAAAACGACCTTGTGTAGCCAAACAAACACGTTTGAAAATAGCGTGTGATGGCTTGTATATTGGGTCGATTACGACAGTTAACAACGATAAATCATAAACATGCTAGTCTAAGCGCTCATTTATCGCTATCATTACTCTGTATTTTACCGTTATACCGAGTCGTTTTATGGAAAACTCAGCGCAGTCTGCGAGATTGCCACATTTACATGAGTCAGAGCTGTTCCACGCTATCAAAAACCCCGCTTTTAGGCGCATTGGGCTGATGGGGCGCGCCGGCAAGCGCAGTGTCACTCAAAGTTTGGTACAAATTGCGCAAACCATCAATGAGATGAATCTCACATTGATTATGGATGTGCAAACAGCTAATTTGCCCACACTGAATTTTACTGAGATTGAAAAAGTCAAAATCGTTAAACGTAGCCTAATTGGTGAGATTTGCGATTTAGTCATCGTCGTTGGCGGTGATGGTTCGATATTGCACGCCGCTGAAGCACTGGCGCGTTACCGTGTACCCGTACTCGGCGTCAACCGTGGTCGTTTGGGGTTTTTAGCCGATGTAAAGCCTGATGAAGCTGAGTTTAAACTACGCCAAGTATTGATGGGTGATTACCAGTTGGATCATCGGTTTTTATTGACCATGGAGATACGAGAAGGGCGCAATATCATCCATGAAGACATGGCGCTCAACGATGTAGTGTTGCATGCTGGTAAATCCGTGCATATGATTGATTTTCAGATGAAAATTGACGGTCAAGATGTCTATCGTCAGCATAGTGATGGTTTAATCGCTGCCACGCCTACTGGCTCGACCGCTTATGCATTGTCTGGCGGTGGCCCTATCATTCATCCGAGCATGGATGCCATTTGTCTAGTGCCTATGCATCCACACACCTTGTCTAGTAGGCCAATCGTGGTCAGTGGTAATAGTGAAGTGTGTATCCGCATCCATGAAGACAATCGTACACAGCCGATGGTCAGTGCAGATGGCAAGCCAAGTGTGCCACTTGAGCAAGAGCAAAGGCTCTACATACGCAAGCATCCTGATAAATTAACCTTGTTACATCCGCCAGGGTTTGATTTTTATGAGGCGTGCCGCACAAAGCTGCACTGGAACGTCCATGCCGAAGAATTCAGTCTGGATGTCGATGATGATATTATGGATGATGAATAAGCGTGGCTGTTATATAAAAACATTATATGAAATATATGATAGAAAACAATGGTGGAGAGTAGGCAAGATGGATAAACAAACGATATTAGCAAGCTTAACGCCAGAAGTGGTTGAAAAATTTCGTCTGGCAATTGAGCTTGGCAAGTGGCCTGATGGTCGCAAATTAACCGCTGAACAGCGTGACACTTGTATGCAAGCAGTAATGGTGTGGGAGCATGAGCATCTACCACCTGTCGAACGTACTGGCTACATTCATAAACCCGTAAAAGATGATGGTTCTATCGTTGGCGCTGAATGTGATGTCGAACATGAGCATCATTACCCGAATATGCCCAATCCTAAAGGTGCGGTGCAACCCGTCAAGTTTCGTAATAAATAGACTTCCGAATAAAGTCAGCCCCAAAAAAATCCACGCTATGATAGCGTGGATTTTTTGTTATTCGATTAAAAATTAAAGCGCGGTAGTATCAACACTTGGACGTACGGTTAATGGGTTTTTTTCCATCAAAAACCCTTGCCAGCCCCAATGTAAAAAATTGCGGATATTGGCATGATCCGTACCCTTAGGGGTGGCCTGAATTTTGGTGTAATGTTCACCAAATAGTTTTAGCGTATCTAATTGATTAAGACCATGGTGCTTGGCAAAGCCAAAAATCTTCGCACTGTCTTCGTTTTCACCCGCTGCATTATGTACCATGCCGTTGACAAAAGGGGCAGGTGCATAGCGATAAAAATCATCAATAAAACTGATGACATCATTGAATCCAATGGCTTTTTTATTTAAACCATTAAGTAGAGCCGATACGTCTGATTGGCGGATACTCATAAATAAATGACCTCAGAGCAGATTAATAAAGCAAAATATAATACGTATAAAAATACAGTATTATAAAAGTAACATGCTTTTATATGCTCAATAATTATTAGTAATTAAGCGTTAAGTCTTACAGCTTAGCGATTAAAGTAGTCTTCGTCATCAAATGAAGGCGCAAAGTTGCCTTGCTCAAGATGCTGCATTTGCGACTGTACAGACCGCTCATGCTGAATACGTTGATAAATCTCTTCGCGGTGTACGGCAATATCTTTTGGTGCATTTACACCAATACGTACTTGATTGCCTTTGACACCTAGGACAGTCACACTGACCTCATCACCAATCATTAGCGTTTCGCCCACGCGGCGTGTCAAAATTAACATGCGTCACACTCCTTATGTCGCATCAAAAAATTATTACTCATCTGATTACTTCTCAATTGCAGGACATCACCGCAGCACTAAATATGCATTATATTCATAAAACACATTGCTAGACGCTATGCCTAAACTTGTACCAATAGCGGCAATGATAGGTAGATTCATTTAGCCCAAATGAAAGCCTCATTATAGGCGGCATAACAGATGCTGTCACGAGTTTTCACAAAACTATTGGGTTAATACTTACCCTAGCAATAATAAAAAATAAAATAGGATCTAAAAAGACCCTATTTTATTGATATTTTGTTGATAGTAGCTCTGTATCGTTTTAAAGTAAATCCGCTATATCACAGACCAGGGATTGTGCTATCACCGTCTTCACGATCCAGCCCAAAGGCGGTGTGTAATGACTTAACCGCTTTTTCTAGGTGTTGGTCTTGAATAAGGACAGATACTTTGATTTCACTGGTCGATATCATTTGGATATTGATATTGTGTTCGGCAAGGGTCTGGAACATGAGGCTAGCAACGCCTGCATGTGAGCGCATGCCAACACCTACTAACGAAACTTTGACAACTTCGCTATTACCCAATATTTCTTTGGCACCAATCTCATCTTTGACTTCGTCGTTGAGCACTTTCATGGTCTTGTCTAAATCAGTGCGATTGACAGTAAAAGTAAAGTCTGTGGTGCCATTGTCCGATAAGTTTTGCACGATCATATCGATTTCGATATTGGCGCGACCAATGGGGCTTAAGATAGCAGAGGCAATACCAGGGTGATCAGGTACGCCGCGTACTACAATTTTTGCTTCGTCTCGGTTAAACGCGATACCTGAGATAATTGCCTGTTCCATACTGTCTCCTTCGTCTATCGTAATTAGGGTGCCGACATTGTCTTGAAAGTCTTGGTCAAAGCTGCCATCGGTATTTTCATCAAAGCTAGATAGTACGCGCAGCGGTACACCATACTTACCTGCGAACTCTACTGAGCGAATCTGCAAAATCTTAGAGCCAAGGCTTGCCATCTCAAGCATCTCTTCAAAGGTGATTTTTTCAAGCTTTTTGGCTTTTGAAGTGACGCGAGGGTCTGTGGTATACACGCCATCGACATCGGTATAGATTTGACATTCATCCGCACCCAAAGCTGCGGCAACCGCGACACCTGTAGTATCAGAACCGCCACGACCTAATGTGGTTGCATTGCCTTGCTCGTCGATACCCTGAAAACCGGCCACGATAACGACATTACCTGCATCTAATTGCTCACGGATATTTTTGTCGTCAATGCTTTCGATACGTGCTTTATTATGCTCACCATCGGTTTTGATAGCCACCTGACGGCCAGTCAATGAGCGAGCACCAACACCAAGCTCTTTAATCGCCATCGCAAGCAATGAGATAGAAACTTGCTCACCCGTTGAGACCATTTGATCGTATTCACGTGGATCAGGTTGAGTGCTAATTTGGCGAGCCAGATCAATCAAACGGTTGGTTTCTCCGCTCATAGCAGAAACCACAACGACCACTTGATGACCGTTGTCATGCCAGCGTTTGACTCGTTTGGCGACGTTTTTTATGCGGTCGATACTACCCATCGAGGTGCCGCCGTATTTCTGTACTATTAACGCCATAAAAATCTACCTATTATTCATTAATGGACTTTTTTATCATCAAAAAGAATCAATGTGCGGATGTGACCCTCAATCAATGTTTGCATAGATAAAGCCGTATTATAAGAGTTGCGCTCTATGCTTTTTTTATCCAGTGTTGCTTGCTATTAATTTAACACAGAAATGATGCGTTCAAGCGTTGACCTTTATACCATATCTGCATCACAACGTTAAGTACTAGAGCTGCTTAGATGTATGGCGATTGGTTATAAGCGTTATAACCAATCGCGTATTTTATCTATGATAAAACGGCATGAACTCAGTTTAATGGTTAGCCGAGCTGGTCTGCTATCCAAGCAGGTAAGGCTGCGATAACAGCCGCACTGTTACCTGATTTTGGCGCGCCGCCTTGGGCATAGTCGGGCTTACCACCGCCTTTACCGCCAAGCTCGCTTGCCAAATGACGAATGATATCCCCGGCTTTTACTTTAGCCGTCACCGACTTTGCCACACTGGCTGCTAGGGCTAACTGCTCGTCTTTATCGCCAATCAAAACGATCACGCTATCAGGCAGTTTGGATTTGATATCATCCATTAGCGTACGGATTGATTTGCCATCGATACCGCTTAGCGTACTGATGAGCACGGGAGTGCCAGCGATAGTCTGAACGTCGTCTAGCAAACTTGCTGCTTGGGCGCTGGCCATTTTTTGTTGCAAACGCTCTAGTTGTTTTTCTAAATCGCGCTGCTTGTCAGCCATGGTGCGTACACGCTGTGCAACGTTAGGGCGTTTTACTTTTAAATGACTGGCCAGCTCACTTAACTGTTGCTCGCTTTGTTGAATATTTTTTATCGCGTTCATGCCAGTGACCGCTTCAATGCGGCGGATACCAGCAGCGATACCTGATTCGCTAGTGATTTTCAAAACACCAATATCACCAGTACGCTGCACATGAAGACCGCCGCACAGCTCGATAGAGAAAGGCTTACGTTGACCATCTATGATGCTGTCTGTGCCCATAGTCAGCACACGCACGTCACTGCCATACTTTTCACCAAACAATGCCATAGCACCCTGATTCATGGCCTCATCGATAGACATGTGCTCGATGCGGGTAGGGGTATTGGCTTGGATTTGCTCATTGACCAGACGTTCAATACGGCTAATCTCAGCGCCGCTGACTGGCTTGTCGTAAGAGAAGTCAAAACGCAATACGTCGCTTGATACTAGCGAGCCTTTTTGCGTGACTTCTTCCCCTAGTACTTCTCTTAATGCCGCATGTAATAGATGCGTGGCAGAGTGATTTTTGGCGCTAGCAGCACGGATGCTCGATAGTACTTGTGCTTCTGCCGTCTGATTGGGTGTGATTTCACCCATGGTAATGACACCATAGTGAATAATGGCTTGACCAGATTTTTTGGTGTCTTGAACTTCAAAGACGCCCGTCTCGGTACGAATTTCGCCCAGTTCACCAACCTGACCACCGCCTTCAGCATAAAATGGTGTACGGTCAAGAACAATAACGCCTTCCATACCTTCGTTTAAGCTTTTAGCTGGATTGCCGTCTTGATATAACGCATCAATCGTCACACCTTCTGCTGCAAGCTGCTCATAGCCAACAAACGTCGTTGGGTTGTCTACTTGAATGACACTACTATAGTCAACATCGAATTTACCCGCATCACGCGCGCGTTCACGCTGCGCTTGCATATGCTCATCGAATTCAGTCTCATCGATGACAATACCGCGCTCACGAGTGATATCAGCGGTCAAATCAAGCGGAAAGCCATAAGTATCATATAGCTTAAATGCTGCCGCACCAGAGAGCACATCGCCATCTTGCAAATCCTCAAGCTCACTGGCGAGTAAACGTAACCCTTGCGCTAAGGTTTTAGCAAACTGTGCTTCTTCTTTTTGAATGGCGTTTTCGATGACGCTTTGTTTGTCTTTTAGCTCAGGGTAGGCCGAGCCCATCTCAGCGACCAGTGGCGCGACCATTTTATAAAAGAAGTCGCTGTCTGCGCCAAGCTTATTACCATGACGTACCGCACGGCGAATCACGCGGCGCAGCACATAACCACGACCCTCATTACTTGGTGTAACACCATCAGCGATTAAAAATGCCACCGCACGAATATGGTCGGCAATCACCTTTAACGAGGATTGTTGCTGGTTTTCAATACCTAAAATCTGAGCGGCAGCATCCATCAAATGCACAAATAAGTCTATCTCATAGTTGCCATGCACGCCTTGCATGATGGCGCTAATACGCTCAAGCCCCATACCAGTATCGACACTTGGCGCTGGTAGCGGTAGCATCGAGCCATCTTTTTGACGATTAAACTGCATAAACACACAGTTCCAAATCTCGATATAGCGATCGCCGTCTTCTTCAGCTGTGCCCGGTAGACCGCCTTCGACGTCTGCACCGTGGTCATAAAACACTTCGGTACAAGGACCACAAGGACCGGTATCACCCATCGTCCAAAAGTTATCAGACGCATAAGGTGCGCCTTTATTATCGCCAATACGGATAATGCGCTCAGCTGGGATGCCGATGTCCTTATTCCAAATCTCAAACGCTTCGTCATCGGTTTCGTAAATGGTCACATATAAGCGGTTTTTATCAATTGCTAACCACTGATCCGAGGTCAAAAACTCCCAGATATATTCAATACCTGCTTGTTTAAAGTAATCACCAAAAGAGAAGTTGCCGAGCATCTCAAAGAACGTATGATGACGTGCAGTGTAGCCGACATTATCCAAGTCATTGTGCTTGCCGCCAGCACGTACGCATTTTTGCGACGTTACAGCGCGGGTATAGTCACGTGGCTCCATACCCAAAAAGGTCTCTTTGAACTGATTCATACCGGCATTGGTAAACAACAATGTCGGGTCATTGTGTGGAATCAAACTAGACGATGAGACTGGGGTATGCTGTTTGCTTATGAAAAAATCGAAAAAAGCTTGGCGAATATCGGCTGAGCGAAATGGCTGGCTCACAGCGGCTCCTTACTGACGGATAGGATTGAGTAGGTTAAGTAAAGTAATTTTGCAAGCGATTTTAGCATAAACGCCCAAGCTCTTGGTACAAGAGTTACAACAGCTAGGTTGTTGTATAGAAACAGCCTATATTTTAATTAACCAAAAAATATATATTAAAGCAAGGATCAGTTGGTGAAACAAAGGCTAATTGGTTAAAATCGCTGCATCCGTCTTGTCCAGTTTGTCTTGTATCAATGGATTGGATTCAATCACCTGTACTGGCAAGTAGCGTAGTTGCAGTTTAATCGGAAGGTAGTCAGGAAAATTCTCGGTCATATCTTGGGTAATAATCATTTCAATCTGCTGGACATCATAGGAGCTGGGCGTGGTTTCACCGCGAATAACCGCACGTACCACTTGATTCTCATCGCCGGTGTCGAATTGCGTATTGGTCAGCACGTTGCCCTTATCGTTAAAGTAACTATTGATGGCTTCTTTTACGCTACTCTCGAACACTTGCTGCTTGGCGTTGGTTTGCAAATTAATGGTCAAATAGGCTCCTAATCCACTCAACAGTAATAAGGTCACTGCATTGCGACGCAAAAAGGTTAAGTAGGTGCTTGATTTATAATCGTCATCGACCAAGCGGCGAAAGCCCAACAACCAAAGTACTAAAGCATTGGTAAACTGAATAGCAATAATATTGGTTAAGGCCAGTAGCAATGCACCGAGGCCAAGCTGCATCTCGCCATTGGCAAATAAAATTCCACTAGCGGCAAGAGGCGGTACTAAAGCAGTGGCTACTGCTACGCCGACAACAGCGACCGAAAGGTGCGGCGAGACCATCGCATAAGCACCAGCAGTGCCACCTGCGAGAGCAATCATTAAGTCCATAGAGGTTGGCTGGGTGCGCGACAATATTTCTGCTGTCAATGGCTGGTCTTTGTGTAGCCATCCGACGATAAAGCCTACCACTACCACCAATGATATGCCGATGATAACGGTAATAAGTGACTTGCGCAGCAGTGGCATACGGTGATCAATAATCGCTAAAGCGATTCCAGTGATAGGGCCTAACATCATGGCGACCAACATGGCCCCAATAACCACTGCCGCTGAGTTGGTCACTAAGCCATAGCTGGCGATGATGGCAGAAAGTATATTCATAATGAAATACATTTTACTAGGCAGAGCATTGGCTTCAATTCTTACCCGTACTTCTGGATAGTCTACTTTTTGGTTGCTAAACTGTTCGGCGACAAACTGTTTATAAGACTCAAGTTTGGCTTCTTTTTGTTCTTGAACTTCCTCTTCTTGGTTCTCCTGCTCGTCCAACTTATCTTTTACTGCAGTGTCATTATTTTGCTCAGCAATAGAAAGCTCCTCGTCAGAAGCTACATTTTCTTGCTCACTTGTATTTTCTAACCTTAAGGACTCTTGAGAACCTTCGTCTAAATTATTATGAGAAGGAATGGCGGCGTCAACTGACGATTCCTGAGCCTGTATAGTTGGTGAGCTTTGCTGCGTAGAAGGGTGAGTATTAGCAGTGTCAGTACTATCTGTTTCTACACTGTTCTCGGTACTAGCACCCATTTCGGTAGCAGTAACCATTTTTTCCTGAAAGAATGATTCGTCAGACTCTAAAGTTTCGTATTCTGCGTTTTCGTTAGTAGGTTGAGCTTCGGGTTTAGACGTCTCTAATGTTGCAACCACTTCATCAGAACCGAGTGATTCTATCGCTATTGTCGTCTCAGGTGGTTGAGCACCAGCCATGTCCTCGTCCAACTCACTCTCATCATCAGTCTCTGGATGCTCTAAGGCATCAGCATTGTCTAATATAGCCTTGCCTTGCTTTTGGGTAGGGCGGTCAGCGTTCACTAAAGCAGCTTGCTGGTCTGAATAGTCGGTAATGCCTGATGAGCCCTTGGAGTGTGGAGGCTCATTAGAGTGGTTTTTTTCGGGTGAGGTCATAGCGGATAGCTTTCTTAACGAATAACAGAAAGTCATTATTGTAATGATAAATAAGAAGCGATGTATGAGTTTTTTGCGGATAAACGAAGAGAGCTGTCGTTGCAATACAATCGTCGAAAATTGAATATAAGTATATTAAAAATTGAATATAAAGGCCATAAACGAGGCATTAAAAACGTCATTATAAAACCATAACTATAACATGGTTTATGTGTGTAGTCTCCTAATATAACTGGCTTGAGGGTCTAAAAGAAAAGGCTTACTATTTGTGTGGGTTTAGTGTATAAAGTACTTATACCCACACAAAAAATGAGGAATACATCATGAACTGGCCACTATTCTCTGTTATCTATTCAATTGCCGCAACCGTCACCATCGGTGTATTCATGATTGGCGCTTTGGTTACAGGATTTAACCAAATTCCGCATATTCAAATGGCGGTAGCAGCAGGCTTTGTATTGTCTATTCCGGCAGCATTATTTTTCACTAAAAAAGTCGGTAGTATTACTGGCAAGGAAGAAGGGTATAAAGCCTAAGACAGAAAATAAATAGTATAAAATCTATATTTGGCCATAAAAAAAGACCTTGATTATCAAGGTCTTTTTTTTGTCTCTCGTTTATGATGAATTATTTAAGCTCAACAGTTGCGCCATTTTCGATATTGGCATAAACCTCTAACACATCCCAGTTGGTCAAACGCACACAACCTGCTGACGCTTGGCGACTGATGCCTTCAGGCTTCGGTGAGCCATGTAGGCCATACGACGGTTTAGACAAGCCCATCCATACGACGCCGACAGGGTTGTTTGGACCTGGTGGTAGCATATGCACTTTTTTATCCGCGCCATTACCAACGGTTGCTTTATACCAAGGCATTTTTACTTTATTGACAATTTTAAAGCTGCCTTGCGGCGATGGCGTAGCATCACTACCGACAGTGGTCGGATAAGTAGCCACTAATTGGTTGTCATTATAAGCGTATAAGGTTTTATCTGCTTTGTTAGCGACGACACGGTTTATGCGTTGGTTGAGTGGAGCACGGGTATTAAGCACCGTAATGGTCTCACCGGCTTTATAGTTTTTATTTGTATTTAGCTTATCTAGGTAGCGCACATCCATATGGAAGCGTTCGGCTAGCATCTCTTTGATGTCTTGATAATACAGCCCTTTCATTTTTGACTTCGCTTCTGAGCCAGCAGGAGTGGTCGCAAAGTTGGTTTTTATATCGTCTTCGGTTAGGGTATAAGTCACTAACACCGGCTTATCGGTAGGAATTTTTTTAATCAATGCATCCCACGTTTTTTGATCCATCTTACCAGTGGCTGGCAAGCCTTTCATGGTCTGAAAGTTGATAAGGGCTTTTTTGCTATTCATACCCCAGCCACCATCAATAGGGCCAGGAGAAGCATGGTTCCAGTCGAGCAAAGCCTGCATCTTAATAGTCATCGCTGAGTTGACTTTCATATTCGGTGACCAAGCTGCATCATTAACTTGTTTGGCATAGCTTGACAAGTTTAGCGTGGTATATCTTTTACCATTTTTGTCTTCGATATTTTTGATGGTAGGGTCATCACTAAAGTCTTGACGTTTTTCGTTGTCAGGTAATTCAAAAGCCAGCGGGTCAGATGAGTCGATAGAGGAGACATTGCTAGGGGCTGCGACGGCTTGACCGTCACTAATATCATCAGTGCTGTCAGATTGTTCATCTTTGCGAGTCAGTTCTTCTGCGCTCATGTTATCAGCGGCCGTCGCTGTTGGCTCGGTCTTTGACTGCGCATCTTGCTTGGCATCGATCAGCTGCGTCATACGATCAGCTGGTTTGGTTTTTTCAGTATTTGGCTTTTCAGCATTTGGCTTTTCAGCATTTGATTTGTCAGAACTTGGCTTGACAGCAGGATGAGCATCGATTGAGCTACTACGATTTTCTTCCACATTGAGGCTAACTTTCTTAGCGAGGTTAGGCATTGTATCCGCGGTGCGCACTGGCAATGTGCGGGTATCGTCGGTGGGGGCGGCAAGCGCGCTAACACTGGCACTAACGGCAGCGATAGATATAGCGGTAATAAGAGGCTTTATTTTCATCATATTGAATCACTTGTGGTGGCTACTAATGCGGCTATTATGCGCATAATTTGGAAGCTTCGCAAACTTTTGATACATCTTTTTTCAACTAAAACACCCCAAACGTCAACTGTTGACGTATTCACTACAGTTGGGCAATAACTTAGCGAAGGTGTGTATAGGATGCTATTCGATTTATACCAAAAACGTTTAGGGGTGTTGAACATACGACCCTGGCATTGACAGTAGCTATTTGTGAATGTTCAATACATTTTAATCTTTATGATCTAATCTCTATAATGTTTTTTTGGCACAAAAACGCAAATATTGGCGCAACTTAGCGTTTGCGTCTATAATGTATAAAGAGTTTTTTATTTAATAGATCAGCTTTTAACCCAAAGCGATTTAACCCACCCGCATGTAATCAGCAAGCATGCAGTCAGCAAGGTGCGATATGTCAGACGACCAAACAATGAGCGCAGAAGAATTTCAAAATCAATACTTCAATGATGATGAGTCACAAGGTTTAGACAGTGATAAGGCGTTCGATTTGGAGGCGGGGTTTCTTGGCGAAGACGAGCAATTTGCCAACTTGCATGCAGAGTTAGAAGAAGCACGCGAGCAACTGGTTAGTATTCGTGATTTCATTCGTTTTTCGGTCACCCAATTGCGCAACTATGACGTGGTCGTCGCCCAAGGAACCACCGATGAGTTCGCTGAAGCCTCTGCCATCGTTTTGCACTCTCTATCATTAGATTGGTCAGCCAATGAGCAGATTCTTGACTGTCGCTTGACCTCATCAGAGAAGCAATTGGTACTCAGTCTGCTAGAAGAGCGTATCGCTGAGCGCAAGCCGTTAAGCTACTTAATTAACTTGTCTTACTTCTGTGATTTGCCATTCTATGTCGATGAGCGCGTGCTTATCCCGCGCTCACCTATCGCCGAATTGATACGTCAGCAGTTCCATCCGTACTTCGATGTCAATGAGCTGGCCAAACCACTCGGCATTAGCATCAATGAGCAAGCAGCCGCATTTTACGATCACGGTTTAGAGGTCAAGCAACTGTCACAGCCTGAGCGCATTTTGGACTTATGTACTGGCTCTGGTTGTATAGCTATTGCCTTGGCAACGCGCTTCGTTGATGCGCTGGTCGATGCGGTTGATATTGATAAAGGTGCGCTACAAGTGGCGATGGTTAACGTCGACCATCATGACCTTGGGCATCAGGTCAATGTGATTGAGTCAGATTTATTTGCCAAGATTCCTGCCGAAAACCAATACGAGCTTATCGTTACCAATCCGCCGTATGTCGATGCGGCTATTATGGCAGACCTACCACCTGAGTTTTTGTACGAGCCTGAGCACGCACTAGCCGCGGGTCAAGATGGCCTAGATTTGGTCCATCGTATCTTATTTGAAGCACCAGACTATCTAAGCCCAGAAGGCTTGCTGATCTGTGAAGTGGGCGATAGCGAATGGGCATTAAAACAAGCCTACCCTGAAATCCAGTTCGATTGGCTGAAATTTGCTCATGGTGGTCATGGTGTCTTTGCGATTACTTATGATGAACTCGTGACACATCGCCAGCTGTTTGCCGCTTATGTACAGTTATTAGATAGCATTCAATAGAACCATCGAGATTAGGGCTATCATCAATCAAAAATTGACTTCATTTGTTTAAGGATAAATATGGCAGGCAATAGCATTGGGCAAGTATTCACGGTCACCACGTGCGGCGAGTCGCATGGGGCAGGCCTCATGGCCATCGTCGATGGCGTGCCACCCGGCTTAGCATTATGTGAAGATGACTTGCAAATAGATTTGGATCGCCGCAAGCCAGGGTCGTCTAAGTACTCGACTCAGCGCCGCGAATCTGATGAAGTTGAGATTATCTCTGGTGTATTTGAAGGTAAAACCACGGGCACGTCTATCGGTCTGTTGATTCGCAATACCAATCAAAAATCCAAAGACTATAGCGAAATCAAAGATACGTTTCGCCCTGGTCATGCTGACTATACTTATAGTATGAAGTATGGCTTTCGTGACTACCGTGGCGGTGGTCGCTCATCAGCACGTGAAACTGCCATGCGCGTCGCAGCTGGCGCTATCGCTAAGAAATACTTGCAAGACCGCTTAGGTGTGCAAGTCCGAGGTCATGTTACGCAAATTGGTTCTGAATATAGTGAAGTGCTAAATCCAAGTCAAATCGACTGGGATTTTGTCAATAGCAATCCGTTCTTCTGTGCAGATAAAGAAGCGGTTGCCCGTTTTGAGATATTGATCGACAGCTTGCGCCGTGAAGGTACTAGCTGCGGGGCGCGTTTAGAAGTAATCGCCAGCGGCGTACCTGTTGGATTGGGTGAGCCGGTATTTGATCGCTTAGACGCAGATATTGCCCATGCGATGATGAGTATCAATGCGGTAAAAGGGGTTGAGGTTGGTGACGGAATGGCCGTGGCAGGACAGTTCGGTCATCGCTCGCGTGATGAGCTGACGCCAGATGGCTTTACCGCCAACCATGCGGGCGGTATCTTGGGTGGCATCTCGTCAGGACAAGATATTCGTGTCAGTATCGCGCTAAAGCCAACTTCTAGTATTACGACGGCTGGCAAGAGTATCAATACCAAAGGGGAGTCGGTCGATATGCTGACCAAAGGTCGTCATGATCCTTGCGTGGGGGTACGAGCCACGCCTATCGCTGAAGCTATGCTAGCGATTGTATTGCTCGATCATTATTTACGCCATCGCGGTCAAAATGCGGATGTAGTAGCGCCGGTTGAGTCGATTACTTAGGTGAATAGTTAAAAAGCTATATCGTAAAAATATCAGCCCTTTATCGCTTCTAATTAAATATCATTAGCAGCGACAAAGGGCTTTTTCATGGCTAATTGATGACATGCCCTAGAAAGTTAATAACTTAATCGATAGAGTTTAACCCGTAAATGATGAAAAGCCTTAAGCCGCTATTTGGTAATAGTCAACCGCCACACATTGCTGATGACGAAATATCAATAGCAGATGTTGACTAGGAATGGCTAGCCAATGTCCAAACTCAAGACTGTCGATGCCTTGATTTGATAAATTTTGCGTACAATCGTGACGGCTATATCCTAAGTAGTTTTCTATGATTTGGTTTTGAGCAAGAAGGTTTGGCATGGCTTTTCTATCCTTAATATTAATGATAAATTTGAATAACAGCATCATAAAATAAAGAGATAGAAAACCTGTGTAGGAATGATGAAAATTCTATGGATTATCATAATTTTTTATTCTTTAGCCAAAGGTAGGGTTAAGCTAACCATGACACCAGAACGCTGATTCTCATCAGTACCAATTTTATCGTTATTAGCATTGACGTTATTAATAGTTACCTGACCTCCATGATGTTCAATCACTTGCTTCACTAAAGTTAAACCAAGTCCCGAGCCTTTTTTGAGGGTGCTACTAGCCATGCTAGGTGGCGCTTGCTTAACGCCTTGTGCTGAATCCTCATTTGACGAATATTCTGATAAATGATTTGATGGATTATAAGCAGGTTGGCTCTGATGCGATAAGCTGAAATAACGGTCAAACGCTTTGTCAACGGCATAGTTAGGCAGCAATTTACCATCGTTAAAGATGTCAATGGTCACATTTCGCGCGGTACTATTTTGCGCTGAACTATGTTGCGTAATGCTGTGCAGATAAATAACGACTTTGCTATCAGCAAAATGGATGGCATTATCCAATACATTTTGCAGTACTTGTACCAACCAAAACTGGTCAGCGAAAACGCTGGTATTTGCCAAGATATCTGGTGATAAAAGGGTTGTTTCAGTAACCTGCTTTTCGTCAAGATAGATATCGATAGCTGGCAAGTGTTGCTGTTGCAACTTAGCAGCGTTGTCTTTTGCGAGGGTCCGTAATAATGGTAATAAAGGCGTCAGCTGCCGATTCAGCTTAAAGGTTGGTTGCTCAACCTTAGCAAGCAGCAGTAATCGATCAATTAGCTGCTGCATTTTGATACTTTGTTCACCGATGGATTGGATCAGCATCTGTTGATCTTCTTCATCAAGTCCGTCATCTTCTAGCAACTCACTACTAGCGCGAATGGCGGTTAAGGGACTTTTGAGCTCATGGGTAAGCGTATGGACATAATCGGTGACATAAGCGCGGTTTTCCAATCGATGCTTCATAGATTCAATGGTATCTGTCAGGCTATTGAGTTCATGACCTAAGTAAAAATACGGCTTTTTGGTATCTTCTGCTAGCGCACTGGTGTATTGGGTCACTAAACTGATGCTTTGCTTGAGCCACCATGCGACCAATCCTGCTAATATAAGAGCGGCAATACTCATGAATAGCGCTGTGATAAGCATACGATTGCGCGTATTGTCCAAATAAGGCAACACGCTAGCAATAGGTTTACCGACGCTGACCACACCAATCAGATGACCAGTTTCATCCTTGATTGGCTGCGCCACATACATAATTGTACCATCGCGCTGATTATAATCTCGCGTGGTACTTCTCGCGCCATACTGACCTTTTAAGGTTAAGTACACATCATTCCAGCGACTGTAATCTCGCCCTTCGTCATTGTCAGGCTCGGGTAAAGAGTCGTATATGACCAGGCCTGTATCATCCGTTACGTATATCCGAAAGCTACTATAGCTTTTGTTTTTATACTCTGGGTCTTGAGTTTTACCAACCGCTGGCATGCCAATAAATGCCGCATCAAGTCTTACTTGATAGACACCATCGTATAGCTGCCCTGAAGATAGTGGCATTTGCAAACTTGCCGCGAGCAGCTTACTGGTATCTAATAAGGTATCTTCCATGACTTGCTGTGCTGTCGGTTTGATATAACCAAACAGCTGAGTAAAGACGACCATACCGCAAATGATGAGTACGAGAGCAACTGCTAACCAAATCCTAAAAAATATACTCAAATTGAGTAGTCGTTTTGGCTCTGTTATTTGCTGTGCGGTGCCAATAGGATGCAATTTTGCATACCAGTTACTTTGGCTAACATGCTCGTTAATACGGTTATGGGTGTTTTGATTCATATTATTAGGCGTGTTCTTTGACGTTATAGAAAGTCAGTTTTAATCAAAATACGACTATGGGCATGCAGCTAGGCGGGGCACAATGCATAACCGAGGCCACGATGTGTATGTATCACCTCAACACTAGGGTCGATGGTCGCTAGCTGCTTACGAATTGACTTAACATGGCTATCTATCGTCCGCGCTAAGCGATGATCGGGATAATCGCTGACAGCATTGAGTAGCTGTTCACGGCTGAATACTTGGTTGGGCGCTTGTAGCAAGGTCAATAAAATTTTGCGCTCTGTGTTACTCAGCTCTAGCTTTTGCTCCTGCCACATTAACGAGTAATTAAGCGGTTGGTAGTGCCAGATGCCAGATTGGCATTCAAAGGTTAACGCTTGCCCTGACATATTATGCGAAGAGGCTGGATTTGCTGTATCGTTTGTCTCTATGGTAGTAGTCTGCTGCGAAAGCAAATGCTCACGTCGCCAAATGGCTTTTAGACGGGCAACCAATTCTCGTGGGCTAAAAGGCTTGGCACAGTAGTCATCGCCGCCCATCTCTAAGCCTAAAATACGATCGACCTCATCGCTACGCGCCGTCAAAAATACGATAGGGATATCCTTTAAAGCATCAATATCGGCTGTATGACGTATTTGTTGGCAGAGGCTAAGACCATCACCATCTGGTAACCCAACATCCAATATGATCGCTGATAAATCTTTTGCCTCATCGCTATGTAGCATCGGTAGGACGCTACTGGCATTATCTAGCCACGTAATGTGCCAACCTTCACGCTTGCAAGTGACTTTAAGCGACATCGCAATAGCAGGGTCATCCTCTACCAATAAAATATGGGTCATAGGTTTTATATCACTATATAAGATAAGAAAATGGCTTAAGATACATAACTCATTTATGTCTAACCATTATACGAACATTGAAAAACAAGAGTAGGGCGTCATACAATGGTTAACGTATTGAGTATAAACCTACTGAATGATCGTAGCATAAAAGCCGTTCTAGCTTTTGGACCCAGTAAGTAAATGATGTGAAAAATTGATGAAAATTGGGGTTGTTAGCGAATAGTTTTTCTGACTGGCGGTTTTGTTTAAAGGCTGTAGAATAATCAGCAGTTTGAAAATAATACCAAGATAAAATATGTTGCAACGATATATCTCGTTAAGAATATAGAGTTGTTATGACTATAAAGGAAATTAGGCTATATGAGCAATTATTTAGATGCTGTGATTGTTGAGCATAATCCATCGCAAAAAAAAATAGATAGAGCCGTTATTTGGTTGCATGGCTTAGGTGCAAGCGGTCATGACTTTGAGCCAATCGTTCCGCAGTTAGGGCTGGCTGATAATATGGCCGTACGTTTTATCTTTCCACATGCGCCTAAGCGTGCAGTGACCGTCAATGGTGGAATGGTAATGCCGGCGTGGTATGACATTATAGAGATGAGCCTTGAGCGTAAAATTGATGTTACTCAGATTGAAGAGTCTTCTCAGCAAATAAGAGAATTAATCAGCCGTGAGCTAGAGCGTGGCGTGTCACCTGAGCATATTGTTATTGCAGGATTTTCACAGGGCGGAGCAGTGGCTTATCATGTCGCGCTCAGCTATCCAGAGCGCTTGGCTGGATTGATGACGCTATCTACTTATCTAGCGACTAATGACAATATCAACTATAGTACTGCTAATAAAAACATACCAATATTGATTGAGCATGGTACGCATGACCCCGTCGTTCCTTCTGTTTTGGGTGAACAGGCGCAGCAGCTACTATCAGAGAAGGGCTATAATGTTGTTTATCATACTTATCCGATGGCACATCAGGTTTGTATGCCGCAGATTCAAAATATCGGTAAGTGGCTAAATAAAGTTTTAGCTTAGCCCAATAGGCTGTAACGTAATGTAATAGGGGCTTATTACAGCTTGAAACCTGAGCTATATATCGTATATAATAGCCAGTCTTATTGGGGATGTTCTGGCTTCGACGCTGGTGATGAAACTCAATGATGCATGTCGAGAGTATATGTCCTCTCGTTAATCCAACATATATTGTTATAGTCGCAAACGACGAAACTTACGCTCTAGCAGCTTAAACCCTGCTTACTTGGTTGCTGATCACCTACAGTTGGTCAACTAAGTTGAAGCGTCCGCATGTAGGCTCGCCACAAGTGATTGTCTCAATTGCTTGGGTTCAAAAGTAGAGAATCGTCCAATCCATCCTGACTGTCGGATCGGTGCGGACTAAAACTAAAGACAGAAACTAAACATGTAGATTCATGAGCGTAATGCTGGCGGACGCGGGTTCAACTCCCGCCATCTCCACCAAATATTGTTAAAGAAGTCAGTCACTTAGGTGGCTGGCTTTTTTTTGGTTTAATCTTTCTATTAGCTACTATAGTCAAAGTATATAATGAAAGCTTTTGCCTCGGGCTAGTTTGGTATAGGTGTCAAATCACGCTTATCGATCCAACCAAATTTAGTACCATTTTTATAAGATACTTGTACCCAATCTTCATTTTGGTTGACGGCTTCAATCGAATCACCTTTAATATAGTAATTTGGTGATGATCTAGACTCAAAATCCTCTGTTAGTATCTCTGCTTTCTCTGATATGACAGTATATTTAGTAGGAGGCGAAGGACATTGACCAAGGATATCATTTTCGGAATTTTGAACCTCTAAATCTTCTGGCTCAGCGGTAGGGCTAGATACATTATAATCCGTTAGATGTTCGCAATAAAACGCATTATTACCCATATACCCCTTCACTATTACTTTTGCAATCTTCCATTCATCATTATCTAATGTAAAGTAATAGTCTTTATATGGGTAGCCTCGACTACCAAAATATGTTGATAAAATAAAGCCTGTACTATTAGTGCGCGGGGAAAGGCTGCTGAAGTAAAATAACCCATCTTCAGTATAATTAATACTATTTAAACTCAGCATATATTTATCATTAGGCACTCCTAAATATACGACCAAGTCGTTTCCTTGATAGCCACTTCCGCTTGAATTTAATTTATTAATATGAGTAATAACTTTATCATCAATGCCATCTCCATTGATATCAAAAGTGAAGATCTTATGTGTTTTTTTCTCATGCTTTTCTACAATATCTGTAAAAGAAAATGATTTAGGATCTTCCTTTATGTACTCCCCATCAATCAGATAAATATGGGTGCTACAACTCTTACCTGTATTATCTATAACTTTAATGGCGTTAGCGTCGGCTTTAGTATTTGCAGTTATCGACTCAATACCCCCACAATGCCATTCAGCTATTTCAAACATATAAGTGTGTAAAAATCCACTATCATCAAACAGAATAGCGTTGTATGTCAGATATTCTTCTGTTGTCGCAGGTAATATCAAAATTTGCCTATTAGCATCATTAGAGAAAACACTAATTCTCTTTAATGCACTTTTTAAATCTACTTCATAAGTATAATTAAAACGCCCATCAAACCCTTTGCTGACAACGCTACCATTCATTATTAAGGTTAAATCAGACTCATCATCACCAAATAGGTTGATAGAGATGGCAGTATTATCATGTCTAATGTCAATTTTATCCTGACTATTATCATAGACTATGGATGGATTTATTTTATTAAAAATAAGCGGGTTACTGTTATCCTCTAAGAGAGAGCTGTTTTCAATATTCGTTATGACTGTATTGTCATTTTTAATATCAGTTTTATTGATAGCATCATCGTTTGTATTAGTATCACCGTAGTTATTTGTGCATGATACTAATACAAAAATGAAAAAAAGAGTGATTATTATTCTCACTGTAGATCCCTTGTATTTAAGATACATTAGGTATGCCTGATTTTTGCTGTACTTTGTTGCAACCTTCTTTCTTCTTCAGACATCTCGTCATAAGTCTTTGAACCGCCCCGGGATTGTCGGAGACTTAATATTCTGAGAGAATACGACAATGAAAAAACAAACCTACACTCCTGAGATGAAAGAACGCGCCGTTCTCATGCTGATTGAAGCGTCGAGCGATTACCCCTCCACATGGTCAGCCATTTAAGCCATTGCCCCTAAGATTGGCTGCACACCTGAAACCTTACGATCATGGCATAAAAAGCACATCGATCAAACTATTCCTGCCTCAGTGCAAGCGCAAAGTGACAAAGAGCGCATCAAAGCGCTTGAACGCGAGAATAAAGAGCTTAAACAAGCTAATGAAATTATACGCAAGGCTGCGGCTTTTTTCGCCCAGGCGGAGACGGGCCGCTGACTAAAACCATGATTCAATTCATCGACGACAATAAACATCTTTATGGGATCGAGCCAATTTGTAGAGTATTACCGATTGCCCCGTCAACCTATTATCGTGCTAAAGACTTGGAGAGCTGCCCTGAAAAGCGCTCATTACGCAGTCAACATGACGACTATTATATCAGTGAGATTAAACGCATCTGGCAGGACAGTAAATGCCGTTATGGTGTCCGTAAGGTATGGCAGCAGATGAAATCTGACGGGTTAAAGGTTGCTCGTTGCACCGTAGAGCGTTTAATGAGGCAGCATGGCTTACAAGGCGTTTGGCGTGGTAAGGGTAAGACTACCACCAACAGCCGTGACGATCAGAAGCGCGCTGATGACTTGGTTAATCGCAACTTCAATGCGCATCGCCCTAATCAGCTATGGGTGGCTGACTTTACCTATATCAAGACGACAAGCGGCTGGGTATATACCGCTTTTATCATTGATGTGTTTGCTCGCACTATCGTCGGCTGGAAAGTATCGAGTCGCATGAATACCGATATGGTGATGGCAGCATTAAATCAAGCGATAACAGATAGAAACAATCCCAAAGATGTCATTCATCACAGTGATCGCGGGGTTCAGTACTTATCCATTCGCTACACAGATAAGATGAAGGACTCTGGCATCATTGCCTCGGTCGGCACCACAGGCGATTCATACGACAATGCCTTAGCTGAAACGGTCAATGGTCTGTATAAGTCCGAGGTGATTGAGTATCTACAAGAGCAATGGCACGGTGTGAACGATGCTGAACTGGCAACCCTTGAGTGGGTAGACTGGTTTAATAAAACCCGTTTACATGGCACGATTGGATATGTGTCACCCTTTGAGTTTGAAAAGCGGTATTATGATAGTTTAATCCTGTCAGGCATCGCTGCCTGACTCAAGTAAATCACTCTCCGATAAAGTCGGGGCGGTTCATTGTTGTGGTAAACAAGAGTGTAAGGCGTTGCTTATTTTTTTCAACTATTTCCCAATTCTATACAGCCCCTAATATAAGCGACCCCAGTATGGGCAAAAGCGTCAATTTTACCACGGTGTCTACCTTTACTCCAAACACCATAATGCCAACCAAAATCCCAAACTGGAGATCCAGTTCTTGCACTATTGTATGCATCTGGATTAGTTAAGCTCTGCACGCCTGGGTGCGTAGTTCCTTTAACCGATTTAATCAGTTTCTCCCCTAACATTAAATGAATCTTAGATTAACACATGAAGTGCAATACCAAATGCGAGGTGAAAAAAAGACCTAGATGCGCTAGCATCAAAGTTTTTATCCACCGCCAAAGTGAGATTGCAACCATGAACTATACACATCTAAGCCTAGGGGAACGATACCAGATTTATGCCCTGATAGGGGCAGAACATAGTATTAAATTTATAGCTCGAGCATTAGGCAGAAGTCCCAGCACCATATCAAGAGAGATCAGACGCAATAAAAGCCTTCGAGGTTATCGGGTTAATCATGCTCATAACAAGGCTTGTGACAGACGAGCAAACAACGCCGTCACTATTATTACTGATATCTGGTGTTGGGTTACAGACAAGCTAAAAGACAGCTGGAGTCCTGAACAAATAGCCGGAGTTCATGGTGGTATTAGTCACATGAGCATCTATCGCTATATCTGGCGTGACAAGAGACAAGGCGGCA